>JAUVVQ010000010.1 GCA_030604525.1 Phycisphaerae bacterium | reverse complement strand
GCTTCTTTCACCCATTGGGTTCTCCAATTCAGAATAGTCAAAACTGGCTTGAGTGGTCTCCATAAGCTCTATACTATCATAATTCAATTCATTTGTCACTGTTTACTTGGGAAATGCGGGTTTATATATTTTTTAGAATTTTATGAGATTTATTTTTGTTAAGGTTGTTCGGCCTCTTGTTCCGGGAGCGTTCATCAGGTGCCATGCGGTGTACTGTTCGGGGTATTTATTGCCTGCAGAGACGCCATCGACGGGGACGATGATTTGGTAGCCCCTTGTGGCGGCACCGGCGGCGGTGTTCAGGACGGCGCCGTGTGCGGATGTGCCGACCAGGATAACGGTTTCAATGTTCATATCTTTTAAGATTTGCTCTATGTTGGTGTTGAAGAATTTGTCAGGTCCGGATTTGACGGCCGGTTCGCCGGGCAGGGGTTTTAGCTCTTTTCTGATGTCAGCTTTGTCAGCGGAGCTTGTAAGGGAATAGATGACGGGGATGTGATTGGCTCTTGCCTTTTCGAGGAGTATTTTGATTTTTGGGATGGAAGCGACGCAGCGTGGTCTTCGGTTCATATTGCAGTTGTTGTTCTGGATATCAAGGATGAGCAGGGCGGTAGTTTTTGGTTTGATGTTTACCATTTCGAGTTTTGGTGGCGGCGGGGTTTTTACGGTGGTCCACTGGTCAACGATGGTTTCCTCGGCACTTTCATAGCTGGTGCAGCCGGTGACGGTAAATAAGGTTAAGCATAAAAGGATAGAGATTTTTTTCATTTTTGTATCCTTTCGAAATCCGAAAGTAACTTTGCAACTTCAATTTTTATGATTTTATTGCTTGAATTTTTGCGCCAAGTGCGGTCATCAGTTTTATGAATTGCGGGAATGTAACGTTGATAGCTTCTGCGGTGGAGATGGTGGTTTTGCCATCGAGCATTAAGCCGGCGACGGCGAGCGCCATTACGATACGGTGGTCGGAGTGTCCATTGAGGTCTGCGGGTTTTGGTTTGCTTTGATGAATAACGAGGCCGTCGGATAGCTCTTCGAGGTTTACGTTTAGTTTGGTTAGTTCTTCGGTCATAGTTTTGATTCTGTCGGTTTCTTTGCTTCTTGCCTGCTCGACGTTTATGAGTTTTGTGGTGCCTTTTGCGAATGCGGCGGTGACGGCCATAGCGGGCAGGGCGTCGGGCGTCTGGTTCATATCCAGGCAGGCGCCTTTAAGTTGGGATTTTTTAATAGTGATTGCGTTTGGTTCTGTTTTGATATCTGCGCCCATTTGTTTTAAGTATTCGATGACGGCTTTGTCCGGCTGCGAGTCGTTGAGGTCGAGGCCTGTTAGAGTAACCTGGTTATCTGCGGCGAGGGCTGCAGCGCAGAGGAAGAAAGTTGCGCTGGAGAAGTCGGCGGGGATGGCTGTTTCGAAGGGGATGTATGACTGCGAACCGGTTATTTTGAATTTTTTAAAATTGTCATTCTGGTATTTGATATTTTGTTTATCGAGCCAGTCGAGCGTCATCTGGACATAGCCGGGTTCGTTGAGGACGGTTACATCGATTTCGGTATCTTTTTCGGCGAGTGGAGCACAGAGCAGCAGCGAGGAGAGGAACTGACTTGTCTTAGCTTCGATTGTTGTGTATCCTCCTTTTAGTTTTCCTGAGATTTTGACGGGGACTTTTCCTGTTTTGTTTTGTGAGGAGCATTTTGCGCCGAGATTTTCCAGGGCGTTCATTAGAGGTCCGAGCGGTCTGGCCTGGATTTGCTTATCGCCGGTGAAAGTAATAGTCTGCTCGGTTTCAGCGAGTGATGCGGAGCCGATAGCGATTCTTAATGTTGTTCCGGAATTGCCGACATCGATGATATTTTCAGGCTGGTTTGGTTTGCCGGCGTTGCCTGTTATTTTCCAGAGGTTGGAGTCGGAGGTATCGATTTTTGCGCCGAGTGCGTTATAGCAATTAACGGCGGAGAGAGTATCGCTGGAGTTGAGCGGTTTTTTGATGGTGCTCTGGCCATTTGCTAAAGAGCCGATAGCGACGGCACGGATGGTGTGTGATTTCGATGGTGGGATTTTGACCTGACCCTGAAGTTGTGATTTTTGAACGGTTAATTTCAATTTTTACTTCCTTTTAACTGTGCTATACAGGATATATTTAGCAAAGATGGGCCAAGATTGGAAGTGAATTTTGTTGATTTTTCAAAAGGGTGTATTGTTTTATCTTTGGTTTGGGTCGTTGTACCAGGTTGCTTTTCTGTCTTTGTTTTTTAAGAGTTCCTGTAAGTCGTTTGCATCGAAGATGCAGTCGGCGTTTATATCGCCGAGGAAGTAATGGCTGGGGGACTGGAAGGAATTAATCCAGTTGTTGAGAAACTTGCTTATGTCGGATTGGTTTACAATACCGTCGGTGTTCAGGTCGTAGCGGTAGATGCTGTCGTTATTGTCTGCGGTATTTGTGCTCCAGGCAATGGCGTATTTTTGGTTTTGCGGAGTGAGGTCGTTCGGGTCATATTTGCTGTCAGAAAGAATAATTTCGTAAATGTGGTAGTTTGGGTCGGCCTTTTTATAGATGTGTTCAAGGTTGTCGTTTTTGCTGTCGCTATAGTCGAGCAAGTAGTGGTCGTTTGGTTCATTGAGATTAACAGCCCATAATTCGAGTCGCAGGTTCGAATTTTTTTCGGGTGCAGGAGCGAATGGATAGTCTGCATTATAGTTGAAGTTCCAGACGGCGGTGGCTGAGATAATTTTGTTGTTTGGCTCGTTGATTTTGAACCGGTAGAGATTTGCCTGTGCTTTGTTTTTTAAGAGGTTTAAATCCCAGCCGGTATTATTTGTGAGGCCGGGACTGCTTTGTCCTGCGATGAGGTTATTGTATGCGTTTTTCGGATTCAACATACCGGCTCCCTGGAGGTAATCGAGCGGGACGGCATGGTCGTCAGCTTTTGTTAAATTTCCTTTGTGCCAGAAGGGCAGTTTTTTGGCGGAGTTAAGCAGGATTGCTTTTATGAAGCAGTTGGCGGGATAAATTGGGAGGATATTGGTATTGTTTGGGTCTGATTTTGCTTTTTGCAGAAGCATTGCAGCGGTACCAGCGACAAGCGGAACGGCGAAGCTGGTGCCGCCTCCAGTCGGTTCGTAGAGTGAGTTGTTGTTTGAGTCTGCGACGAGGCAGTTTCCTGGAGCGACTATATCCGGCTTGCATCTGCCGTCAATAGTCGGTCCGAAGGTGGAATTTTCCGGATATGGGATGGCGTAGTTTTTTAGTTTCGTAATGGTATCGTCTGCGTTTACAGAATCGATAACGCCTACGCCGATAGTGTTCGGCAAAGCTGCCGGGTATAACGGGGTGTCGTAAGCGTTTGTTCCGTTTCCTATGCTTGCGATGATAGTTGAGCCGAAATCCTGGGCGAGTTTGTCGAATGCGTTTGTCCACCAGTCTTCGAATTGACTTCCGAATGCTGCGGTGATTATCTCAGCCCGCGGGGGTTTTAAGAAATAAGCGTTGTTTGTTAAGAAGTGCCAGAATTCATATACGTCGAGGTTTGCCTCCGGGACAATTCCACGGTATTCGAAGTGTCCGATTCCTTCGTAGAAAGCGTTAGGGTCGGAACCGGTTAGTATTGAGCAGATAGCGGTTGAGTGCGGAGATGTTTTTGCGGTTTTAGTTTTGTCATCATAGCAATTAATATTTGAGTTCAGCAAAGCTTTGTGTTTTTTGTTCGGCAGGTAATCGTTTTGCGGCTGAGAATTGATATATGTAAAGCTTCTTGCAATCAGAGCGATATTGGCGTCTTTCCCTAAAAGGTTAGGGTCTTTATTTTGTAGTTGTCGAATGCCGAGCTGGTTTAAATTTGCGGGGAAGAGCTCTTTTTGAGATTTTTGGTTTTGTGCAACAGCGGCATCGGCATCAATAGAGACAGCAAATGCAGTTACGATAAACAGCAGAGTAAGCCATTTAGTTGTGTTTTTTAGCATAGTTCTATCCACCAACACTTTTTAACACACAGCAGAGCCGCTAAGTATTGGCTTTCGACGTCAAATATAGAGAGTATATTTTCATTTTAGTATATACAGACATTCTACCATAGATGAAGGTTTTATTCAAGCAGATTGTATGGATTCGGCGTTTGGTAAAGAAGCTGATATTGGGTTTATAGTATTGTCTGGAGGGGGTTTATGGGACGTTGCGGCTTGTGGGGATTTTTTTTAGCGGAGTAATTTTGAGCCCAGCACATATTTTGTTTTTAGCGCAAAATAGGTGTAGGAGCAGGATTTGGGCAATGGCAGGTTTTTTAAAAATCAGCCACAGGTGAACGCTGATGGACATAGATAACAAAATAAAAAATATAAAGCAGTAAAACCTGCGAAACTTGTGCCCGCACAGGCGGGTATCAGTGGCAAAAAAATAAAAATGGGAAGAAGGGTTATTTATTCAGGGAATTTCGGGATTTTTAAGTAAAACGGGTATGAATTATTGCCGATTTTGAGAGAGAGGCGGATTTGACTCGGCTTTATATAGACGGATTTGCAAGTGAATATATATTTGGCGGATAGAAACAGTGAATAATGTAATAATGTTACATACGGTAAATCCTGCTGAGATATTACGAGTGGGGATGCGGCATAGCATACCTGTTCGGATGTCGATATTTTCAGGAGGGCTGTGGCATCTTCTTGACGTTGCTGTAAAAGACGTCAGGCCTGACACATTTGATGTAGAAGTCAAAGGCGACGACAAGGAGGTTTTTGCGACGCTGGAAGTCGGCGGAAGTGTCGGGATTGCATTGCGGCATAAGGGCAGCGAGAATAATTTTATATTTGATACGGTGATAATAGCAGTAAAATCAACGAGCGGAGAAGATGGCGGCAACAGCGTAGTTTTGGCGATACCGGAGGGGATAGAGCTGGTTGGCAAGCGGAGTTATGAGCGTGTTAAGGTACCGGCAGGCCTTGATATATCAGTGAAGTTGTGGAGCCGGAGCAAACGGGTTCTTGAGCCGTCTCGAACAGAAGCAGAGGTATTGCATAGCTTGGAGGGGAAGTTAATAGAGGTCAGTGCAGGCGGGATGCAGTTATCAATTTGTTCATCCCAGGGTCCATCTCTTAACGAGGGAGATTTTATAGGTTTGGAATTTCAGCCGAGCCGTTCCCAAAGTCCATTGCGGCTTAATGCATACGTGAGGAATATATTGCGGCCGGGCGGAGAGGGTGATTTGGTAGTAGGTCTTGAGATGGTAGGTCTTGAAGCCAGTGCGGAGGGTCGTATGAGTTTGTCGCGACTTTGCAGTGTTATGGATGAGTATCGGGGCAAGAACGAAGAAGATGCGGGCGAGAAAAATGGCGGACAGCGGACAGCGGACAGCGGATAGAAAAATGCTGCATTGCTTCGGGCAGGTATGTGGTTTTTTATATAAAAGGAGGAGGGTGATTTTTTCAGGCAGTTGCGTTAGTGCTCAGGTCGGTTAATTTTGTGTTTTGAATTTTTGTTTGGTTTTTCATTTCCGAAGTTCATTTCTGCGATTTTTTTGCAAATCTGTGTTATTTTGCTTTTGTGCTAAGAAGGCAGCAGTTTTACGTCAGTATTGCCGGATAGAGAAGCAGATGTTTAGAAAAGCTTCTTAGAGTGCTTGCCTTTATTGTGTTTTACTGATATACTTTCCATTTGAACTAAAAGTATTTGATGAGGTCTTTTTATGAGTGTTGTTTTGAATTCAGAAGAGGTTCAGCAGGTTTTGTCTAAGATGTCTGAGCAGATACGAGTTTCCGCTTCAGAAGGTGAGGATATAGCTTTTATAGGGATACGGAGCAGGGGAGAGATATTGGCAGAGCGATTATCGGAGATGTTGTCCGAATTGCTTGGAATAGAGGTTCCGTGCGGGACGCTGGATATAACCCTTTATCGCGACGATTTGAATTCACCATCTGGAGATTGGCAGCCGGTAGTTAGGACGACAGAGATTGGTTTTAATATAGATGAGAAACTGATTATACTTGTAGATGATGTTTTGTATACCGGTCGTTCAACGCGTGCGGCACTTGATGCGTTGATAGATTTGGGCAGGCCTAAGTCGATACGACTGGCGGTTCTTGTGGACCGTCGTGGTCGGGAATTTCCGATACAGGCGGATTACTTCGGCGTTAAAAGTGATGTTCAGCCGGGAAAGAGCGTTAAGGTGAACCTGGTTGAATCGGACGGCAAAGATGAGGTTGTAATAGAGTGATTTTGGAGTTGGCGGCTTTTTAAAAATTAGCCACAGAAACACAGATGGACACAGATAAAAGAACAAAAAATATAAATCAGTGAAATCTGCGAAACTTGTGCCCGCACAGGCGGGTATCAGTGGCTAAAGGAAGAATTAAAAATATAAATGCGAAAGAAACAGAAACGGTTTAAGTGGCGACGGAAACATTTGCTCGGCCTTCGTGATTTGGATGTATCCGAGATTAACCATATACTTGATACTGCTGAGGGTTTTGAGCAGATAAGCACTCGTTCGGTGAAGAAGGCGCCTCCGTTGCGAGGCAAGGTGGTAGCGAATTTATTTTTTGAGGACAGTACCCGGACTCGTAACAGTTTTACATTAGCAGCGGATCGGCTGAGTGCCGATGTTATAGAGTTTACGCAGAAGATGAGTTCGGTAAGCAAAGGGGAGACGTTTCTTGATACTGCCAGGAATCTCGAAGCGATGGGTGTGGATATAGTAGTGGTTCGTCACGTGGCTTCCGGAGCATCCCGGTTATTGAGCAGGAGTATAAGCGCTTGCGTGGTGAATGCGGGCGGCGGCTTTTGCGAACATCCGACGCAGGGCCTTTTGGATATATACACGATACGCAAGATAAAGAAGTCGCTTGAGGGATTGAAGATAGGGATAGTAGGTGACATAGCTCATTCCCGGGTAGCACGGAGCGATATATGGGGTATGAGTAAGCTTGGAGCGGAAGTTATTCTTGTAGGTCCCCCGACACTTATGCCGCCTAAGGTTGATGAGCTGCCGGTCAGTGTCAGCTATTCTCTTGATGATGTTCTTGAGGAGCTTGATGTTATAAATATGCTTCGGATACAGTTCGAGAGGATGGGTGGGAATCCATTTCCGTCGGTGCGTGAGTATTCACATTTTTATGGATTGACAGGTGAGCGTATGCAGAAGGCAAAGGATGATATATTAGTGATGCATCCTGGGCCGATTAACCGTGGCGTTGAGATTGAGAGCGAGGTGGCGGACGGTAAGAACAGCGTTATCCTCGAGCAGGTCAAAAATGGTCTTGCGGTCCGGATGGCGGTATTGTTTCTGGTGAACCAGGCGGCGGCGGAGAAAGCGTAAAACTTAAACCGAAAAATGCAAAATCAAAACTCAAAAGTTAAAACCGAGTTTGAAGCCAAAGTGGCTATTTCAAAGAGGGATTTTACATTCTGAAATTTTATTATGAACTCTGAATTATTAATAAAGAATGGCCGGGTGATAGACCCTGCGAACGGGATAGACGGTAAGCTTGATGTCCTGATAGAAGATGGTTTAGTATCCGCAGTTGGCCGGGTTCAGAAGGAAGTAGAGACGGTTATAGATGCGGAGGGTAAGATAGTGGCGCCCGGCTTGATAGATATGCATGTTCACTTTCGAGAGCCGGGAGATGAGGAGGAGGAAACGATATCGACAGGTTCAGCGGCGGCGGTAAAAGGCGGGTTTACATCGGTGGTATGTATGCCTAATACTCGTCCTCCTATAGAGAGTGAGACGGATGTGGAATATGTTCATCGCAAGGCCCGTCAGGCCCGCAAAACTCATGTCTATACTATGGGAGCAATCACCAAAGGCCGTGAGGGCGTCGAGCTTGCGGAGATGGGCTTTATGTCAGAAGCTGGTGCGGTAGGATTTACGGATGACGGAAGAGGAGTGCAGAATCCCGATGTGATGCTTCGAGCATTGAAGTATGCGAGTATGTTCGATGTAGTGGTGGCCCAGCATTGTGAGGATACCGGATATGGAGAAGGTGTGATGAATTCGGGATACAGCTCTTCGATACTCGGTCTTGGCGGTATTGATTACCTTGCGGAAGAGTCGATGCTCTGGCGTGACATACAACTGGTTAAGAAACTGGGTCGTGGTTGTGTTCGTTATCATGCACAGCATATATCGACAGCGGGCTCTGCTGCGTTGATACGTAAGGCGAAGAAAGAGGGACTTAGCGTTACATGTGAGGTGACAGGTCATCATCTTTTATTTACCGAAGAGCAGTGTATGGATTATGATACTAATTATAAAGTCAATCCGCCGCTTCGGAGGCAGGCGGATATTGAGGCATTGAAGGCGGCGATTAGCGAAGGTTTAGTAGATGCCCTTGTCAGTGACCATGCGCCGCATTTGAAGAGCGAGAAGGAGCTTGAGTTTTTGACGGCACCTTTTGGTATAGCGTCTCTGGAGTGTGCATTCAGTCTTTATGTCAAGGCGCTTATAGATGAAGGGGTTCTGGACTGGTCTGGCCTTATCCGGCTTTTGACTTGCGGTCCTGCGGGTGTAATCGGCGTTGATAAAGGCACGTTGAGTAAAGGCAGGCAGGGGGATGTTACGATTATCGACCCGGATGCTGAATATGAAATAGACGTTAATACATTCCGCTCAAAGAGCCGTAATTGTCCGTATCACGGATGGAAGGTTAAAGGCAGGGTTGAGAAAACAATCGTGGGCGGAGAGGTGAGGTATTCAAGAGGGGATGAGTAGATGCCGTATCTTATCGACGGGTATAATCTGCTTCATTCGATATGCAAGGTTGATGAAGAGCTGGGGGCAATTAGTGATGTTCAGTTATGTTATATTATCAGCAGGTTTTTAGACGAGGTAGATGATAAAGGAGAGATTATATTCGACGGCAAAGGTCCGCCGGATAAGGATTGTTTTGATAATATCAAGCGAGTTGAAGTAATATTTTCCGGGATGAGAACAGATGCGGATACGGTTATAGAGAACAAGATATGTTCGAGTACAGCACCGCGTGGCCTGGCAGTGGTCAGCAGTGACCGAGAGATACGGCAGGCGGCCCGCTCACGTAAGTCCAAGACGATAAAGTCGGAGGAGTTTTGGCTGAAGGTACAGAAGAAGCTAAGTAGGAAAGGGAAGTCTGAGAAGGAGCCGGCGGGCAAGCGTCTCGGACTTAGTGACAGTGAAACGGATTGGTGGCTTAAATTTTTTGGATTTGATGATTAGGATATTGAATTTTCGTGCTGTTGGGTGAGTAGTGGTTTTAATTTCATTATGAGTGATTTAGATAAGAGTAAAAAGGCGCTTGTTCAGGAGGTTAAGCTTTTGCGTCGCCGAGCGGCACAAGTTGAGGCAGGTGTTAGTTCGAATCGACGAGAAGCGGACCGGATAGGTGAAGCACAGGTGCGTCGAATGAAAGCGATGTTAGACAGTATACCCGATATGGCGTGGTTAAAAGATGTTGAAGGTAAATTTGCAGCGGTAAACGATGCATCGTGTAAAGCATTTGGTATGAGTTATGAGGAATTGTTAGGTAAGACGGACTTTGATGTGGCGCCGCCGGATTTGGCTAAGAGATATGTTGAGGACGATAAGGAGGTTATCCGGACGGGTGAACGGAAGCAGAAGGAGGAGCAATGGGGCAGGGGCGAAAAAGACAAGATATGGGTAGAGACGATTAAGACACCGGTTTATAACGAGAAAGGTGATATAATAGGTGTAAGCGGAATAGCCCGTGATATAACGAAGCGAAAGGAAATGGAGGAGAAGTTACGCGATTCAGAGAACAAATTCAGGACGTTATATGATTCTACTCAGGATGCGGTGATGCTTCTTGATAAAGATGGATTTTTTGATTGCAATGATGCGACTCTCAGGATTTTCGGTTGCAAAAGCCGGGAAGAATTCTGTGGTAAACACCCAGCGGATTTATCGCCACCCATTCAGCCAGACGGCACAGATTCGATGACGTTGGCCAATGAGCGGGTAGCAACAGCTATGAGTGAGGGCAGTAATCACTTTGAGTGGGTGCACCAGTGCATTGATGGTAGGAGATTCCCTGCAGACGTTTTGTTAAGCGCTGTGGAGCTGGGAGGCAGAAGGGTATTGCAGGCGGTGGTGCGCGATATAACAGAGCGAAAGAGATATGAGGAAGGTTTAAAAGGCGCTCGTGATAAACTTGAGAAGCGAGTGAAAGAGCGGACGGCTGAGCTTGAGAAGGCGAATGAGGAACTTCAGAAAGAGGTTTTGGAACGGAAGAAGGCAGAGGAGCAGCTTTTGCAACACCAGCAGGAATTAAGGTCATTGGCATCGGAATTGACGTTGTCTGAAGAACGTCTTAAACATCGGATAGCCATTAATGTTCATGACAATATTGGTCAAATACTTGCGACGAGCAAGTTGCAGATAGAGATGCTGCGAGATAAAGATTTCTCAGAGAAATGTTCAAAGGTATTGGACCAGATAAGCGGTCAGCTTGCTAAGGCGATAGAGAGCAGCCGGTCTTTGACGATGGAGCTTAGCCCACCGGTATTGTATGAGCTTGGATTTGCCTCGGCGCTGGATTGGTTGGTAAAGCGTAGCCGGGAACAATATGATTTTTCAGTTGAGTTTGAAAGGAGCGGTGATATAAACGGTCTTGAAAAAGATGTAGAGGTGCTTGTTTTCCAGGCGGTACGTGAGCTTTTGGTTAATGTAGCCAAGCACTCAGGGGCCAATCAAGTGCGAGTAAAGGCCCGCAGAAAGGGGGATAGCATAGAGGTAACCGTCGAAGATGACGGCGTAGGTTTTGAAGTTTTGCAAGCTGGTGTTGGAGAAGATAAAAACGGCGGATTCGGTTTATTCAGTGTCCGTGAGCGTCTCGGTTATCTTGGCGGCAAATTTCAGATAGAATCGAGGCGAGGCGGCGGAGCAGTTCTAACTCTTTCGGTACCAGCTGGACATTAGAGGTAAACAGGAAAGGTATGAAAATTAGAATATTGATAGTTGATGACCATAAGATAATTCGTCAAGGGCTTCGTTCGCTTCTTGATAATGAATCTGATATGGAGGTATTAGGTGAGGCACAGAACGGTCGTGATGCAGTTAAGCTTGCCGGTGAGCTTAAGCCGGATATTGTGATAATGGATGTAAGTATGCCGGACTTGAACGGTATGGAAGCATCTCGTCAGATTTTAAGCAATTTTAGTGATACGAAGATAATAGCTTTATCGATACATTCAGATAATCTTTTTGTGGCGGAGATGTTAAAAAGCGGAGCGTCGGGCTATTTGCTTAAGGATTGTGCGTTCGAGGAATTGAGCCGTGCGATACGAACAGTTATGGCCGGGAAGAAGTATTTAAGCCCTGTGATATCGGGTGTGGTAGTAGAAGATTACCTGCATCATCTCTCAAAGGGAAATGCTCGGAGTGGGCAGGTGTTGACAGACAGGGAACGCGAGGTACTTCAGATATTGGCAGAGGGTAAGACGACGAAGCAGATTGCGTTGAAGCTTCATATTAGTGTAAAGACGGTTGAGACGCACCGTCGTCAGATGATGAATAAGCTGGATTTATATTCGGTGGCAGAGCTGACCAAATATGCGGTTCGTAAGGGTTTGACCTCGCTTGATGGTTAAGAGTAGCTGCAGCGTGCAGCGTATAGTTTTTTTCTTCTATCTGCTGTCCGCTAAATGTAAGGGATTTCTACCGCATAAATCAGGGAGAACCTGATAAGTAATTTGCTTTTTAGGAAGTATAATATATACTTAGAGATTTAAAGCTGAAGTGATTTACCCTGTTAGATAACAATTATATATCTGACGGGGTGAAGGCAGCTTTTTCTTGAGAATAGGAGTATCGACTGGGCGTTCTTTTGACCATATGGGTGTGGTGTTCAAGAGGCCTTGGTTTGGTACTCCTTTTTTGTTATAGACTGTTTTGGCCGGCTTTTCGTTTCATAAAAACCCTGTTTTTTTCAAATGCCTGTTTTTTAGCCGGGGAGGTCAGGGGAGAACAGAAGAGGATATAACACCAATTGTATTTAATATATGTGCGTGGTTTAATATATGTGCGTGGTTTAACTGCGATTTATACCGATTGGATTTGATTATAACGCTTCGTACGACAACAGTAAAATGTCATTGCGTGGTGACTTCGTTGCCTCGTAATGACATCACTCGGCGTATTAACTAAATCCAATTAGTATTACTACGTAAATCTTTTTTGCCCGTCGCTTACGCTCCATGCTCTGTTAGGTCAATATTCCAATCGGTATAATTTATCCCTGGCTGAGCAGTTTTATTGGTTTTCCTCCGGTATTACTGCTGAGGTTTTTGGTTTTGTTAAATTTTTTAGCTGGGGGCAATAGTCGTAAGGATACCTGTGTGGTCTTGTTCCGCTACCGTGTTTGCCCTTTCTTCCGGGGAAGGGAGGCATAACGTATTCCCAGACGATTTCGCTTGACGGTGTAACCTCGAATATTCTGCCCTGCGTGGACTCACAAATGAAAGTGTTGCCGTTAGGCAATCGTTGTTCCGTGCCTTGTATGGAGCTGAAGAATTTCTTTCCATCCTGATATATCCAGACGATTTTTTTGGTGAGTGGATCTATTTCGAGGATAGCAGTAATTCCCTTTATGTCTGAGCGATTTGGTCCGACGCCGTTATCGAAGATAAGTATGTTGCCTGCTCCGGACAGGCCAGGTTCTATCATATATGGTTCGTGTGGATGTCCGAGTCCGCCGAGATATTCACTGGTATAGGTCCAGACGATTTCTTTTGTTTCCTTATCGATGAGAATAATTTTATCGAGATGCCTTGGGCAAATGAGGATATTGCCTGGTTTGAACTCTTTGTGTCCTTCGTTGTACCAGTGGTTTAAAGGGAGTACGGTAACGGTGTTTGTATGTGTCCAGTCAAAGAGCTCTTCTTTTGTATATTCGTTCAGGTCGAGATGTTTGTATTCGTGCCATTCCCAAACAACCTCTCCTTTTTTATTAACTTCGCAGATGCAGTCACCGATGATTGTTTTTGATTTTCTTCTCGGGTTGTTTACTAATTTTATATATTCATCCGGAACGGGTTCGTGGTATATAAAGATAGTGTTACCGTTGGGTAGTCTTTGCATATCGTGGTGAATGAAGCCGGGGGTTGGATATCCCGTGGCCTTACCTGATCCAATAGGGACTTTGTATTCCCATAGGAGTTTACCGTCCCAGTCATATTCGCGTGCTTTGTTCTGCTGCATTACAACGATGTTACCGTTTTCCAGCAGGCGTGCTCTTTCGGTGCCGATATCCCATTTGTGCACTACATTTCCGTTCATATCGATTATGAGAATCAAGCCGGATTCGTAGGGGACGAGGGTGTATCCATTCCAGCACTCCTGTGGTTTATAGAGGGTGATTCCTTTGGGGAATTTGAATGAATCGGCGATGAGCAAGGAAGCAAAGCAGAGGTATGTCAAGAGTATTACAGATATGAGTTTTCCCTTTTTTGTTATACTGACCATTTTAAGCTCCTCCTATGATAAAAAGCAACATTTCGTTTATACCCGTCTGGTTCTGCGATTCACTATTTGCGCAGAACAGCATTCATAATACTAGGGAACAGAGTTTTTGCAATGTTTTTATTCGGGCAATGTTTTTTTTAAGTGTGTACTCAAGGCAGCAGGAATGTTATTTGAGCTGGCCGATGTTTTTTGAGCAGCAGAAAGTTGCAGCAGAGAATAGCGGACTTTGAAATTAGTGAGAATTTTTCATTGCTTAGCCGGTTTAAAAGTAGTATAAATATTTATCCTGTTAGAAATCACAAAGACTTTTAACGGGAGGAATGCCTTTTTATATTTGCCGAGCGGCACGCTTTTTTGAATACATTGGCAGATAGACACGGATAGAAAAATAAAAAATATGGAACCATATTAAGGAAGGTAATAAATATGAGCGGCAAAAAGTCTTTTAATTTAAAAACGATTGACGGTAATACGGCAGCAGCAGTAATAGCCCATGCAACCAATGAAGTAATAGCAATTTATCCTATTACTCCAAGCTCTTCGATGGGCGAGATAGCCGATGCCAAGAGTGCAAAAGGAGATGTAAATATCTGGGGTACAGTTCCGTCAGTTACCGAGATGCAGTCCGAAGGCGGTGCCTCCGGAGCGGTGCATGGAGCTTTAGCAGCGGGAGCGTTGACGACGACGTTTACGGCGTCCCAGGGACTTTTGCTTATGATACCGAATATGTACAAGATAGCAGGCGAGCTGCTTCCGACGGTATTTCATGTATCTGCGAGGTCTTTGGCCTGTCAGGCGCTTTCGATATTCGGCGACCATTCGGATGTGATGGCTTGCCGAGGCACGGGCTTTGCGATGCTGAGCTCCTGTAATATTCAGGAGATTATGGATTTCGCATTGATAGCCCAGCAGTCAACGTTAGCTTCCCGAGTTCCATTTTTGCATTTTTTCGATGGATTCCGGAGCAGTCATGAGATACAGAAGATAGAGGAACTCAGCTTTGATGATATACGGGCAATAATAGATGACAAGCTTGTATCAGAGGTGAAGTCGCGCGCGTTGCTGCCGGACAGGCCAATGATAAGCGGGACGGCTCAGAATCCGGATGTATATTTTCAGGGGCGTGAGACGGTCAATAAATACTATAATGCGACTCCGGATATTGTGCAGGCGACGATGGATAAATTCGCGAAGGTCCTCGGCAGGCAGTATCATCTGTTTGATTATGTCGGGGCCGAGGATGCAGAAAAGGTCATAGTGTTGATGGGCTCAGGAGCGGATACGGCTCATGAGACGGCTGAATTTCTTGCCTCGCAGGGCGAGAAGGTAGGCGTAGTTAAAGTTCGATTATTCAGACCCTTCAGTCTGAAGGCGTTTATTGGTGCGTTACCTGAGACGGTTAAGAAAATAGCAGTGTTGGACCGAACGAAGGAGCCGGGTTCGCTTGGCGAGCCATTATATCTTGATATTCGGACTTCGGTTGGGGAAGCAATGGCGGCGGGAGAGACAGCTTTTGATAATTATCCGGTAATAGTCGGTGGACGATACGGTCTTGGTTCTAAAGAATTTACGCCTGCAATGGTCAAGGGGGTTTATGATAATCTGGATGCGTCGAAGCCGAAACGCAGCTTTACGGTTGGTATAAATGATGATGTTATGCATACCAGCGTTGCTGTTGATGAGAATTTTGAGATAGAAGAAAAAGGCGTTTATTCGGCAATGTTCTATGGTCTCGGCTCGGACGGAACGGTAGGGGCGAATAAGAATTCTATCAAGATTATCGGAGAGCAGACGGACAATTACGCCCAGGGTTACTTTGTGTATGATTCGAAGAAGGCAGGTGCGATGACGATATCTCACCTTCGTTTCGGGGGAAATAGATTACGTAAACCCTACTTGATAAGGCGGGCGGACTTTGTAGCGTGCCATAACCCGAGCTTTTTAGAGAAATACGATATGCTTTCATCAGCGAAAGACGGGGCGACATTTCTTCTTACGAGTATGCACGGGGCTGATGAGGTATGGGATACCCTTCCGGAGGATGTACAAAAGCAGATGATAGGCAAAAAGCTGAAGTTTTATGTTATTGATGCGATATCTCTTGCCCAGGAGATAGGTCTGGGGCCGCGGATTAATGTGATAATGCAGATGGCGTTTTTCAAGATAAGCAACATTATTCCTCTTGAGCAATCGATAAAGGCGATTAAGGATGCAATCAAGAAGACTTACGGCAGGAAGGGTGAGAAGGTAGTCGAGATGAACTATGCGGCAGTTGACGGTGCGTTGGAGCATCTTTATGAGGTCCAGGTTCCAGATAAGGTAACAAGTAAGATAGAGATGCGTTCGGCGGTGCCGGAAGATGCGCCTGATTTTGTTAAAGAAGTTACGGCACCGATGCTTTGCAGGAAGGGCGATGAGCTTCCGGTTAGTAAGATGCCTGTGGACGGTAAGTTTCCCAGCGGGACGACTCAATATGAAAAGCGTAATATAGCGGTGAATATACCTGTATGGGAGCCGGAATTGTGCATCCAGTGCGGAAGATGTTCGGCAGTATGTCCTCATGCGGCGATAAGGATAAAGGCCTACAATCCGGATTATCTTAAAGATTCCCCTGAGAGGTTTAAAAGCGTAGATGCGAAGGGTAAGGATTTTTCCGGGATGAAGTTTACAGTTCAGGTTGCGCCGGAGGATTGTACGGGTTGCAGACTTTGCGTAGAGATGTGCCCGGCGCAGCAGAAAGATGAGAACAAGAAACCGACGGGTAAGAAAGCGATAAATATGGCCCTGCAGGAGCCGCTGAGAGAGTCAGAATGTGAGAATTACGACTACTTCCTTTCGATACCGAATACGGATTCGAAGTTGTTCAAAGCCGATACTTTGAAGGGCAGTCAGTTGATACAGCCGTTGTTTGAATATTCGGGAGCTTGTCCTGGTTGCGGGGAGACGTCTTACGTTAAGCTTCTAACCCAGTTATTTGGCGACAGGGCTTTTATCGGTAATGCGACGGGTTGCTCGTCGATATATGGAGGTAATCTTCCAACGACACCTTATACGAAGCGTTCGGATGGCCGGGGGCCTGCCTGGAGCAACAGCTTGTTCGAAGATAACGCTGAGTTTGCTATGGGGATGCGTCTTACAGTTGACAAATTTAAGGAAAGAGCACTTTGGCTTTTAGGTAAAGCCGTTCAGGCCGGTTGTGTTGACGAGCAGCTTGCCGAAGAGATTAAAGCGGCGACAATATCGAATGATGCATCCGGCCAGAAGATAGAGCAGCAGCGTGAGCGAGTAGAGCAGTTGAAATCACAGTGTAAAAAAGCCGACGATGCTTGCCGGTGCGATGAGCTGTTAGACGTAGCGGATTACCTTGTAAGGAAATCCGTTTGGGCGATTGGCGGCGACGGGTGGGCTTATGATATAGGTTACGGCGGTCTTGACCATGTTCTGGCGAGCGGGGCGGATGTGAACATTCTTGTGCTTGATACGGAGGTATATTCTAATACCGGCGGACAGATGTCGAAGTCCACGCCTCGAGGAGCGGTAGCGAAATTTGCGGCGGCTGGTAAACCTTTGGCGAAGAAGGATATAGCGCTTATGGTAATGACATACGGTGAAGTTTATGTCGGGCGTGTCGCAATGGGGGCGAATCCCAACCAGGTGGTTAAGACCTTCGTGGAAGCGGAAAGCTTCCCTGGTCCGTCTCTTATAATTGCGTATTCACACTGCATTGCTCACGGTATCAATATGAGGAAGGGATACGATGAACAGCGAAAGGCGGTGGACAGCGGTTACTGGCTGTTATACAGGTTCGACCCGCGATTGAAAAAGGAGGGTAAAAATCCGCTGCAGCTTGATTCGAAGCCGCCGAGCATCGAATTAGAAGAATATATATATGGCGAGAACCGTTATCGCAGTCTTCAGAAGGAACAGCCGGAAGTTGCCTCGAAGCTGTTAGTGCTCGCCAAGGCGGATGTATTGAGCAAATTACAGTTGATGAAACAGTTGTCACAGCTTCCGCTACAGACGGAAAAGAAGTCTGAGTAACCCTTGGTGAGCAGATTTCGAGTTGCTTAGTACTCTGGCGAAGTGCCTACTGGGCCGTAGTAGTTGCGGCTACGAAGGCTGGGAGTGTGCTGCTTGTCACGAGGCCCGAATAAACCAGAAAGAAGTCCGATAATGTCCATAGGGACAATGAAAAAGATATGTAAGTGTCCCGTCGCCAAAACCACCGAGCAAAAGCTCTTTTTGTGCGGGGTACGTTTTTGTATTAACACTATATTCATCTTTTGGTTCCGGGGTTTAGCTATAATGCTCTTAGAGTAAGATGTGTTTTGGATATGGGGGGCTTAACATCAGGTAAAAAGTAAAGATGCAAACTTACCTGTTTGTCTTCTTGTATTGCTCGGCCGCTCTGTTGACCGGCAGTCGGCTAAGGCGGCATCTTCTTCCAGAGTGCTTTAAACAGTCCGAAAGCCCTTTTTTCAGCATTTCGGTGGGTATAAATCGTTTTTGCATATTTCAGTTCACATTTTTTTCAGGCAATTTTTACGTAGAATGGTTTTCCCTGCAGTATTAGAGGACGAGTTATTATCGGGCAGCCAGAATGATAAAAGGAACGAACAAAGACGTAAGCAGAAAAGTATTAATAAATTGTTAGCGCATCAAAGGCCGTTTTTAAGAACGAGCACTGCATGAAACCTCTTTTTGGGTTTTTGTAAGTATAGTATAGAGCATAGTTTATTGTGTTTGGAGGATGTTGTTGTTTTAAACAGTCCATTTTTTTAGGTATTCGGCGACTGTTCTTCGTAGTTTGTCTCAGCGGCAGATTCATTCTTCGTAATATTACGAAGAATGCATTAGTATTTAATTACTTTTTAGTAAAAGCTTTACATCAATTAAAAAAAGTTAAGCTTAGGTTATCTGAAACCGATAATTCTCAACAGTACGGAGGCCTAATTGATGCATTAGAAGTTTTTATCGTTGGGAAGCTGTTTTATGAGAACAAAGGATGTATTGACGAATATATTTTTGCTGATTTTTGCAGTTATGAACACCGGCTGTAATGTGAAATTCTGGGACCCAGCCCAGGTAGGCCGATTCAGGCCGGTACCTAAAGTAAATGTTATCCTGGATTCTCTGGGAGTAGCAGAAGAGACGCCGGTAGCGTGGGCGGGAGCAGAGGGGCCGAAACAATCTGATTTGATTGCCAAAGAGATTGACTATGTTTTTGGCAGCGGAGATGTTGTAAACGTTTCTATATTCGAGCTTTTTCGGGAAGGCATGTTGTTTTCAGACAGCTTTGTTGTAACAGAGACTGGTAAGATATCGATACCTGATGTAGGTGTAGTTCAAGCGGCGGGATTGACGGAACAGCAATTAGAGCAGGAGATAAGTCGGATTCTTTCGACGAGTTTACTAAAAGAGCCGACGGTCTCGGTAACGTTAGCTAATTCCCAGCGTCGGACATTTTCCATTCTTGGAGAGGGCGTGCCTGTTCCCAGTCGCTATGTAGTACCGCGATATGATTTTCGGCTGGCGGATGCTCTTGCAACGGGAGGAGGCATTAGTCAATTTAACATAAGCTATATATATGTATCCCGTCGGATAAGCGGCCAGGAGCTTGTAAGTGAGCTGGCATCCGAAGAAGCTGAAGGGCCGAAGAAATCGGAGCAAATTATTAGTCCAACCGAAGAAATGCTTGAGGTAATATCACCTTATTCAGGAACTGATGAATCCGACAGGATGGTAGTTGCAACCTCAGAGATGGCAACCGGAGAAGAATTGGTTATGACAGCTTTGCCGGAAGGTTTTGAAGCGGAAAACCAGCAGCCGGGGCTTAGTGAGCCGGCGTCGGTTTCGAAGTCCCGCCTTGGCGGGGCTCCAGTAGCTTCGCTGATAGAGAATAGGGGTAAGATTGAGTGGGTTTTTGAGAACGGTAAGTGGGTGCCGAAGCAAACAGGAGGTCTAATGAAAGAGGTTGAAAAAAGCCCACAGCCGGAAACATGGAGCGAGCAGCTCCCGGAAAGTTTTGAGTGGGACAGTCAACCGGGAGTAGAGGAAACCACTCGTGTAATTAAGATACCGGCAGATAAGCTTCTTGCAGGAGACCCGCGATATAATATAGTAATTAGGCCGGGCGATACTATTCATGTTCCTGTAGATGTAATAGGCGAATTTTATGTAATGGGTAATACGAATTATCAGGGAGCGATAAGACTTACCGGTCGTCCTATGACGTTAAAAATGGCGATAGCATCAGCAGGCGGGTTAGGTTCGTTAGCTTGGCCTAAGCATTGTGAAGTTGTAAGAAGGATAAGCCGTAATAATGAAGAGATAGTGATGGTGGACCTTGATAAGATATCACGAGGCGAGCAGCCGGACTTTTTCATAAAGCCGAACGATTTGGTCAACATAGGAACGCATTCGACATCGCGGTGGCGGGCGGTATTGCGTAACTCTTTCCGGGCAACTTACGGCTTTGGTTTTATTTACGACCGCAACTTTGGATACCGGGAATTCGGAGTTAAAAATCCTCTTGGTCCATTCGACTTTTAATAGGGTTCCTTTGATTAAAGAAAACAGAAGAATTAACTATGTCTGAACGTATTGCAACTTCCGGTGACCAATTAGAAGGGACGGAGCATTCGAGGGGTTGGCTAAGTCTCGGGGCACATAATTATATCAAGATATTGGTTATAGGCGGTTTATTATTTTACCTTTTCCAGAACGAGATATGGTTAATTGTTCGGCGATGGTTTACTGATGCGAGCTGGTCTCACGGTATCCTGATACCCCTTTTTAGTTTTTATTTTCTTAATCAACACAAGAAAGAGCTCATTGAGCTTCGCCTCAGACGTGATTATCTTGGTTTGGTATTTCTTTTGCTTGTGCTTTTATTTTATATAGTTAATACGGTTCAATTTCGCCGGGGCTATTTGAACCGAATAACAGTATTGGCAAGTATGGCCTCGATAGTGCTTTTTATGGGCGGTTGGGCATTAGTTAGGTATTGTTGGTTTCCGATAGGTTTTTTGCTTTTTGCGATACCGCTTCCGTCAAGGATATACCGAGCATTGACGATACCGATGAGACAGTGGGCGGCGACGGTAGCATCAGCGTTGTTGAATTTAGTTAGCGGTCTTGAGGCGACGGCGCACGGTGTAGTGATAGACGTATTTTATAACGGAGAACATCTGAGCCCACCCCTTGATGTAGCGGAGGCGTGCAGCGGGATGCGTCTTTTGATGGCGTTTTTGGCGTTGGGTGTAGCGATGGCTTATCTTCACTATCGGCCATTTTGGCAGCGTTTGATATTACTGATTTTGACGATACCGATAGCAATATTTTGTAATATAGTTCGGGTGACAATAACGGGTTTCATATACATTTTGATAGGTCCTAAATACGCTCAGGGGATATATCATGATTTTCTTGGATTGAGTATGCTCCCGCTGGCGTTTGTTCTCTATGCTTTTATAGCGTGGTTTCCCTCAAGCTTGTTTATAGAAGAGGGTAAAGTCGAGATTAAAGAAGATGTTGTTGTTCGACGTAAGTAGTGGGGGTATTTTCGGAATTAATTGTTGATGAAGAATTGATTTGAGATGGTGAAATTAAAAAGAGAAAACGGGACTCCTGCTTCAAGGCGGATATTGAGGATTTATACAGAGCCGTCATTTTTGATATGCGTGCTGGTTTTGGTTCTTGCGTGTAGTTTTATGTCTTTGACGATAAAAGGGTTTTCGCGGGTAGTTAAGAAAAATCCTTTTTTGTTAAAGAAGTCCTTAGAATTTTTGGATGAGAAACTGGGAGGAATTTACGAGATCGAATCGAAAGGAAGGATAGATAACGAACAAATAGTCAAAGAATTGGGTACAGAAGAATATATAGAATGGGTTCTGGTAGATAAAAGTGAGCCGGAGGATAGTGCTGTCAGGAAATGTGCGTTGTTTATAACTTATTATTCTATGCCGGACCGTGTTCCACATGTGCCGGATGAATGTTATATGGGAGCAGGTTATCAGAGGATGGGCAGAGAGACGGTAACTTTTAAATTGGACAGAGGCCAGATGCAGGAGGAGCTGACTGGTCGATATGTCGTATTTTCGGGCCGTGATGATAACTTTTTTGCGAGTAAGAAATTTGCAGTTATGTATGTTTTCAGGGTTAATGATGAATATTGCGGCAACAGGGAAGCAGCTCGGATAGCCATAGATAAGCATATGTTTAGCAAGCACACTTTTTTTTCAAAAGTAGAATGGAGATTTTATAACGATAGCTTCGGTACTCTTATATACCCGAAGAAGGAAGAATCCCTTAAGGCCAGTGGTGAGCTTTTGAGTGTGATTTTGCCAATACTTGAGCAGGAGTATTGGCCTGCTGTTGATTAACGGTTTTTTTGGGAGGTTTTTGTTTATCTAAAGATAGGAGTTTGTATGGCAAGGAAAAAGTTAAATAAAAAAGTAGCTCTTATAGGGTCAGTAGTATTTTTATTTTTGGTATTTGTAAGTATAGCGTTGATATTGTATTTGAGTCGTGACCCTGCCAAATTTATCAAAGATGGAGATTCGGCGTTGAAGTCTGCTCGGGAAGCGACTGAGGCGAAGTTCAAGGGGGATGAGTATGGACGAGCAGCCAGGAATTATAATAAAGCCTGTTCATTGGCAGAGAGCGATGAGCTTAAGGTAAAGATGTTTTTTAAACTTGCGAGTCTTTATCTTGAGACGAATGAGTGGCGTAAGGTTCTTGGCTGCTGGAGCCAGATAATTCAGATATCGCCCAATAATATAGAAGCTCGGCTTGGTCAGTTGCATTTTTATTATGTTTTCAGCGACAGTGGAGGCGATGTCCGTGTATGGCAGAATGTAGTATCGCAAGCATCTGAATTGATAGAGATTGTTGAGAAGAGCGGCTTAGAGGGTTCGCCCATGAGTGATTTTAAGCCGTTTGAGGTTGATGACCCTCCGCCGAGCGGTAAGAGTTTGGGTGCTTATTTGTATTTAGTCAGGGGCAGAGCGAAGCTTACAATATCCGGTATGGGTGCGGTTTCCGAGCCGTTGGATATGCTGACGGAAGCAATTAGTGATTTGCAGAAAGTTCAAGAGCTTGAGCCGGGAAACATAGATGTTTATTGGTATCTCACACAAGCGGAGCTTTCCAAAGGTGGCATGCTTTCGTCACGTGGTAATCTTGGAGCGAGGGATGAGAGTTTAGCGGAAGCGGAAAGATATTTACAAAAGGCGGTGGATGTCAGTGGTGGAGATGTTCGGGCGTACATTAATCTTCTGAGATTTAAGCGCAGCCGGATTAAAAACCCAAAAGAGCTTGTTAAACTCAAAGATGATTTTGCAAAGTTAGATAAAGAATATAGTGACAACGGGAGCGCCTGTTCGGAATTATCGAGATATTATCAAGCCCAGCCGTTAGGGTACAATAAAGCAATTGAGGCATCAGAGAAGGCGATTCGACTTGCAGGGGATGATATTTCCAACCTGATACTTGGGATGTATTTGCATTATCGGAGATATTCACTTGAAGGAAATAAGTCAGATTTTGACAGGGTGTTAGCTTTGGGACGAGAATCGCTTAAACTGCCTGGTGCATTGGAGACGGCTGGCCCCCGTATGATATCGCATAGGAGAAATCTTACGGAGATATATATGTACCTTGCGTATTGCTATATTAATGAATTGCTTGAGAAAAAAAGTTCTTTGACGGATGCTGAGCGAGAAGGATATCTGGCAGGAGCAGAGGATGCGGTGCATGAGATGAAGCAGTTATTCGGCAGCGGTGAGAATCCTTATGTAATCCAATGGGAGGGAATGTTGGAGCTGGCGAAGGGCAATACGAGTTCCGGTGTCCGCCAGATGTATGCGGCTTATCAGCAGCTCCAGACATCGGGTGCAGCGACTTCTGGGGCGTCATATTTGCGGCGGTCTTTTGGTCAGCTTAGTTATGCCCTTGGTCGCTATTTTAAGGATAGCCCGGGAAAGGGAGCGGTATCGAATTTTTTTGGCAGTTCGATAAAAAGCGGTATCTTTACGAATACGCCCGGTGCGATTCTGGATTATGCTGAAATTAACACGGGGCTTGGCCGCTTAACGTCAGTGATGTCGAATTTGGATTTTTATGATGAGAACTACGGAGTAAACGAGAGAAGCAAGAGTCTTCGAATTCGTGCTTATATTAAAGGTAATCAGTTGGAAGATGCGAGAGGCGTATTGTCGCAATCATCTTTGCCTGAGCTTGAGAGGTTTAAGTTAGAGATGAGTTTGGCGGAGGCGCAAATTCAGCAAATGCAAAGAAGTCTGGCAAGGAAAGAGTACGAACAGAGCAGCAGGGACATTTTGGGCAAAGCCCAGGGAGGGCTTAGCGATGAATTAGTTTCGAAGGGCAAAGAAGAGGAAAGTCAGGTATCAGGGGAAAAGGAATTTATGACAGAAGAGCTGACTAAATACAGGGAGGAATTGGCGAGATTGTCCAACAAGGTTTTAGCTATGTCACCGGAAACCCTTGAGGAAGAGCAGTTTGTACCTTTATGGTTGAACTATATAGCTCTTGGTCGAGAGGCGGAAGCTGAGTCGCTTGTTAATAGTTTTCTGAAGCATTGGCCGAATAATGTGACTGCTGCATATTATAAGAAGCTGGCCTCTGAGCCGGAGCCGCTAAGGGTAACGCCTGAGAGGCGTTTTGAATTACAAGAAGAGTTGTTTTCGGATATGAAAGATTCAGTTCAGAGGTGGTTGAATCTTGGGACTTTATACGCACGTCAGAAGGATACTGAGAAGGCGGCAGATTTATTTAAGAAGGTCCTGAAGTTTGATTCCTGGAAGAGTGAGGATGGGGTATTGCAAAGCCCCGGTTTTGAGAAAGTGGGAGATTTGGAAAGTCAGCTTCGTACGGCAGCGAGCAATTTGTTTGAGATAGGTTTAGGTTGGGAGGACTGGTCACTTGCGAAAAAGGTTGCGGACATTGCCCGTTTGGAGAATCTTGACGGTTGCGAAGGAGAATTCTTTTCAGCCCGTTTATCTTTCGCACGAGGACAATATGAAGCAGCTTTGTCTCATATAGAGAGTGGATTGAAGCAAAGGCCGGTTTTTTCAGTGGGTTATATGTTAAGAAGTTCGATTAATTCAGCCCTTGGGAATGAAGGAACGGCGATTGAAGATGCTCGTGAGGCGGGGTCGTTAAATCCGCAAAATCCGGCTTATGCCAAGCGTCTTGCTCTTTTGATTTATCAGCGTAATAAGAATCTTGGTAAAACAGTGACAATTTCGCAGCAAGCGGAGTTGCGGACGGCTTTTGACAGGGCATCGTCCCTTAGTCCCGGTGACAATGAGCTGCTTGGTTTTTATACTGAGTATATAAGTGAGCAAGAGCCGGAACGAGCTTTAGCGTTACGGCAGTATTTGAACGGTAAAAATCCGAATACAATAAATGCATTGGCCCTTGGTTCACTTGCAATAAGGATAGCGAAGAAGCAAGTGGAAGAAGAGAAGCAGAAAGCGTTTTACGATATAGCCGGTACAGCATTTGAGCAGGCATTGAAAATGAGTCCTGATGACAGTAGGGTTATAAGCAGCGCTGCAGAATACTATCGGCTGAGTGGTCAGACTGAAAAAGCAGAGGCATTAATAAAGGGGTCAAAGGATAAAAGTATGCTCTGGCGGTATTATTACCGAGAAGGTAAGTTCTCGGATGCGCAAAAAGTTCTTGAGCAGCTTTATAGTGATAATTCTTCTGATACTGGCACGTTGCGCGGTCTTTTATTAATGGCAAAAACTACGGACAATAAGGATGGAGTGAAGAGGTATGCACACGAGCTTGTGTTAGTTGATGACAATGTAGAGAGCTATCTTTCAGAGATACAGACGTATTTGCAGGTTGGTCTTGTAAAAGAAGCTGGTCCTAAACTGGAGAGTTTTAAGGAGAGATTTCCTGATGAGCCGCGTGCATTGCTTCTTGAAGCGTGGCTTGAGATGAGGCGAGGTCAGTTGCAGGAGTCGCTGAGTGATGTAAATCGATATCTTGAGAGCAACCAGAATAATACGGATGCGTGGGACCTTCGTGGTAAGATTCATTATTTAATGGCGGAATATGGCGTTGCGATTAGTGATTTTAACAAAAGCAAATCTATTTCCGGTAATCCGCAAGTTAGTATAAATTTGTCGAAGTCTTATATTCGAGCGGGTCGGGAACAGGAAGCAATAATGGAACTTCAAAGGATGGTAAATGAGCCACAAACAGCACAAAATGCCCGGGTATTGTTAGCTCAAATATATAAGAAACTTGGCAGGAAGTCTGCATTGGAGAGTTTTTATGATTCTTTACTGCAGTCGCAGCCGGATAATGTTTACTGGCGTCTTGAAGCGGCAGGATTTGCAGCAGAGCAGCAGGAATATGAAAGAGCGGAACAATTATATAAGAAGTCTCTGGAGATATGCAATAATCAAAAAGAGAAAACGATGGCCCTTGATGGTTATTTAGGGACTTTATTGTCGGAGGGGAAGTTTGATAAGTTATTTGAGGCCGGTTCTGCTTATGTTAATGGCGGGTTGGGCTATATAACTTTCGTTCGGATGGCCGAGTCGAAGAATCAGGTTGGAAATAAGGAAGAGGCTTTGAAATACGGACGAAAGGTATTTGATGTTATAGGAACTGGGCAGATTTTAGCAACGGATGTAATGGAAAGGATGTGCAGGGTTCTGGGTGATAAGCAGGTTATGAGTTATTGGACGGATAGATTAAATAGTGAGCCGGATTCAGAGGTAGCCAACATTGCGATGTACTGGATGAAGATTCGCAGCGGTGAATATAATCAGGCGATAGATTATATTGATAAATGCCTTGCGGTATTAGGTGAGGCAAGCACGATGAAGACTATTTATATAGTCAAGAAGGTTGAGGCGCTTGAAGGTGCGTACAAGAAAACGTCCGATAAATCATATTTACAAAAAGCGATAAAAGAGTACGAAAGTCTGTTGTCAGATACGCCGAATAATCTGGTAGTGTTAAATAATATAGCTTATTTATTGGCTGAGACGGGCCAGGAGCTTGATAGGGCCTTGGTTTATTCTCGCCGTGCTTATGAAACGAGACCTAATAATCCGCTGATTTTGGATACATATTCATACGTGTTGTATAAAAATAGTAGGTTCTCTGAAGCATCCGAGATTGCAAAGGCGGCATTGCAGCAGTTTGAAGATAGTAATACTAATATATCAGCCGACGTATATGAGCATTTAGGTATGATAGAAGAAGCGTCAGGTTCGAAGAATGCAGCATTGTCGGCATATAAGCAGGCGCTTGATACAGGCGGATTGGCAGAGAAATCAGTCAGCCGGATTAAAGCTGCAATAGAGCGATTATCGGAGTAATTTTAATATTTTATTAATTTACTTTTTTATGGTTTTTGCAGATTAGAAGATATTGAACGGGGTTTTATATGGTTGAAAAGCTACCGATTCCATCCAGTACATTGCCTATGCCGAGGAGGCCCGGGATGCCAGCATCCGGAGCGTCGCTAACGCCTAAGGAGGTAATGGGGATAATCAGGCGTCACGTTTTTATGATAATTTTGCTGACATTTTTAGGGATTATGGCAGGAGGGGTAAGCTGGTATCTTTTGTTAAGGTATTTACCAAAATATACAGCTCAAACATTCATTGAAGTCCTTCCGCCAGTCCAGCAGGACCCGATGTCAATCGGGGGCGCTACGGTGGACAAAAATATCCAGTATGATTATCGTCAGTCCATACAATCACTTATCAGGCAGCAGAGCACATTAGGAGAGTTGCTTTCACGGGCTAAAATCCAGGAGACGGAGTGGTTTAGGAAATTGGGCAAGACACAATCGGAACGGTTTCAGGAAGGTTATGAGGAGCTTGGGGATAATCTTGGGATTTATGCCCAGCGTGACGGTTCTTTTGTAGTAGTATCGATGACGTGCGGCAGCAGTAAGGAGTCGGCCATCATAGTCAATGAGTTGGTGAGTTTGTTTATAGCTAGTCAAGGTCAAACAAAAGTGAGAGAGGCACAAAATAGGCTGAAGATGCTTGAAGGGCAGAGGCAGTCTATCGAGGGAGAGATTGCTTATGCCGAGCAACAGTTGGATAGTGTTCGCCAGTACACTCCTGGAGGTTTTGCCGATTTTGAGGGGCACCAGTGGCGCGATACAGCAACGTTGCGTCTTGATAATCTTGAAGTCCAGCGGGATACTCTTGTATTAAACATATCCCAATTGCAGGAAATAATAAAGTCGCTTCGGCGTCAGGCAGAGGGCCCAATCAAATTTCAGGTTGAAAATCAGATAGAGCGTGACCCGATAATGATTACGTTAGGTCAGCAGCTTGCATTGCTTGAATCAGACCTTGCGGGTAAGAAGACGAAGTTTGGCGAGAACCACCGAGAGGTCCGTCGGGCGCGAGAATTTATACGAGAGATAGAAGCCAAGCGACAGTTACGAAGGAAAGAAATAGCTGAGCAGCTACGTCAGTCGAACCTTCAGAATGCCCAGGACCAATTAGCATCTTTGCTGAAACAGCTTGAGGAGTTACAGAAAATGCGTAATGAAGCAGAGAAACAGAAGCAGGATTACAACAGGAATCAAGCGTTGTATACGGAACGTAGAAAGTTGATAGATGAGCGTCAGATGACTCTTGATAAGGTAAAAAGCCGGATAGAGGCACAGAAGATATTAATCAAAGACCCTGAGACAGCTAAGGTAAGAAGCGTAGGTATGGCCCCTGACCCGATAAAGGTTAGTTCGCCTCGTTGGGAGTTGTATTTCCCAGGCGGGACAATTATCGGATTCTTACTTGGTTTAGGTCTTGCGTTTGTAATAGAATTAGTCAATGACATAGTTCGGATGCCGCGAGATGTAAGCAGATATTTGCATATACCACTTCTTGGAGTTATACCGGATTCCGAGGAGGACGCTCAGGTTAGTTCACTGGATTTGTATCAGGTGGTACGCCAGGGACCTTATTCGATATTGAGCGAGTCATATCGGCGTCTTCGGACGCACCTGGATTTATCTAATCCGCAGGAAACATATAAAGTTATTCTTCTCAGCAGCGGAATGCCCGGTGAAGGCAACACATCGGTAGCAGTGAATCTTGCGCTCTCAACAGCAGCAGTTGGCAAGAAAGTTTTATTGATAGATGCGAATTTTCGTCGTCCGAAGCTGAGAAAGATATTTGCCGGTGATGAATCAACGAGTGAGGACTTAGAAGGTGTCGAGTTTGGGTTGAGTGCTTTTCTGACCGGCAGGATTGAAGCTGAGAGGATTGTGCGTTCGAGTGGTATTGAAGGTTTGGATTGGATAGATACAGGTTCGATGGCTGGTAATCCTGCCGAGCTTCTGGGCGGATTGAAGATGCAGGAGCTGTTAAAGCTTGAACGTGAGCGTTACGAGCAGATAATCATAGACGGTCCGCCGGTGCTTTTGGTTACTGATGCCAAGCTTCTGGGCAGTATAACAGACGGTGTTATGCTGGTCTTTAATGCAGGCAGTACACACCGCGGGGCGGCAGGCAGGTCGATACGAGAATTGAAAGAAGTGAATGCCAGAATATTAGGCGGTGTCCTTTTTGGCGTCAAGTCGATGAAGGGCGGATATTTCCACGAGCAGTACAAGACATTTCAAAAATATCAGCAAACTGTTTCCAGCTCAGTTTAATATAATCGATATAGTTCTTCCGTTACCTTCGATTATATTTTGCTTATTGATTTTTCTTGCCGGTGAATGTAAGATATTCTTTATTAGTGCAGCCCCTGAGATTTTTGGGATAAATAGAGAAATTACTTTTAGCATTAAGGAAATGATTTGATGAACAGATTTTTGGTAACAGGGGGAGCGGGTTTTATCGGTTCCAATATTTGCCGGAGGTTGGTTTCAGAGGGATGTTTTGTACGGGTGGTTGATAATCTCCTTACAGGCAAGAAGAGTAATCTTGCGGATATAATCGAGTCGGTGGAATTTATTGAAGGCGATATGGGAGATGAAGAGGTTGCAGCGGATGCAGTAAAAGACGTTGATGTAGTGCTTCATCAGGGAGCGTTGCCATCGGTTCCACGCAGCATTGATGAGCCGGAAGCGACTCACCGGCATTGTGTTGATGCGACATTTACGCTGCTTATGGCATCTCGTGATGCGGGTGTTAAACGTTTTGTGTATGCCGCCAGCTCATCAGCTTATGGCGATTCGGAGCAGTCACCCAAGGTTGAGACGATGCAGGCGAAGCCGTTGTCACCTTATGCCGCAGCGAAGCTGGCTGGTGAATATTACTGTTCGGTATTTAATAAAGTTTTCGGTCTTGAGACGATATCGCTTCGTTATTTTAATGTGTTTGGTCCATATCAGGACCCAACGAATCAGTATGCGGCGGCGATACCGGCGTTTGTAACATCTATATTGAAGGCAGAGAAGCCGACTATATTCGGTGACGGTGAGCAAAGTCGTGATTTTACTTATATAGATAATGTTGTGGAGGCGAATCTTTTAGCTGCACAAGCTAAAAGAGTAGAAGGGCAGGTTGTTAATGTGGCTTGTGGTGAGCGAGTGACGGTAAATGAGATTATCGCCCTGATTAATGATTTGGTAGGCAAAAACATAAAGCCGCTCTACACCGACCCTCGCCCGGGTGATGTAAAACACTCGCTGGCTGATATAAGTCTGGCAAAAAAAGTTATCGGTTATGAGCCGATAGTTAAATTCGAAGATGGGCTTGGAAAAGCGATAGTGTGGTACAGGGAGAACCTTTTGTAGCATTTTGAAAGTCGTTTTCAGAAACAAAAGGCGGATGTTTTACAGTTTTTCTTTCAATTCTTTTGCATTTTCAATAAGTTGTTGGCGTGAGAGTTGTTTTTTCGGCTCAAGCTCGAATGTCCATTCGTATTCGTCGACAATTCTTTTCGGGTAAACAAGAGCAAAGAAATCGAAGGGGAATTTGTCGTACCAGGGGGCTTTTAACTTGCGATGTGTTTTTAGCGTTTCACAGCCGGGTTTGGTGATTCTTACATTGTAATCGCCATACCATTGAAATGAGGTGGTAACAGGGGAGGTGCCTATTTGTTCGTCGTTTAGTTCGATGAGAGCTTTTTGTGGTTTGGTATTGATGGTTAGGCGACGTTCCACACAGCCCTGAAGTGCTATAAGAGCGGTTAAGATGAACGTTGTCAAAATGAATATGAATATTTTGCATTTTGTCATAACAGAAGCCCTTTCAATATCCAGCGGGAGATATTATACATAAAAAATTTGGCATTAAAAGGTAAATATTTTTGCTGTTCAGGTATATTTTCATTTTGGCTTTTATTTTGTATTAAAGCTGAATTTTTTTCCTCTAAAATGTTATATTGAAGCTGGTGTATTGTGAGTTTTGCTCTGTTTGTTGCATGTCGGTATCGGTTATGTATCCGTTGAAAGATTTTTTGATATCCCTGATACAGTTTTTGATGTCCTCTTCCTGCCCCTGAATCAGTATTTCAACGGAGCCGTCAGGAAGGTTTCTGACGAACCCGGTAAGCTGGTATCGGTTAGCGATTCTGCTTGAGGTGAATCTGAATCCGACGCCCTGCACACGTCCATAGAAGATAATGTGTTTTGCTGAATTTTTCATTTTGTTTTGACTAAATTATTGGAAGAATCAATTTTCCGGTTGTATATTCTTTTTCCTGTTGTCCTATTAAATAAGTTCGGTTTATCAGCTATGATAATTTCTGAAGTTTTTTTTGCAAGTGAACAATTTTGTTATTCAGGGGGTAGAGAGATATTTTACGTTTCACAGCTGGATAAGTTAAGTTATAATCATTTTTTATAGAAGAAGGTAAATTATGACCGAGAATAAGACGGGACAAAAAAAACGTGAAGAGCAGCTTTATCAGCTTACGACTCTTGTAGCGGGTGATTTTTCGCTTCAGGAGGTTTTGGACAAGCTTGCTGAGGCGGCGGTAAAAATAACGGGCGTCAAGGCCTGTTCGATGCGTCTTCTTGCAGAGAAGGCCGGCGAGCTTAAGATGCGCAGCACTTACGGTCTTAGCGAGGCGTATCGTAACAAGGGCGTGGTTTCGAGGTATGACCCAGTGATTAAGGCGGCCTTTCAAGGCGAGGCGGTGGTTCTGGATGATATGCGTTTTGACGATAGGGTGAAGTATAAAGATGCTGCAATTAAAGAGGGCCTGATAGGTCAGCTTACGGTAGCGATGCAGTTTAGGAATAAGGCAATTGGCGTACTTAGACTTTATAATCCTCAGAAGGGTCAGTTTACTCCGGAAGATACAGCTCTTGCGCGTGCGGTAGCTTCGCAGTGTGCGGTTGCGATAACGAATGCCCGATTATACCGTGAGGCCATAGAGGGTCGCCGGATAGCAGACCAGATGCAGCTTGGCGGCATCATTCAACGACGAATGATACCAGATAAATCACCTGAGATGCCGGGGTTGGACATATCAGCAAAATATATACCATGTTTTGAGGTAGGTGGTGACTTCTACGATTTTATAAAACTTGATGAGAACCGTCTTGTAGTAACAATTTCAGATGTAATAGGTAAAGGGATACCGGCAGCGATAATGATGAGTATGTTCCGAGGAGCGGTTCGCGCTTACGTAGATGAGGACCGCGACGAGAGAGGAATTATCGATATAGTAAACAAGCTTAACAATATGGCGTGCAGCCAATGCAGTGACAGTGAGTTTATTACGATGTTTTATGCTATTATCGATGTTAAGGCAAAGAGTATAACGTATTGTAACTGCGGTCATGAGCCGACGGTTCTTATTCGGGATGGTAAGGGAAGAGATTTGGAATCCGGCGGTCTTGTGCTCGGCGTGAAGCCGGATACGAAGATGGAGATAGAGACAATTAAGCTGAAGGATGGAGACTGGCTGGTTTTTTATACCGATGGGCTGATTGATGCGGCTGACTTTGAGGGTAATTTATGGGGCAGGGAGAGGATGATTGAGACGGTGAAGAAGTTTACGGATGGGACGGCACATGAGATGATTGATAATGTTTTGGGTTACCGCAGGCGGTTTGTGGGCCTTTCGAGGCAGATTGACGATACGAGTATTATTGCAGCCAGGATAGGCAGTGATAGAGGAGGCGTTTTGATAGGCGGGATTAAGAAATGATTATAACAATCGACGGGCCATCGGCGAGCGGCAAGAGCACTATTGCCCGGTTGTTAGCCAGACGCGTAGGAGCGTGTTTTCTTGATACGGGAGCGATGTATCGAGCGGTAACGTTAGCGGCGATGCGAGCGGAGGTTGATATTAAGGACGAAGAAGCGGTTTTAAAAGTATTGAGCGAGCAGGAGTTTGATTTTACCCGCCGAGGGCGGGTTGACGGGCGGATGGTTGTGAGGATAGATGGAGTGGATGTAAGTAAAGAGATTCGCCGGCCTGAGGTTACGGCGAACGCCCGGCATATTGCCTCGTTGGCTAAGGTTCGCCAGGGCTTAGTTGAAATGCAGCGTCGTTATGCGTCGGGCGAGGAAAAGATAATTACCGAGGGCAGAGACCAGGGGACAGTGGTTTTTCCTGATGCTGATGTCAAGTTTTATCTTACGGGAGCGATAGAGGAGCGAGCACGCCGGCGTCAGCAGGAATTATCCCAGCAAAGTCGTGGAGGGGAAGAGGTTAGTTTGCAGGAGGTTCGTAGCGATATCCAGTCGCGTGACAGGAGTGATGAGGGTAGGTCGGTCGGGCCTTTGAAGGCGGCGAAAGATGCAATTGTAGTTGATACGACAAATATTAGTATAGACGAAGTGGTTGCCAAGCTTTTTGGTTTTTTAGATATCAGCCACAGAGGAAAAGACAGTAGTTAATAGACAGTAGTTCCGCCTTCGGCGGATGAGGCGGCGGATTATTTGCTGCTTGCTACTTACTATTTACTACTTGATATTTACTACTTACTACTGCTTTTTCTGTTAAGTCCGGTTTTTTCGTTTTTTGCAGGCAGCGTGTGGAGAATGGATTGGAAAAGCGATGTTCGAGCGAATTATGAGCAAAATCTGGTTTGAGATTGCCCGATGGGTATGCAGGATTTTTTGTATATTATTTTTTGACCTTCGAGTTTACGGTCGGGAGAATATACCGAAGCAGGGTGGTTTTATATTGGTAAGTAACCATCAAAGTTTCCTTGACCCGCTGTTTTGCGGAGTTGGGATGTGTAGGCATTTGAATTTTCTCGGGCGAGCGTCGCTTTTTAAGCACAGATTTTTTTCGAAGATTCTTTCTTCAGTGAATACTATTCCTGTCCGTCGCGGCGAGGCGGATTTATCAGCGATACGTGAAGTTATCGGCCGGCTTCGAGCCGGGCAGGGGTTATGTCTTTACCCGGAAGGGACGCGTAGTGCGGACGGCCGGATTGGCGAGCTAAGAGGGGGCTTTGGCTTATTGAGCAGGCGCAGCGGAGCGGTGCTCGTTCCAACGATTGTAGAAGGAGCGTTCGAATGCTGGCCGAGAGGGAAACGATTATTTTCTACCGGCAGGATTGTAGTTTGTTATAGTGAGCCGATATCATCAGAGCTGATAAACAGTATGAATGATAAAGAGCTTGTGCGTTTAGTAACGGGACGTCTTCGCGAGATGCAGAAGGATTGCCGGGAGCGGGCGGGCAGGAAGCCGTTCGATGAGCCCGCAGCTTAGCGGCTGTTTTATTTTTAGTCACAGCTCCCAGCCAAAAAACAGGTGCGGGGAGGATTGTTGTTTATAGTTTTTTGTTATGGGGGAAAATAGAAATATAAATCAGTCCGCCTCTGGTGGAATGATTGATAATTGTGTTGTCTGTGAATTTTGCTTTAAAGGTTTGTTTTTTATGCCTTTTGTTTTAAGGGGAGCAAATTATGGTATTACTTTTTATATTGACATTGGTAGCATCTTTTGTAATAGTTCGGATAGGAGCGATAGGGTTTCAATTGACTGGTCTGGAGTGGTCACTGGCGAAGTTCCAGGCGTTGTCGTGTTTTACAGGTACGGGATTTACGACGCGAGAGGCGGAATTGGTTACCGGCAATAAGCAGAGGCGGCAAATAGCAACGTTTCTGATAATTTTAGGTCATGCAGGTTTTGTTACGATGGTAGCGACGTTTGCTGGTTCGCTTATGCCTGCTCAGGCGGTAACGGAGAAGATACAGAAGCCTTTACTGCCTTTTTCGATACCGCCAGGTTTAGCTCCTTTGGTAAATCTCGCAATTTTGGTTATAGCTGTTTATGTAATTTACCGAGTTTTTTCCAACAGGAAATACGCCGGCAAGTTAACGAAGCTGCTTAGAAACAGGATTGTAAAAAGAGAGCTTTTTAAGCGTGTATCTTTTGAAGAGCTTTTAGTGGCGACCGGCGGTTATGGGATTTCCCGCGTTAAGGTAACTCAGTCCGCCTTTGGTGGAATGATTGGCAAAGGGCTTTCAGAATTGCAATTAAGGCAAAAGGATATCACGGTTTTAGCGATAATTCGTGGTGAGGAGACGATACCGAATCCGACAGCGAAGAATAAGATAAACCTTGAGGATGAGCTGATATGTTTCGGGCGGTTGGAGGATATCAAGGAAAAAATTTGTTAAGTATTTAAGAAAAGGGGCTTGTTTTTATGGAAGTATTAGTAGCAGAGAACTGCGGCTTTTGTCCTGGCGTTCGGAATGCGATAGACCTTGTGGAAAAGACACTTGTTCAGAAAGGTGCGGTCTATGGTCTGGGGCAGATTATTCACAACCAGGATGAGGTAGAGCGCCTGGCTAAATCAGGTCTTCGGACGGTAGATTCGATAGAGCAGATACCGGGTGGGACGGTTATTATTCGTTCTCACGGGGCAGCTCCCGAGCAGGTGCGAAGATTAAGAGAAAAGGGTTTAAAGATAGTGGATGCAACATGTGTGCTGGTAAAGAATGTCCAGCATCTCGCCCGGGAGCTCGAGGAGGATGGTTACGAAGTTGTAGTAATTGGCGATAGAGACCATCCGGAAGTTCGCGGAGTGGTCGGTGCCTTGAAGAATGCGATAGTGATTGCAGCCCGGGAGGATTTACGTAAGCTGCAGGGCAAAAGGAAGTTAGGTGTAGTTTGCCAGACTACATACAGTCCGGAGAATCTTCGCAGAATAGTGCGCTTAATAGCTGACAGAGATTTCGATGAATTGAAGGTAATCAATACGTTGTGTCGAGAAGCGATAAAAAGGCAGGATTCAGCAGTGGCATTATGTAAAAAAGTAGATATAATGTTTGTGCTTGGCGGTCTTCATAGTTCAAATACCAGGCGTCTCGCTGAGCTTTGTAAAAATTATAATAAGGCAACGTTTCATTTGCAAAACTGGGAAGAATTTGATAAAAGAATGGTTTTCGGCAGGAAATCTGCCGGCGTAACAGCGGGTGCATCGACGCCTGAGTGGATTATATCGGATTTTGTAGAACACCTGAAGCGGCTTGACGACAGTAGAAACGAGCCGGTATGATTAAAAATGACTGCATTGGCTGCGTGGGTCAATGTGTTTTTAATTATAATGAGAGACAAATGCGTGTTGAGTAACACGAGGGCTTGGCTGGGTAATTGTGGACGCAGTTAAGTCGAGAATGAGACCACATGGGAAATCAAATAATATGGTAGATAGAAATATATTCAGCAAATTAGGTTTATCAGAAGAAGATATCGACCGTGAAGTTGAGGCGATGTTTGGTAAAGAAGAGGGTGAGCTTCTCCAGAAGTTTCTTGAGGAGAAAGTGGACCAATCTCTGCCCGGTACGATTTTAGAGGGAACAATTGTATCTCAGTATGGAGACGATGTAATAGTAGAGGTCGGTTTGAAAAGCGAAGGAGTTGTCGATGCCAGTGAGTTCGACGACCCGGATGAGATAGAGCCGGGTAACCAGATAGAGGTGCTGCTTGAAGATAATGACGCCACTGACGGAGTGGTAGTGCTGAGCAAGCGCAAGGCAGACCGGATAAGAGGTTGGGAGACAATAATCAATACGAAGAATGAAGGTGACGTTGTAATCGGAAAAGTGATACGTCGAATCAAGGGAGGATTGCTTGTAGATGTCGGGGTTCCCGTGTTTTTACCTGCCTCTCAGGTGGATATACGCAAGCCGGGCGATATCAGCCGGTTTATCGGCAAGGAAGTAACTTGTAAGATTTTGAAGATTGATATACCCGGTCGGAATATAGTTATATCAAGGCGAAAACTTATAGAGGAAGAACGTCAGGAAAGTAAAGAAAAAATATTAGCTGAGATAGAAGCAGGTCAGCTTCGCAAGGGTATAGTAAAGAATATAGCCGACTTCGGGGTTTTTGTTGACCTTGGAGGTCTTGATGGTCTTTTGCATATATCCGACCTTAGCTGGGGCAGAATATCGCATCCTTCCGAAGTGGTTGAGCTTGACCAGGAAATAGAGTGTATAGTTATAGGCGTGGACAAAACAAACGAGAAAATATCGCTCGGGCTAAAGCAGAAGACGCCGAGCCCGTGGGAAAATGTTGAAGAAAATTATCCTGTAGGAGCAAAGGTCGTAGGCAAAGTTGTCAACGTAATGAACTACGGAGTCTTTGTTCGTCTTGAGGATGGTATTGAGGGATTGGTTCATATCAGTGAGATGAGCTGGACGAAGCGGCTTAATCATCCGAGTGAGATGCTTCAGGAAGGCGACGAGATAAAAGTCGTAGTCTTAAGCGTTAATAAAGCCAAGCAGGAAATATCGCTCGGTCTCAAGCAGATGGAGACCAATCCGTGGTCAGTTGCCTCTCAGAAATATCCGGTGGGAACGGTAGTTACGGTCACAGTTCGAAGCATTACTAACTTCGGGGTATTTGTGGAAGTTGAGCCCGGCCTTGACGGCATGGTTCATATTTCAGATTTAAGCTGGACGAAAAAATACAGTCATCCGAGTGAAGCGCTTCAGAAAGATGAAAAAGTGAAGTGTGTAGTTCTTGGTGTTGATGTTGAGAAGCAGCATATATCTCTTGGAATTAAACAGATGACAGAAGACCCATGGACAGAAGCAATCCCGAAAAAGTATATAGCTGGTCATATAATCAAAGGTAAGGTAACCAAGCTGACTAATTTTGGCGCCTTTGTCGAGCTGGAGCCGGACCTTGAAGGATTGCTTCATATTTCAGAGCTTGCGGACCATAAGGTAGATAAGCCGCGTGATGTTGTCAAAGAAGGCGATGATATCGAAGTAAAAATACTTAAAGTAGATACCGAAGCCCGCAAAATTGGTTTGAGTTTACGTCGAGCCAGATGGGCAGCAGAGGATGAAGCAGACTCGGGCAAGCCAGAAGAAGAGCATAAGGAGCCCAGAAAGTCACCTGAGCTCGAAACTGTTCTTTCAGATTCAGATAAAGAGAAGTTAGCTCAGCCCGACTCAGAGACCGATAAAGAAAGTAAAGACGAAGCAGCGAAAACGATTGACAGCGAGGAAACGGAAGAATCGGAGACGTTGGAAGAAACTAATATCGAGGCCGAGGGCGATGAAGATGCAGATGCAGATACATTAAAATCACCGGAAGAGGTGGAGTCGGAACAATCGCAGGCAGACGAGGGAGCAAAGGCCGAGCAACCTAAGGATGAGTTAGGTAGCAATGGAAAGAATCAGGATGATTCAGGTTCTAAGTTGGAAACGATTGATAGCGAGGAAACGGAAGAATCGGAGACGTTGGAAGAAACTAATGTCGAGGCCGAGGGCGATGAAGATGCAGATACATTAAAATCACCGGAAGAGGTGGAGTCGGAACAAACGCAGGCAGACGAGGGAGCAAAGGCCGAGCAACCTAAGGATGAGTTAGGTAGCAATGGAAAGAATCAGGATGATTCAGGTTCTAAGTTGGAAACGATTGACAGCGAGGAAACGGAAGAATCGAAGACGTTGGAAGAAACTAATGTCGAGGCCGAGGGCGATGAAGATGCAGATACATTAAAACCATCAGAAGAAGCGAAATCAGAGCAATCGCAGGCAGAGAAAACCGCCAAAGACGAAGCTGAGTCGGAAGAGACGAAGCTGGAACTGGAACAATCGCAGACTAAAGACGCCAAAGAAGAAGAAGAAGCTGAACAGGATGCTGAATCTGCTGAGCAGGATGCTAAGCCCGAGGAGGACGAGAAGGAATAGATTTGCTGAAGCTTGGGTTTTGAGCAATAGTTTTTGTGACTAGAGCAATGCGGTTTATCTTTCGTTGCGATATGTGCAGAAATGCGGCAACGTGTAGTTTTAGTTGACGGATGTTTTACGGATTAGAATTTTCAAGGAAGGCAGGAAGCAGCCGGGATGGCGGTATTGTTAGGGATTGACGAGGCGGGTTTCGGCCCGTTACTTGGCCCATTGGTTGTATCTTCGAGTACGTTTTTTGTGCGTGAGGAGCATATAAAAAGTAACCTTTGGCGAATTCTTCGTAGAAGTGTAGGCAAAAAACGCAGGGGTTTAGCCGGTCGGCTTCACGTTGCCGACAGCAAAAAGGCATACAGTAGAAAGAAGGGACTTAAGAGTCTTGGGCGCACGATTTTTTGTTTTTTGAAATGTGCCGGCCAGGAACCGTCAACTTTGGGTAGTTTGTTGGATTATTTATGTCCAGAGCTGATTGAGCGAATAGAGGAATATCCGTGGTATCGGGATTGCGGGGACTATGCAATTGACTCAGATGAGGGTGATATTTCAATTGCGCTGGCGGTTCTTAAGGATGATATGGCCTCCAACGGAATGGAGTTCAGGGAGTTTAAAAGCAGTTGTCTTGACGTTGGTTATTATAACAGGAAAGTAACGTCTGTCAGGAATAAGAGCAGCGTCCTTTTTACGGAGACCTGCCGGTTAATTCAACGAGCGTTTGAAAAATTTAGAGGTGAGCAGCTTCAGGTGATTATCGACAGGCAGGGCGGCAGGATTCACTATGCTAAAGTTCTGCTTACGATGTTTGGCGATATGGAATTGAAGATATTAGAAGAGAGTCCAAACAGCAGCAGTTACGAGTTGCGCCTGGGGCGGGATGTGATGCGTTTGCATTTTGTTGTTGCTGCGGATGAGCGATTTTTGCCTGTCTCGCTTGCTTCTATGGTGAGTAAGTATGTCCGTGAGCTGCTTTTATTTCATATCAATCGTTATTTCAAGGGGTTTTATTCAGAACTGAGGCCTACGGCTGGATATTGGCAGGATGGTCTTCGGTTTATTGAAGACCTTAAGAAAAACATTCCGAAAGTTGAGCAAATGGATATGAATCAGCTTGTCCGTTGTCGATAAAATATTTGCAGGACAGGGCTTTGAGTTGCACTGATAAGACATTTCCCAAAGGATTGGGTATTTCCCACGGCAGAACAGGTTAAAATCACCCCGGTCAAGTTGCACCAATGTTTCCAAAAGGAATTTATCTATTCACATAAATCTACTTAGAAGTAAAAACATATTGTAGCATAAAGGAGGAGAAAAGTAAAGCAAATAATTGCTGATTCCGGCATTAAATAGTTTATTTTGCGTTTAAGCGTGGAAATATGGTTTTTATCGGGCATTAACAGAATTTTTTTTCATTTTTGAGTGAGATTACGGAAGGTTTTTACGGGGTTTAAAAACTCAGCACAAGAGCTTATTTTATGGGTTGGGTTTTGTTCCGCTTTTCAGGATTGCAATCTTAATAGCTACTTTCTGGTTTGTTTTTAACCTCTTTACAGTGAGGGTTTTAATCACTGATATTCAAAACAGCGGCAGCGTGTAGTCTGGAGTGTTTGATTTTGATAAGAACTTCATTTGCTTCGCTGAGCGGGAATTGTTCGATAGTGGCAGATATAGGGATTTGGGCGGCTAATGGGAGGAATTCTTCGGCGTCCTGCTTGGTGACATTGGCAACGCTTTTAATTTCTTTTTCGTCCCAGAGATACTTTGCGTAATCGAGGGGTGGGATAGGAGTTTCTTTTCTGATGGCGTTTATTACTAATCGACCTCCTCTATCCAGGACGTTTAAGGCATCCCTGGTGCATTCTCCAACGGGAGTGAAGTCCAGAGCTTTGGTTATTTTCTGCGGCGGAACATCGGAAGATTTCCCCGTCCATTCAGCCCCGAGGGATTTAGCTAATTCCGCATGTTCATCGGTTTTGGTAAAGACGAATACGGGATTGTCGGGAAATTTATGTTTTATTATTTGTATGACGATGTGTGCGGAGGCGCCGAACCCGAAGAGACCTGTTATCTGGCCTTGCTTTATGTCTGCTAATTTAAAGGTTCTGTATCCGATTACCCCTGCGCAGAGAAGTGGGGCGGCTTGTGCGTCGGAGAAGCTATCCGGTATGCGGTATGCAAAGTTTTGGCCGATAGTCATAAATTCAGCATATCCGCCGTGTGCGTCCTTCCCCGTCCATTTTGCGTTGTTGCAAAGGTTCTCCTGTCCGGATTTGCAGAAGCTGCATTCCCCGCAGGCCCAGTAAAGCCAGGTGACACCGACTCGGTTGCCGATGTTGAACTTTGTGACGTTTTTTCCTTTTCCAGCTACATACCCTACGACCTGGTGTCCGGGGACTACGGGAAATATTGTTGGAGTAAGTCTTCCCTCGGCTTCGTCGAGGTCGGTATGGCAGGCGCCGCAGACGGAGACTTTTATGAGGATTTGGTTTTGTTCAGGTTTGGGTTCAGGCAGGTTGACGGATTTCAGGGGCTTTTCTTCGGCGGGTGCCGGTGTTTTTAAGATCACGGCTTTCATTTTTGTGTTTCCTTTTTTAGCTGGTTTTCGAAGACGTTGTAGCTTTCGCTGCCGAACAGGCAGAAGACAACCTCTTTTAGAGAAGTATTGTTTTTTAGATAATCGATTGTGGTCTGGAGCATAATTTCAGCGCATCTTTTAATGGGGAAACCGAATATGCCGGTGCTTATAGCGGGCAAAGCGATGCTTTCTAAGTTCTTCAGGTCAGCGAGTTTCAGGGAGTTGAGGGTTGCATTTTTCAGATTCCGGTCTTCATTACCTTCGCCCATTTTTGGACCGACAGCGTGTATGACATATTTCGCTTTGAGGTTTCCAGCGGTGGTTATTACAGCTTTGCCGACGCTTGTTCGTCCGATTTTATTGCATTGTTGTTGTATTTCAGGTCCGCCTTTTCCCCTGATAGCCCCCGCAAGGCCTCCGCCGAGAATAAGTCCTGCGTTTGCAGCGTTGACTATAGCGTCGGAATCCATTTCGGTAATGTCGCCGTCTATAAGCTTTAAGCTTGAGTTATTGATTTTTATTTCCATTTTGCTGCTCCGGTATTATTTTCAATCGGCTCTATTGTCAGGATACACGCTGTTGTGTAAATGAAAAGAAAAAAACCATTTAAAGAGCATTAAAAGAGCATATTTATGGATATTTTTTGATGGTAGTGTGAGAATCTGCCGATATATTTACAAAGTTTTGAGTGTTTATACAGTCGCTGAGCTTAAGGTAGGAGATTATTGGGGGTGTGGTGTTTTAAGAACAGCGGATAACGGATAGAAGGAAGTGTCTATACGCTAAACGTTATTTTCGTTTTGTTTTTTGGATAGATTTTTGAAACCGGATTATGTGAGTTGTTTTTTATCACGAGGAATCAGGTGTTAAGGTGATATCGATAGACGTAAATATAGTGGATTACGGCTTATTTTACAGGAGTTATGGGAAATGGATAATAAATTTAACCGTAAGAAGCGGTCACTGAAGAAAGGTAAAAGTAAAAGTAAAAATCCTTTTTTTAATGACAAACAGGATTCTGATTGTTTAGCGGATAATGATATAGTTGAAAACGAGACCAAGAGTGAATTTTTATCGAGTTTGAATCGAGAAATACGCACGCCTTTGAATGCTATAATCGGTTTCTGCGATATACTGCTGGATGAAGCTTTGACAAATGAGCAGTGTGATTATGTCGGAACCATACGGAAGAGCGGAGAACATGTTCTTGAATTGATCAACGATATGCTTGATTTCTCCAGGATTGAAGCAGGTCAAATGGATGTCCAGGAAATTGACTGTTCTCTTGAGAAGCTCTTGGCGAGAGTGGAATCGTTGATGCGTTCAAAAGCGGATGAAAAGGGTCTGGACTTTTCGATTAAGAAAGATAATGAGGTGCCTTTATTAATCCGAACGGACCCGTCGCATTTGACTCAGTGTCTGATTAATCTTATAGGTAATTCGATAAAGTTTACATCAAGCGGTCATGTATTTGTAAATGTATCGTTAGAGGAAGTTTCAGGTAGGCCGAATATACGATTTGATGTAGAAGATACAGGGATGGGCATACCGCCGGAGAAACAGGAGAGGGTATTTGAACTTTTCACTCAGGCGGATAGAGATATTAGCCGTAGATTCGGCGGGACCGGTTTGGGACTTGCTATCACCAAGCAATTGGCAGAGCTTGTGGGGGGAGGAATAGTTATGACCAGCGAAGAAGGGAAAGGGACTGTTTTCTCTCTGATAATACCTGCAAATGTAGTTGTAAGAAACAAATCAGAACAGGATGGCGACACTGCCTGGCAGGAGTCGGTCCAGGAGGAAAGCCACCTCAATCACGTCAGCTTTAGGGGCAGTGTTTTAGTGGCAGAGGATGCTTTGACCAATCAGGTTCTTATGAAGAGTCTTCTTAGCCGGATGGGCCTGGAGGTGTCTCTGGCAGAGGACGGCGAAGAGGCCTTGGAAAAGGCGGGCAATGAAAAGTATGATTTGATAATAATGGATATGCAGATGCCTAAAATGGATGGATACGAGGTTACCAGGAAGCTTCGTTCCGATGGGTGCAGCACGCCAATAGTCGCTTTGACTGCTAATGCGGCAAGAGGAGATGACGAGAAGTGTATAAACGCAGGTTGTACAGATTATATTGCTAAGCCGGTCTATAAAAAATTACTGGTGGAAGTGCTTGCCAGATATTTACCCAGCGGCCAGAAGGTCCCTGTAAGAGTTAAGAATAAACGTTGACCCTGCACCTGTTTTTCGCCGGGAGCTGCGCTGGTATCGTCGTTTGGGAAGAGATGCCGGTTTTTTATTTGGTTTCCACGTCTTGTTTCATCTTGAGGTTCTCTTAGAACAGGGATTTCGATACGAGAAGGACTGTTTAACCAAAAAAGAGAGAACAACTTGTATCGGTAATGGAAATTCTGGAGAAAATCCGACCCGCCGTGCCAAAGCCATTCGCCGCGTTGCGTCGCAACGGGCGGCGAGGCAGGAGCGATTCAACGTGAAAAGAAAGAGGAAAAGGGCTAAAAGCTATTTTGCTTTGCTTCTTATTTGCAAAAACAGGTTGTTTTGATGTGCGGAGCACACCATACCTGACTTGATGTTCGTTTTCGTAGTTAGTGGGCAGCAGGGAACAATACCTAAGTATCTTAGGTATTGTGTTAAAGTAATGTCAGTAGAATGAATTGGAAAAGTTCGTGGGGAAAATGTGCTGGTCTATAAAACAGCATTAAAACTGACACCTTTAATTTCGCCCAGGACAAGTGCGCTCAAAACAGGCTGTGAAGCGTATCTCGTTGGTTGAGGTTTGTTGGTTGTAATGCTCATAGTCCTTTTGATTAGTCGAAAAGACTACGAGCTTTTTTATCTGATGTTGTTTTTGCGTTAAGACTACGAGCTTTTTTATCTGATGTTGTTTTTGCGTTTGACGGTAATGAAAATTTTAGAGAGAATCCGACCCGCCGTGCCAAAGCCATTCGCCGCGTTGCGTCGCAACGGGCGGCGAGGCAGGAGCGATTCAACGTGAAAAGAGAGAGAAAAACGGCACTCAAAGCTATTTTGCCCTGTGTGTTCTCAACAAAGCCAACCTTCCGAGACCAAGGAAGTCACACGTTTGATTCTTTGGTAAAATCGTTTGGCAAGTTTTCACGGAAGACCTGCAACACTGCTTGTATATCGTTCGCAATTTCAATATAAGGCCATCGCTTCTTCTTCTGTAAGCGAGTATATGTAAGATGAGCAAGATGTTTATGTGCGTCTTTTTCTGTTTTTTCGAGTAACTCTGTTTTTTGAGGCCGGATACTTTTCCAAGGGCTATCAGATGTAAAGTATTGACTTGCTCTAACGGTGTCTTTATATGGTTTATTCTTGTATAGAAATTCGATAAGTATTCTGGCGTGGAGAAGAAAAGATTCTACTAATGCATTATGAATCACGCCCTTGCCTTGATTGTCGCTAGCAAGAATATTGGCCAAAGACCACAGCATCCAGACTTCATAGTTATTAAGCTGTTCCAGTGCATTTTTTAATTCTTCTGCGGTTTGATTTTCTGTCTTTGCTTTACTCATTTTATTAGCGTTTTCTCCTCACCATTACCGCACCGAGGCCGAGTAACAGAAGCGTTGATGGTTTTTGGGATATTGTATGATTCCGTTATTATTTTGTTCTATTACAAACTCAGCTTTGCAGTTTCGACAAACTCCGATATCCCCTACGCAAAATATAGTACGATACCCAAGCAACTAAGAAAAGGGCGGCATGAGTTTTACTTTGACTTCCCAAAGCAGTGAAGATACCAATATTTACAAACCAAAATAATATGACAATGGGGATAGCCCCCTTTTTAGGCAGTGGTTTTCTAAGTATAGCATATCGAATTATCACTGGTGGAGCTAAACCAATACCCCAAGTTAAAATAAATGATAAAATTAAAGCCAAAACCCAATTTGAACTACCTGTAACAACTTGCATCGCATCACTTATTTCTGATGCAGGTTTAGACGCCTGAACCACACGAAATCCAACCTTGTTTCTTCGGATACTTGGGTGGTGAAAACCTCGGGTAGCAGACCGACAAGCCCTTAGCAAAGTAGCCCACTCCCCACCACGAACACAGCGGACGATTCCATCAGATGGGCCTATCGGATTGATGCCTGCCGAACTAATACCGTAGTAATTCTCATCGTACCAATCATTACACCACTCATCTACATTGCCGTGCATGTCATATAAACCAAAACGATTAGGTCGAAAGCTACCGACTAACATTGTCTTCCCACTGCGCAGACCATTATAACTATTACCATATTTATCAATTCCATTGTAGTTTGCTTGGTCAGTACTTATGGTCTCCCCAGTATTAAATGGTGTTGTTGTCCCTGCACGGCACGCATATTCCCATTCTGTCTCTGTAGGCAGACGATAGTAGATGTTCTCTTTCTGACTTAACTTTCTACAAAATTCCACAGCCTCTTCCCAAGATACATAATACATAGGATAATTATATCCCTCTCCTCGTAATGACCACGACGGGTTTGCTTTTTCACGTTGTTGGCGTACGCTCGTATGCATTACTGCTTCCCATTGCCCTTGTGTCACCTCAGTTACACCAATATAAAATCCGTTTGTAATCCGCACACAATGTCTCGGATGCTCGTCGACATACCATTCATTTCGCCCTCCACTTTTTGCAGCAGTCTCAGCGGCTGATGCTAAACTACCCATCATAAATTCTCCGGGAGGTACGTAAGTCAATTTCATACCAACGGAATTCGTGACCACGTCTCCTAACTCTGGAGCTTTGCGAAGTTGTATAGCTTCATCGTCACTTTGGATAAGTTGTTCAGTTTGCTTGACTTCTTGGGGAGTGGCGTCAGCTTTTGTTTCATAAGGAATGGCTAAAAGCAAGCACACAAGAATTAAGGCCGATATTTTCATTTTCCGGGCCTTTCAAAAAATTTACCGAAATTTGACACAACATAATTCTATGTTATTCTGGCTGCCAATCAAGCAAAAACACAGTAAGCCTTTGCCTTTTGAGCCAAAATGCCGTAGAATTATGGGCATTATGGCTTACTAATTGAATTGCGACAGCACCGGCAGCAGGTTTTTGGCTTACCTGCCGTTGCCAGAGCTATTCAGTAAGGCAGGTGAAAAATGCCAACAATACCAAAGCAAAGCGGAACCAAGAAGCATCCTAAACCAGCACCGTTTGACTTAGGGGCATCAGACTTATCTGTAATCACAAAAAAACTGATTAGCAACCGGTGCGAAAGTATTATCAATACACACTTAAAGAAGCGATATTGGAACAAGCACGTAAAAGGAAGTGTCAGAGGCCGATGCGAATTTTCAGGAATGAATAAAGAGTGGTTTTGGAGTCCTAAATTCATACCGAAAATTTTAGACGATGCAATATATGAGATATTGCAGCAGACCGCCGAAACTTGCCCAAAAGATAATCTCAAGTGGTATGTAAAAGAAGCTGGCATTTTGTTAAAAATGGGCCTTGTTAATAACGTCTATGATTATATGGCGCACATAGACCAAGGTATGCGCAGCAAGGGCGGTAATCTAAAAAGCGTAAAGCGTGTAAATGTCTATGATGACAAAGTGCCTAAAATGCACAAACTTGTCGAGCAGTATGTTGCGGCTGTCAGCTTAAAAGCGGTAGACCCAAAAGAAACCACAACAGCACAAACAGAGCAAGATGCTACTCCTGTTAAAGGCGGGAGGCTATGGACTTGGGTATTCAAGAAAACGTGGCATTTTATTGTCACTATAGTTAGCTTTCTTGCGATGCTGCTTACATGTATATATTTCTTGTGGTGGTTATGGACAACATTTTTGGCCTGAGTGAAAACCGTTTTGTTGGCCGTTAGTCAAGTGTAAATAGATTGCTTCGCTTCATTTGTGACATATCACGCTTAATATGCTACAACTGGCGTTTCATTTATGGCAGATAACGCTTCATCTGTGGCAGAACACCGTTCATCTGCGACATATTAAGGATTATTTATTACTGATAACGCTTGAACTACGATAGATTAAACTTCATATATGGCATATCACACTTACTTTGTCATAGCTAAAGCCTACTTTTGCATAAAGTAAACCGCCTTAATGAAAAAGTCAACTGATTTCGTGGTTCTCGGCAAAATCTGGTAGGAAATATGTGTAACTAACATAACCATTGTAGGCACAAGCTTCCTGTCTTCCGAACGTAGGACTGTCCGAGTTGTCTATATCCGGAATAATAGCGGTTTTGTTATTTTAATATGCCAAACGGGAGTTGTGATTTATGGTGTTTTTTAAATTGCATTTATGCCGCTCCTTTGGTATAAGCAATGTTCTGATGATAATTTGAGGCGTTATTAACCAATTAATTTAATAGGGAGAAAATATGTTTCAGGAAAAAAGCTCAATTTCGGCTGGGTGTGGCATTTTATTTGTTAATTTGATTTTGCTGTTATTTGCATCTTTGGCATTCTGCCGGGAGGATGTCGTTCTTCATTGGGGTTTTGATGACAGTAAGGAAATGGACTGGTCCTATGGCCGGAGGGTTCCCAGAATTTATACCGAGGAATCGGTTACCGGGACTAAATGCAGAATAACCGGTTTGGCGAAATATGTTCCCGGCGTATCAGGCAGCGCTATGAGATTCGATGGATTTACCTCTTACGTAAATACACCTGTCTTTGGCGGTGAAAAAGAATTTGAGATGCCAAGAGAAATAACGATAGAAGCGTGGATAGCAATTGGTGCGTATCCCTGGAACTGGGCGCCGATATTAACGGTTGGCAAGTATAAGATTACGGGATTCTATTTTGGCGTGGATTCACGCGGACGATTAGGATTTTATATGTCAGATGCGACGAGTGTCTGGCACGAGTGCAAATCGAAGCTTGACTCGGAGACGCATTTGGGAATGGATTTACGTAAGTGGCATCATATAGTAGGAACATACAGTCCTCAAAATGGAATGGCGATATATATCGACGGCCGGAAGGCGGGGACTTATAACAATTTTACATTCGACTATGGCATTACATACAGTAAGCTTGACGAGGGACTTCGGATTGGTATGAACAAAGAGAACTTGGCGCCGTCCGATGCGATACGTGACTGGGCGACCTATCCGTCGCAGTATTCTTTTGACGGGATTATCGATGAGATAAAGGTTTACCGAGGCGCAAAGGACGCCGCCGAAGTAGCAGAGCTTTATGAATCGGTAGAGCCGGAGAATCCCCCGGCGCTGATAAACAGGGCCTTCCCGACTGTTAAGGACTCAGGAAGATTTGGCGCTAATTACACACGATTGAAATATTATCCTCAGTGGGATGCAATTTGGCCCGCAGGTCCTTATATGGATGTTGTAGTCCAGTTTGATGAGTTTCCGACGAAGATTATGTTTTGGCGCGGGACGCGGTATTCGGCCTGTATGGTATCTGAGAACGGCAAATGGATGGCGGACCAGAGCCGAGAGACTGGCGGCAATTGGTTTTTGTCGGAAGGCCCTCGCGAGGATATGCCCACCGGCTGTATCGAGCATATGTCTGATACTCAGTGCCGAAGCTCTCGAGTTGCGATAATAGAGAATAATGATGCGCGTTGTGTTGTAAACTGGCGTTATCTGCAGATGGATGTGAAATTTCGTCAGCAGGATGCGCCGGGTAATACGCGTTTTGGTCAATGGGGCAATGAACTTTATTATATATATCCAGATGGGCTGAGTACTCGTAAGGTGCTGCCGGGTTATGGCGGCTGGCAGGAGACTATCCTTTTGAATGAGCCGGGGACGAGGCCGGAAGATAATGTCGAGCTTGAGGCGTGTACTCTGGTGAATATGGATGGAGAAAGTAAGACTTACTCGTGGGAGAATGGGTATCCTGAGTTTGACCTTGATGGTGCAGTGATTCAGATGACGAACTTAAAATCAGAGTATAAGCCGTATATGATATTCCGCGAGGGCGGCGGGTTTGACGTATTCAATCTTGAGGTTCGCCCTGAGTATTCACATTTTCCGTGGTGGAATCACTGGCCTGTAGCGCAGACCTATTCGGACGGTCGCAGTGCCAATGCTCCGGACAGGGCGTCACATTCCTCGCTTAGCTGGGGCGACCCGGGCGGAGAGGCGGCTATTTATGGTATGACAAATAAGCCGGCTGAGTCGCTTGTGGATTTGGCGAGGTCGTGGAATTATCCGCCGGAGATGAAGGTTAGCGGCTCGGCCTATAAAAACAAAGGTTATGATTATACGCAGCGCGCTTATGTCTTGGAAACCAGCAAGCAAGGCGAGCCGGTCGAGCTGAAATTTGCTGCCGGCGAACAGTCACCTTTGTATAATCTCGTATTGGTTATCAAGAATTGGGCAAGTAATGGTGCGACGTTGAAGATTGACGGCAAACAGGTTCCGAGAGGCAAGGATTTTAGATACGGCGTAAAGTATGACGTTGAAGGTAAGGGGACTTTGATTGTCTGGATTGATAAGAAAGCGAAAAAAGCGACTAAGGTTTTACTTACACCTTTTCAGTAATTAGTCAGGAGGATTTTTTGCTGAAAGGATACAATAGTGCTTTGGGGTCTTGGAACATTTCATTCTTGGGTGCGTGATTTGTTTTCGAGGCATTAAAGTCTTTTTGCTTTCTGAAGGAATCAGGAGGAGCTTAGGTTTTCTTTTTATCGAGGATTAGCTCCCCGCCGATGCCGACATTCTCAGGCGGATTTTCTTTGATTATCACTACGAAGACGTGCCTTGGCAGCTTGTAGGCATTTTCAAGAGCATCGGTAACTTTTTTGACTAATGTTCTTTTTGTTTGGACGTCTTCTATTTTTGGCCCTTCAATTGTTGCACTTGGCATCTGAATACCTGCCTTTCAATATGTTACTTCGTAAATTAAGTTTTTTAAACGACTGAAAATTCTAACAGATGTGAATAAGGTTATCATAAGTGAATTGAATATACAGGATTTTCTCCTGAGATATCAAATTGCCATATTGTGCTAAGGAGCGGTTTAGTTTTCGCTGGAGGTTTTTGAGGCGGTTGGTCTCGTCGAAGCCGAGCAGGATAATCGGGAATGCGGTTTTATTGTGCATCAGAGGTTCGTCTAAGTTAATCCATTTTCGGCAGAGCTCACCATCGGGCGTTCCCGGAATCGGAGAAAAATCTGCTAACATTCCGCGAATGCCTAAACTGTGTGCAAAACGCATCGATTCTTCCACCTTTTGTGCATCGGTGTCTGGATGTCCAAGAATAAAATAGGCGGTAATGCTTGTCGCTTTTGCGCCGGCGGAGATAAGGTTTTTGACGGCGGCGGTTAGTTCTTCGGAGAAAACTTTCGAGCCGGTTGACTTTTGCCATTCCTTTGAGATGCTTTCGAACCCGAGATAGAAGGTTTTGAAACCGGCGGCAACCATAAGGTCAGCTGTTTCTCTGGTAACGAAACGGGCGTTGAGTGCGTTGGGGCTGTGAAGGCCGACTTTTGATTGTGTTTTGATTATTTCTTTGAGGTATGGGATGAGGACATTGGGAGCATCGTAGAGCAGAGCGTCATCGTAGAATGCGAGGTTATCCGCCCCCAGTTTTTTAATAAGTTTGAATTCTGCAATGGCTCGTGGTGCAGGTTTTGGTTTGAACTTGCCGTAGATTTTCGGGACGGAGCAGTAGGTGCAGTTAAAAGGGCAGCCGTCGGATAGTTTGCTGACGGCACAGCTTAGTTCCGGGTAGCTTTCCCAGAGGGCGGGCTGGGTGTAATCGGGTTCAAGATTTAGAAACTGCCAGAGCGGCTGGAGTTTGTCGGCGTAAATGAGCAGGTCGGCACCGAGCGTTTTTGCGTGTTCGGGGCAAAGGGTAACATAGTTTCCGCCGAGGATGATTTTTGTTTCAGGGCAGATTTCCCTTATGTCTTCGCTCACTTCCCGGATGCCGGGATACCAGTATGTCATCGTGGTTTGAATCAGGGCGAAATCAGCAGAGCTGTTTGCCTTTAAAAATTTTCGGAAGAATTCTCTGGGCAGGCCGAAACGCCGATAGTGGCGGGGGATGTGTTCGAGAATTTTGGGGCTTGGGATTTGTTCCTCGTAGAATTTGCCTTTACCCCATTTATCGGATTTGAGTTCTTTTTTTCGTGCCATAAAGGGGTGCAGCCGGTCGAGATGGTCGAAGAGTTTAAAGTCTGCCTTACCACGCAGATAGCCGGCGATAGTCAAAATGCCGTAGGGCTTGAGCCAGAAATCGTAAGCAGCAAAGTCATATATGGGCGGATTGACGAGGAGTATTTTCGGTTTCATAGTTGTAGGTTATCAAGTTTGCCTTGGAATTACAATGTTGTATGCGGTTATCGGTTTTCGATTTGGAATTTGTTTTTTGTCCGAAGTTTTTACAAATTTGCGATGTCAAGGTTCTTCGCAGCGGCGGTTTCGTCAGGCCGGGAGATGGGTGTTGTTGTGGGAGCGGCTTTTAACTTTTCCGGGTCGGACTTTGCCAGTTGGGCGATTTCAATCATAGCGTTTATAAAAGCATCGATTGTTTCTTTACTTTCGGTTTCGGTTGGTTCTATCATCATTGCTTCTTTTACAATGCTTGGGAAATAAACGGTAGGCGGGTGGAAGCCCTTATCAATAAGGGCTTTTGCAATGTCAATGGCGTGAATGCCGTTTTCTTGTAGCTGTTTTGAAGCGCTGAAGACGCACTCGTGTTTGCAGATACCTTCGTATGGGAGATGATAGTATTTTTTTAGCTTTTCTCGAATATAATTTGCGTTGAGGACTGCGTTTTCAGCAACTCTTTGCAGTCCTTTTGCCCCGAGCATAAGGATGTAGATGTATGCCTTTAGGATAACCGAGAAGTTTCCGTAGAAGGGTGCAATGTACCCGATGGATTTGGGTTTATCGTATTGCAGGGAGTAAGTCCCGTCTTTTCTTTTAACGACAACTGAGACAGGCAGATATTCGAGGAGCTTTTCGTTTACGCCGACGGGTCCTGAGCCGGGGCCGCCGCCCCCGTGAGGTGTTGCAAAAGTCTTGTGAAGGTTCAGGTGAACGATATCGAAACCGAAGTCACCCGGCCTTGCTTTTCCGATGATGGCGTTCAGGTTGGCACCGTCGTAATAGGTGATGCCGTCGACGGAGTGAATGAGGTCGCAGATTTCCCTGATGTGCGGGTTAAAGAGTCCGAGGGTGTTGGGACAGGTCAGCATAAGTCCGGCTACGTCGTCATTTACAGCATCTTTTAGTGACTCCAGGTCCATAACGCCGTATTGATTTGTTTTTATTGATTTTACTTTAAAGCCGGCGGTAGCGGCACTGGCGGGGTTGGTGCCGTGTGAGCTGTCGGGTATGAGAACGGTTTTTTTATCATTGCCTTTGTCGTTATGATAAGCGGCCATAATCATCATACCGGTGAGTTCACCGTGAGCCCCTGCCAGCGGCTGCATAGTGAAGCCGGCCATTCCCGTTATTTCTCTAAGAAGCATATCAGTATCGTATATTACCTGCAGAGCGCCCTGTGTGAGCATGCCGCCGATTCTCAACTGTGGCAGGAGGGGGTGCAATTTTGCGAAACCGGTATAAGAAGCTATGAGTTCAGCTACTTTCGGATTGTATTTCATTGTGCAGGAGCCGAGCGGATAAAAGTTCGTATCGACGCCGAAGTTTCTACGAGAAAGTTCGGTGAAGTGACGGACAACATCCAGCTCGCTGAGTTCGGGCAGGATGGCGTTTTCTTTGCGCAACAATTCCGGTTTTATGTTAATGCTTTTTACGACTTCGTTTTTTGTTATCTGGAAGCTTTTTCTTCCTTTGACGCTTTTCTCGAAAATAAGTTTCATAGGACAGACTCCAGGTTCTCAGCTAAAATTCCGATTTCCTGTTTTGTTCTTTGTTCGGTAACACAGATGAGCATCGAGTTTTCCATACCTTTGTAATATCTGCTCAGCGGGAATCCGGCGGCGAGGCCTCTTTCGATTAGTCTTGCGATTACTTCGGGGGCTTCGCTGGGAAGGTCGAGAACAAATTCGTTGAAAAACCAGTTTGTTTTGAAGTGGGGTTTGACATTTGGTATTTTCGTCAGCCGCTGGTATGCGTAGCTTGCCTTGTCCGCACAGCACTGTGCGGTTTCTTTGAGTCCCTGTTTTCCGAGCAGAGAAAGATAAACTATTGCGCTCAAAGCACACAATGCTTCGTTGGAGCAGATGTTTGAGGTCGCCTTTGCTCTTCTTACGTGCTGTTCTCTCGGCTGGAGGGTGAGAACGAAAGCTCTTTTTCCATTTTGGTCTTTTGTTTGTCCTGCAATTCTACCAGGCATTTTTCTTACGAATTTTTTTCTTGAGGCCATAAAGCCTATGTAAGGACCTCCGAAGCAAAGCGGCATACCGAGCGATTGTCCCTCTCCGGTTACGATGTCAGCTCCCATATCACCTGGGGTTTTAAGGATACCGAGTGAGATTGGATAGCAGGAAAGGATAAGCAAAGCCCCTTTTTCGTGTGCGGCCTGAGCAATATCTGTAAAATCATCAATACAGCCGAAAAAGTTGGGATTCTGGAGGATTACGGCACCGGTTTCCTCGTCGAGTTTTTCGAGGATTTGTTCACGGTTGGCAAGTCCTTCTTTATTTTCTGTTTGCTGAAGTTCTATCTTCAGATTCCGGGTGTAAGTGTCAACCATTACGCGATAAATTGGATTTACAGAGTTGTCAATGATGACTTTGTTTCTTTTTGTGATTCTTAGTGCCATCATAATTGCTTCGTAGATTGCGGTGCCGCCGTCGTATAGAGAAGCGTTTGCAGCTTCCATATCGGTAAGCCGGCAGATAGCGGACTGATATTCATAGATGGATTGTAGTGTTCCCTGTGAGAGTTCCGGCTGGTAGGGCGTGTATGCAGTGTAGAATTCACTTCTTGAGACGATGGCTTGTACGACAGCGGGTATGAAGTGGTCGTAGAAACCGCCGCCGAGGAAGCAGGTAAGTCCTATTGAGTTCTTCGAGGCCAGCTCGGTTAACTGATTTCTTACCTGTTGTTCGCTTAATCCCTCTTTGAGTTCGAATGATTTTGCCATTAGCTCTTTGGGGATGTCACCGAAAAGCTCGTCCATACTCAGACCAATCTCGGCGAGCATTTGCTTTTGCTGCTGGGGCGTATTAGAAATAAAAGGCATTATTTATTATTCCTTGAGGAATTGTTCGTATTGTTTTGCATTCATTAAATTCTCGACGCCTTTTTTATCGGTGATTTCGATTTTGCAGACCCATCCGGAGTTGTAGCAGTCGTTGTTAATTAGTTCGGGTTCTGTTTCGAGCCGGGAATTTATTTCGGTAACTTTCCCGGAGAGCGGGGCGTAAACGTCACTTGCAGCTTTTGAGCTTTCTATGACGGCGAATTCTTCGCTTTGCTGAAGCTGGCTCCCCGCTTCCGGCAGTTCGACGAAGGTGATTTCACCTAACTGCTGTTGGGCGTAGTCGGTAATTCCGATAGTTGCACTATTACCTTCGATTTTTGCCCACTCGTGTTCTTTTGTATAAAGCAGTCCTTCAACGGCCATAATATTTGACTCCTTTTAAAATTTTTCGAATCTACTTATTACGTTTGCGTTAATATCCGCTTTCAAAGATTGTCCTAAATCAGCATTTTGGACCTTCCCTTTTTCGATTTGAGCTTTGCTCCTTGCCAGATAGTAAAGGCCAAGAGCAGTATCCTCTTGTGAATATTCTTTATTTATAAAGCAAAGGGCAATTTGTTTTTCGTTTATTTTTGCGGTGCTTAGAACCGAGCCGATACAATTCCCGTCGGAATTAATAACAGGGTCGTTCCACCGGACTGGTCGGATGCCTTTTGACCCGGGCAGTTCGATTCGAACCACTTTCATATCGTGCGATTCTTTTATTTTTCCCATAGCTGCTTTTCCGATGAAGAAGTCCTTTTGGAGTTTGACAGCCCAGCCGTAGCCGGCTTCGATTGGAGAAATATTATGTGCCCCATTGAGTTCGTGACTATATAACGGCAGGCCTGCCTCGATTCTCAGACTGTCTCTTGCACCCAGTCCGCAGGGCAGAAGGCCTAATGGTTTCCCCTTTTCCAGGAGGAGCTTGAAAATTTCGGGGGCATCATCGATTGACGGGAATAGTTCGAAGGCGGTTACAGCTCCTGTATAGCCGGTGCTTGAGATAATGCAATTGCTCCCTGCTATACTTAGCTGAGTTAACTTGAAAGGTCTTAAGTTTTTGATTTCTTCAATTGATTGTTGGTCTTCGATTATCTCTGAGAGAACTTGCAGTGAAGCCGGTCCCTGCAGTGCGATGTCCACTCTTGTATTGTTACTGGTGTTGAGCTTTAAGTTTTTGATTTCCGGTTTGTGTTCGAGTCTTTCCTCTTGCCTTTCAGGGTCGATGATTTGGTCGCCGGCGGTTAGCTTCTCAAAGTAATTTTCGATTTTGCTTTCGTTTGCAGCATTCACGACAACCATATATTCTTCATCCTGGAGCTGGTAGATGATGACATCGTCGAGACAAAAACCGGCGGCATCGAGGACGTATGAGTATTGAGCGGAGCCGGGAGAAATTTTCTCTACGTTGTTAGTGGTAACAGTGTTTAGGAAATCTTTCGCCTGGGGGCCTGAAATTTCGAAAACTCCCATGTGTGTGCAGTCGAAAAGCCCGGCGTTTTCCCTGACGGCTTTGTGCTCATCGCTGATAGCCGAAAACCACAGCGGCATTAAGTAACCTGCAAAATCGGAAAACTTTGATTTATCGGTTAACTTAAGCTGTTCCTCGTACAGCGCACTTGGCCTGGGCTCTGCCTTTTCTTTATGGAATACGAATTTGCCTGTTGTTTCTGTTTTGCTCAATTTGAATCTCCGGATAAAAATGTGAAAAGCATTAAGATAAGAAAAAAGTCGATAAAGTCAAGCGCAATCCTTAATGGACGACTTCCAGCGTCAATATTTATTCGAATAAATATTTAGGAGCTTATTTATTTTTTATTTGTGAGTTTATTTCTTCTTTTGGCCTGTGTTTCCATCTCCTGTGGAGCCACCAGTATTGACTTGGGTCCTCTCTTATGAACTCTTCGATAGCTCTTGTGTACTCTGCAGTAAGCCATTTGAGGGGGTCTTTTTTGTCCTTCCACTCGTCTGGAAATATTATTCTCTGGACTCCAATTTCGAAATAGAACTGGTTACCAACCCTTCTGCTGTAGCCGACACCAACGGGTATATTATTTATGACCGCAAGCAGCCCGATGCTTTTGTATGTACTTGCTTTCCTGCCGAAGAAGTCAACGAAAATTCCTTTTTTCCCCGCATCCTGGTCAGCAATGAAGCATAAGGTGGCGCCGGTAGAGGCGATTTCGTTCATCATTTTAGATGCACCTTTTTTGTTTATGATGTTTTGTCCGAGTCGGCCTCTGATGTTATAGATGTAATTATTTATAAATCTGTTATCGAGCGGTCTTGCAATGCTGTAAATATTGAAGCCGAAAAGCCCTAATATATATCCGAGGATTTCGAAATTGCTGTAATGTGCAGCAACCATTAGCAGTCCACGACCTTCCTGCATCAGCCACTTGGCTCTTTCGACGTTTTTGTAACAGGAGTAGTCTCTCCAGTTTGATTTATTTACCAATCTCGGAGTAAAAAGAATATCGTTGGCGAGCATAACAAGGTGTTCGAAGCTTCGCTCCCCGGTTTTTCGAATCCATTCTTCGCTTTTTTCCGGGAAACTTGTGCGGAGGTTGTTTATCGCTCGCTCTCTGCCTCTATGGTAATATTTCCAGAGCAGCCGTCCGAGGAAGCAGGCAATTCTGAGATTTGTATTGATATCGAATATGCTTAGAAAAATAATTAATACCCGCAACCCGATATAGGTGAGGTAGTCTGTCAAGGGATTTTGCTTTTTTTTCTTCTTTCTTTTCTTTTTTTGCAGAATTTGTGCCATAAAAGCAGATTTTATGTCCGGCAGGGGTCCTGTCAAGCTTAATTGCTTGAGCCATTTTTGTTTAATTTGAAGATTGGCTAATGAGTTAATGAAAATTAGATGATTTTGAAGATTGACAGGGTCAGGTTTCTGGTAATACAATTACGGATGAATGAAAGATTTGAAAGGATATTATTATGGATGCCGATAAGAATAATAATCAGTTCAATGTTTCGAAAAATACGGATTCAAGAGGATATTCGAGTTCAGGAGGACTCGCCGCCTCCGGACCTGCCGGCAGGAAACCAAGCGGCTGGAGAATATTTTTTGGTGTAATTCTGGGTTTGTCGATTTTGGCGAATATCTTTTTATTCCTGGTTCTTATAGGAATGGCAGCCGTATTTGCAACGGGGCGGAGCGGTACGTATGCAGAAGAAGTAATACGCAAAGGGCCCAGTGACAATAAGATTGTGGTGATTAATTTGCAGGGACTGATTATCGGAAGAAAAGCACAGGATGTTTATCGTCAAATTAAAACAGCCAGAGAAGATAAACAAGTTAAGGGCTTGATATTACGTGTTGATTCACCTGGGGGGACAATTTCCGGCAGCGACCAGATTTATCATCAGATTCAGAAGTACCGTCAGGAGACCGGCAAACCGGTCGTGGCATTTATGGAAGGGATTGCCGCTTCAGGCGGCTATTACAGTTCGGTTGCCTGTGAAAAAATTGTGTCGGAGCCAACGGCGATTACCGGTTCAATCGGAGTGATAATGAGTTATTTTGTTTTGGAAGATTTTCTGGAGAACAAGCTTGGGATTACGCCGGTTATAATAAAATCCGGCTTGAAGAAGGATTGGCCAAGTCCTTTTAAAAAGGTTACAGCAGAGCAAAGAAAATATATCGAGGATAAATTGATTAATCCGGCTTATGAGCGTTTTGTGAATCTTGTAGCAGATGCACGCCGGGAGCTTACATTGGAACAAGTGAAACTTTTAGCCGATGGAAGTATTTACGGCGCCTCCGAAGCGCTTGATAAAAAGATGATAGATAAAATTGGTTATATCGATACAGCCATAGAAGAAGTTAAAGCTTTGGCAAATATCGACAAGGCAAAAGTTGTTGAGTATCGCAAGCCGTTCTCATTAGGCGGTTTTTTGAGTGCCCGGAGCAGCAGCGGTCTGAAGTTGGATAAAACAATGTTGTATGAGCTGGCTCGTCCGGAAGTGTTATATCTCTGGGATGTCAGGGCCGGTTATTAGCTTTTTCGAGATATGGTTCAAAGGGGGCAAAAATGCCGGATATTTTAAGCCACGCCAAAAGAAAAAATAAGATATATATACTTACTCTTGATGAGGTCTTGGCGAGGGATGTATTTGAGAGAATAACGAGCGATAACCGGCTGAAATCTTTTAAGGTGATAAGGCCCGGCAAGTGGAGGCCTAAGGAGGGGGTCGAGGCAATAGAGACGCTGGCCCTAAGCACGCTAACATCCAAGTTATTGGTAATAGACGTTCGCCGGCTTACGCTCGCAATGCTCCAGCATGCCTATAATAAAGTGGTGGGCTATAATCGCCGGGATTTGAATCAGTTCTGTTATACTGTCTTGATTGGCGACGGTCCGGCAAATTTGTTTCATGCAGGAAAGGCCCTGGAGGTTTTTGTTCCGCATTTATCGTCCCATCGGGTGGATTATAATCCTGCAGTATATTTTTACGACCCTTTTATACATTATGAGCCACACGAGATTCCACTTAAAGGAGTTGATGACGAATTCCAGCTGCCTTCGAAGCTGCCGGAGCGGTTCAGGCGTTATTTCCAGCAGCAGGACAGGGTGACAATTGCGGATGTCCGCAGATATTTCAGGGCGGAGGGAAAAAGTGATGATGAGAAAAATATGAGAGCATCGCTGCTAAAGGACTTATGCAAGAAAAGGATAGCCGAGCAGTTTCCTAATCATAAAGATAAGCTTTATGCCTGGTTATCGAAAGATGGCATACAAATTGCCAGCGAGCGAATGCATTTGTATCCTTTCTATTTCGAAGACTGGGTGTATGAACTTTTGCAGAAAGCCGGCTAACATCGAGCTTCAATAAAATCGTGCCTGTAATTTGTTTTTAAATTCAGGTTTACTTTTTGGGGGGTAAGAAAAGGTCATTTATTTTCTGCTTTTCTTTTTCAGATATGTTTTTTGCATAAAGGTAGAGCTCGCCCCTGTTGTGCCATAAGATTTTTGTAGCTTTTTTTAGAGAGTATGATTTGATTACCCTTCTCTTATCCGCCCAGACGGCGTCACAACTATGACAGGTATCGGCGTGTTTGTCATATTGCCATCGCTGGAAACCGCCGAAGGAGCCGAATTTACTGCTTTTGATGCCGACTGTGTAACCGTCGTAGAGGAGCTCTTTTATTCGTGCTTTGTCTTTAACACATATTTTTTTCATCTTCCTTGTCCTCCCAGCCGATTCAGCCGGTTTTTCCATACTCTTATTTTACCAATTAAGACCCCGCTGCTGCAAGAATTATTTGATATTCTTTAAGGAATGCGGGTCGAGATTTAGCGATGGATAACTAAAAAACTACGGCTTAAACCCCATAGCTTTTTAATGTGAGTGTTATTTGTTATATTTAAAAAAAAACAAGCTCTGCTTCCGCAGAGCTTTCCGCCTCGCTTAGCCCCCAACTTTACGTTGGGGGTTTTTGTCTCCCCGGGGTCATTTGTTATTTTAAAAAAACCAAGCTCTGCTTCCGCAGAGCTTTCCGCCTCGCTTAACCCCCAACTTTACGTTGGGGGTTTTTGTCTTTACGTCGGGGTTGTCCCTTTTTTTAACCTGACGTGGCAATCTCATCAGTTTTGCATTTTGCATTTTGATATTATTATCGCCCCCAGCCTGCGTGCTGGGGGTCAATTAACTCCTGCGACCAACCGCAATCATAAGTAACGCCAGTTTCTTATTCATATTTTCCCCTTTACTTCATCACGTATCCGTATACAATTATAAAAAAGGATTGTCGGGATTGAGAACCACTTTCCTGCTCAACCATCCACGCCCGCCTTCCAAGGAAAAAGATATGCCTTTTATACTGACAGAAAAAATATGCGTAGCGAAAATAGAGAGTTTACGTAGTCATTGCGAGGAGCGAAGCGACGCGGCAATCTCTCAATGTCATTGCGAAGGAGCCGAAGGCGACTGCGGCAATCTGAAACTATGAAACACTACTGGGTATACATTATGACTAATACTAATAACACGGTTCTTTACACCGGCGTTACTAATGATCTTGAGCGAAGGGTTGCTGAACATAAAGACGAAAAAGGCTCCTCATTTACGAGCAAATATAATGTGACCAAGTTGGTTTTTTATGAGTGCTTCGACCGGATTTATGACGCTATAGGCGCAGAAAAAAAGATTAAAGCCGGCTCCAGAGCGAAAAAAAATGTAATAATAGAAAATACGAATCCCGACTGGCAAGATTTATATAATCAGAAGATTGCTTCGCGGAGTTTACACTGAGCAAGGCCGAAGTGCTCGCAATGACAGAAAAAATCTGTAAACAAAAGATAAAAAGCTTTGCATAGAGGCGGATAAATATTGAAGAACCAACGGGAACTTGTTAATACTTGTAGAAACAGTCTGTCTTTCCCGTTTTATATAGACTGTACAATCACTGTTGGAATTCACAGGAGGAATCATGACGAGATCAGAAAGAGCAAGTCAGATTTGGGCAGTTCTTGCTTGGGCGGCAAAGAATCGACAGACGCTGACATACGGCCACCTGTCAAAACTCATCGGTGTTCCAACGGCGGGACTTGGGCAGCTCCTTGAACCAATTCAATCTTACTGTCTCTTGGAGAAGTTGCCCCCGTTAACGATCCTGGTAGTCCAGCAAGACTCCGGGCTTCCCGGCGCCGGTTTCACCGGAACAAATACGGCCGAGTATGCCAAAGCGTATATGGAGGTTTACGAATGTGACTGGCTTGAACACGGCAACCCCCAACCAGAAAAACTAGAGCAGGCAGTGCAGAAACTCCCATCAAATGGGTGAGCACTTGAAGAACCAACGGGAACTTCTTATATAGATTCTATAATCATTGTTAGTTGCAGTTATTTGCGAGTAGGGAATTTATGGATACAACACCCAATACCAAAAAGATAGTCGATAATATTGGGGAGGAAATTGAGGCTGCCAGAGGAACCCATATATGGGATGACTATGTCAATGCTTTGCGGCTAATCTCTCAGGTTGTATTTACGAGGAGTTCCGGGTTCATACTTGAGCTTATTCAGAACGCAGAGGACTCCGGCTTAGGCTTAGACGTATCCCAGCCGGGCAACTTTGAGATTAGAATAAACCAACAGCGAGTGAAAATTTCCCACAATGGGCAGCCCTTCAATGAAAATGATGTGAAGGCGATATCGGGTATTCGCTCGTCCAAGAAACCAGAACAAGGTTTTCTTGGATACCTCGGTATTGGATTTAAGTCGGTTCTTAAGATCACCGATCGACCTGAAATCTACTCCAATGGCTTTCAATTTAAATTCGATAGAACATATTGGGATGATCCAAGTTCTACTCCTTGGCACGTCATCCCAATCTGGATTGATAAGCCTTCCGAATCCGTTGACCAATCAAAAACAACTTTTGTCATTCCTTTCCGTGAAGGTACTGATACCTCACGAATTATTGAAGAAATCAAAAAGATTCGTCTTGAACTTTATCTCTTTCTTCGTTGGTTGAAAAAAATCGAGATCGTGGACGAGGTCTCTGGAGAACACGGGACACTCGAAAACCTCGGAGAGAACCAAGAAGGGATTTCCACTCTCAGAAGTGATGGAGAGGAACGACGATTCAAATTCTTCCGCCAAAAAATCACAGTTCCCGAATGGGTAAAAGACGACAGGCTAACACAGGAATACCGAGCCAACGTTACTCAACGAGAAATCGCCATTGGTTTTGCCTTGGACAAACATGGCAATCTTTCTCCTGAGGAAGCCGGAGCAATGTACGGAGGAGTATATTCTTTTCTGCCACTTGGAGAAGCGAGGAGTGGTGCTAAATTCCCAATTCAAGCAGATTTCCTTGTGCAACCGGGCCGCGATGCCTTAAACTACGAAGCAAAATGGAACCATTGGATTCTCGAAGAAGTAACCAAGCTCGCTTTCAAGGCAATCGATTTCTTTAAGGCTCACGAGACTTGGAAATATCAGTATTTGCCCGCTTTCGAGTTCACACCTTCTAAGGGATTGGAGTCTTACGAGAAACTCTTTTATCCCAAACTTATTGAACCAATCGAGAAACACTTAACAAAAACGGAGTCTGTTCTTACTGTTGATGATGAGTGGGCAAAACTCAGTGAAGTTATTCGTCTAACAGAGAAAGGCGACGCTGTCGATGCTCTCTTACGATTGCAACTGTTCACAAGGGAAGAAATCGCACCCGCTTTCGGTCAGAAAGAAAACCTCAAGCTAGTCCATCCCAAGGTTGTTGAGCAAAAAAATCACCCTCTCGTAAAGGCAGACCGTCGGGATTTCCTTGAGAATGCAGAATTTTTGCAAACTAAGTCAAAAGAACCGAATGCCGGAATATGGTTTGCGAAACTCTATATGTGGCTTCAAGGAAATCCACAATACAAGGATATTTTGGGGCCTCGTGGCGGGTATAAAGGACAAGGCATCAAAGGATATCACGATGTCGAATTCATCCTTACTTCCGACAACTCATTGAAAAGGGGTGGAGATGTTTCCATTCTTGATTTGCCACCAGATAATCCTGCGCTGAATGAGTTGGCTGAACTCTCGAAGAGTTCCAAGCCGATAATCCATCCAGCTATTCTATCCAGTGCCGTGGGCAAAGACTCGAAAAGTCTCAGAGGTTTTTTGATCAGGTACACTGGTGTTCAGGTTTTGGATGGAAAGACAATATGCAAGGAGATGATTCTACCAAAAATTGTCTCAAAGGCTCCCCAGCCTTCGCCAGATAAATTACTATCCCTTACCAAGCTCTGCAAAGAAATCCTCGGGACTGATCTTGGCGAAGGCATCGAGCTGTGGATTAAGACAAAATCGGGAGACATCAAAACCAGCAAAGAAGTTTTCCTGTCTTCTGATTTCAAACCTTTTAGGAATTGGGAAACGCATCAAACTTTTGTCCCCGGACTTAGCTTCATCGATAACACTTACTTGGAAGCCGATCCCACTGATAATGACATAAAGACTTGGCTGGATTTTTTTAAAGCTGCTGGCATCAGAGAGAATCCAGATAATGGTGTTGAACAATTTGCCATCAACTTTGCACTATGCAAGTTGAATGGCAAATACCAAAACATTCAGCTTGTCGAGAAACTGAACTATGGTTTCGACATCCAAGCTGAAACACCCGGTGGCGACCCAATCCAAGTTGAGGTCAAAGGTGTAAGTGTTGATCAAGACGTAGAACTGACAGGTAATGAAGCGGATGCCGCAGACACGTATAAGAGTTCGTTCTATTTGTGTGTTGTTGCATCAATCCCTAACTCACCGACCATCCATATGGTCAACAACCCCGCTCAGCCGGGTGTTGGTAAGAAAGATAAATTAACCATTCCAGTGAAGGTTTGGAAAGTTTCTGAAGCTATTTAGACAAATGAACAATCGACCATGACGCCAGTGACTGCAACTAACAAGTCGCTCCAGCGGACGGCTAACCGCCACCGCTGAGCTTGATCGTTCCGGTGAATTCTTTTTATTCGTTTTTTTTTCTTGACTTTTGTTTGAAAATTGGTATAATTTTACCCCTGTACTCTTATAGTGCAGGGGTGTTAAAATTCCCGCGTAATCCGTTGTTAAATTTCAATCATTTTTGCATATAGCTGGAAGCAAAAACCAAATTTTTTGAAAATTTTTCATCTCCTTATCACACAATCACTTGCGTTTTTTCCAATTGTAAAAAATCCCTGTTTTTCGACCAAACGCGCAAGTCCCCCCTAACATAGAGGGCGTGTTTTCCCCCCGCCCAAAAAATGAAAATAGAAAACTCTAAAACAGGAGGTACTTTTGAACACCCATTTTCTTTCATCTTTTCTTTGCG
>JAUVVQ010000001.1 GCA_030604525.1 Phycisphaerae bacterium | reverse complement strand
GTATATGGCGTCGCCGTTGGCACTCCGGTCGCCCGTCGGGCTCCCTCCGTTCCAACGGCCTTAACCAGTGGCGATGAGTCCACCTTAAAAGAACCGGTTTTTTGTCTTGACAATGGGTAGGGGTATAAACATTGAACCAGCCGATCTCTTTATATTTGTTTTTATACACCTTTGCGCCAAGGACAGCAGCAATCAGTTGAGCACCAAGACAAACACCCAAAACCGTTTTGTTCGCATCTATCGCTTCTTCAATAAACTTCTTCTCGCCGGCCAGCAGTGGTATTGGGCCTCATCATAAACTCCCATTGAACCGCCCATAATAACAAGCCAATCGAAATCATTTATAGATGGCAATTGCTCCTTAGAAAAAAATGCGGTTCTGGAGATAGTTATCTCTCGCTTATCAGCCCATACCTTGATATTGCCCAAATCTTCAAACCAAACATGTTGTAGAAAGTGCAATCTCATTGAAACAGTTCTCTTAACCACTTCTACGAAAAAAACCACAATCTTCCAGCGTAGATAAATATCAACCGTAGTAACCAATATCGAAGGAGCCTCGCTTTGCTGAGCTGTCCCTTAACAAGCCGACAGTCTGCAAGCAAGCCTCATCTATAATCTAATTTTATTGCTGCTGTTATCAACTATCATAGTACAAATTAAATTCATAAGGATGTGGCCTGAGTGCAAGCTCACGGAGTTCGTTTTTGCGCTTCCAGCTTATCCAGGTCTCAATCAAATCATCCGTAAAGACACCACCAGCCGTCAGGAATTTATAGTCTTTTTCCAGAGCTTCAATGGCTTCAGCCAGTTCTCCCGGAGTTTTGTTATACTTAGACAATTCTTCGGAACTCATTTCATAAATGTCTCTATCAAGCGGCTCACCGGGGTCGATTTTATTTTGGATGCCATCAATTGCCGCCATAACCATTGCTGTCCAGGCTATATAGCCATTAGCAGTTGGGTCAGGGCATCGAAACTCAAGTCTTTTTGCTTTCGGCTTATCTGAATACATCGGTATGCGCACAGCGGCAGAACGGTTCCTCGCACTCATAACAAGGTTCACCGGCGCTTCAAAACCAGGCACTAAACGGCGATAGGAATTCGTCGTCGGTGCGGCAAAAGCAAGGATAGCCGGAGTATGCTTAAGTATGCCTCCGATGCAGTAAAGCCCAAGTTCGCTAAAGCCCGCATACTTATCGCCAGCCATCAATGTTTTGCCGTCTTGCCACAAAGATAAGTGTGTGTGCATGCCGCTGCCGTTGTCTTCAAAGACCGGTTTGGGCATAAACGTTGCTGTTTTGCCGTTGCGTTTGGCCACGTTTTTGATGATATACTTATACCACATAAACCAATCAGACATCTTTAGCAAATCTGTAAACTGCATATCTATCTCGGCCTGACCAGCCGTGGCAACCTCATGATGGTGTGCTTCCACTATAATGCCGACCTTTCGCATCTCTTTGACCATTTCGCTGCGCAGGTCATGGTAAGTATCTGTGGGGCTGACCGGAAAGTAACCGCCCTTAAAGCTCGGCTTGTATCCCAGGTTCGGCTCTTCAAAACGAGCAGTGTTCCATGCCCCCTCGACAGAATCGATTGCATACATTCCTGTGTGCTGATTCTGCTCGTAGCGAACCTCGTCAAATATGAAGAACTCCGGCTCCGGCCCTATAAAGCAGGTGTCAGCTATACCAGTCTTCTTCAGGTAAGCTACACCCTTACGTGCGACGTGACGCGGGTCCCGGCTGTATTGCTTTTTCGTGACAGGGTCAACAATATCAGCTAAAATACTCACGGTCGGCTCGGCAAAAAACGGGTCGATTACGGTAGTATCAGCATCCGGCACAGCAAGCATATCCGACATATGTATGCCCTGCCAGCCGCGAATTGAGGAGCCGTCAAAGCCGACACCATCGACAAATGTGCTTTCGTCCCAGGTCTCGATTGGAAACGTGCAGTGCTGCCAGGTTCCTAACAGGTCGGCAAATTTCAGGTCAACCATTTCTGCTTTGTTCTTTTTCGTAAATTCAAAAAATTCTTTCGGCGTCATTATTCACTTCCTTTCAAAAAAATCTGAATTTTTATTGTCAGTTTCGATATCTTAGCCGGAACGTTTTTTACTCGATATCAGTAAGTTTGGCAATCCTTACCCGATTGCCTTTCCCTTTTTTTCACCCGTCCGGATGCGGATGCACTCTTCCAATGGTAGAATGAATATTGTGCCGTCACCAATGTTATTGGTTCTGGCCCCTTTGATAATAGCACTTACCGTCGGTTCAGCAAATTCGTCATTGACGGCTATTTCGATGCGAATCTTCTCCAGCAAATTTATAGATTTGATTTGTCCCCGGTAGTGTTCATCATACCCTTTTTGCTGGCCGCAACCTCGCACGCGACTAACCGTCATCTTGTGAATCTCGGCATTGAACAATGCCTCCTTAGTCGCCTCCAATCTTTCGGGCTGGATAATTGCTATCACTATTTTCATTATTCGTTCTGCTCCGTATTTTACACAGCTTTCCAGAAATTAACACTCACGCTTACAAACTGCCCTGCGGAGGCATTCTATACAGAGCCAATATGTTTTAGAAAGCATCCTCAGGATTTGCTTCTATCCTATGGACAGTAAGGTCTGCTCCTATTAGTTCTTCCTGGGCGTCAAGGCGAATCCCTACCGTCAATTTCAGAATACCATAAACGAAGGTGCTGGCCAAGAGAGTGAAAATAATTATTATAGATGTAACCAACATCTGAGCGAAAAAAGATATGCCTCCACGTTCGCCAAGTGCGTGAAGCCCGAAGATACCGGCAGCGATACCGCCCCACGCCCCACAAACCCCATGAAGCGGCTAAAACGCCCAAAACGTCATCGATCTTTCAGGTATTAGTTTCTGCCACAAAAAGGAACATAAAGATTGCTCCGGTTATAGCTCCAACCACTAAAGCAGCTATGGGGTGGTAAAGGTCCGAACTGGCGCAAACAGCCACAAGGCCAGCCAACGCCCCATTGTGCACGAAACCAGCGTCGTTTCTCGATACGAATAGTGCTGCGAGCGTACCCCCTACCATAGCCATAAGGGAATTTATTGCGACAAGGCCAGAGATATTTTCCAACGTACCTGCACTCATCACATTAAATCCAAACCAGCCGATAATCAAAGCCCAACTGCCCAGTGCAAGGAACGGAATACTGTTTACTTTTATGGCATTTCCCTCATACCGCTTGAGCCGAGCACCGAGTAACAGTATTGCCGGTAGTACCAACCAGCCGCCAGCGGCATTTGCGGCGAAGTGTCTTGAGCAAGGATCCGCACAACTGGTACAAGAAACTGGGGCAGGCCACAGCCATAGTGCTGGATAGTTGCAATTGGATTGTCCGGTTTATCCACATCAGTCTCCTTAGTGCACATACAGCTAACATACAACCAAAAGCCCAAATAGCTCATAAAATCACAAAAACTGTAAATCCATAAGATTTGTAATATCAAAGACTTAAAAAATCTCAAAAAAATGAACGTATTGAACACCCGTTTGCCATAAAGCAAAGACACACGGATTACGTGTCCGTTTCTCCAACTTATCCCGTTTTTTAACCTAAAAACTGGGTTGTGGTTATTTGACTGTACGTCATCAGCAAAAATGAGACATTCCGGCGAATAGTGGCGAACAATGGCGAAGTTGTAACCTGTTGCTAAAAATAACCTTATGACATAAAGTCATAAATGACAAACACTTACAAAATAGTCAATTGTTCTCGACACGCAGGAGGTCGTTGGTTCAAGTCCAATACCGCCCATTCCTAAAGACCGATAAATATGTCTGATTATTTGTTAATAGTCCCATAATTATGTGGAACAAAGGTTGCTCTGTGTGTATCTTAAAAACAGACAGCGATGTTTTAAAAAATGAAGAGATATTTTAATGGAGGATATTTTTATGAGTAATAAAAATGCTTTTACATTAATCGAGCTTTTGGTTGTCATTGCCATTATAGCGCTTTTGATGTCAATTCTGGCACCTGCCCTTACGAAAGTCAAAGCTCAGGCTCAAGATGCTCTATGTAAGCATAATTTACACGAGTGGGGATTGATGTTTAATATGTATGCTGATGACAATGATGGAACGCTTATGGATATGAATGTGATTAACGGCGTGGAATTTTACCACGCCTGGGTGCCCTTAATGAGACGATATTATCAGGACTTCGAGATTTGTTTATGTCCAGCAACCACCGACCGCTGGTCGAACCTGGAATATTATTCAGACCCGCTCACCGCATGGGATTTTCAGATTCTCGATGACCCTTTGGTTGCGGATGAAGTAGTGGACCAGCCATATTACAAAATCGGAAATACCTGGGCTTACGGCAGCTATGGTAAAAATGCGTTTGTCAGCAGTGCAGATTTAGTCAAATTAAATAGTGATGAGGAGTATTCCCTTTACTACCACACCGTCCGAGTTAGAAGGACTTCAGAAATTCCTCTTTTTGGCGATTGCAATTATACAGGCGGTTTTCCGGACCCGCACGACGAGCCTGCAGAACTAAGATATCATGGTCCGATAGATGGGCCAAATATTAACCGATGGAATTTAGACCGTCACAATTTGTCTATTAATATGCTCTTCCTGGATTGGACTGTAAAAAAAATCGGAATTAAACAGTTATGGATGCTTCGTTGGAATAAGGACCCTGATTGGGGGAACCCTGATATAGTCCCATGGCCTTATGACCCCGAAGAATGGCCGAAATGGATGCAGGGTGCGCTTAATTATGGTTTGTAAGTGAGATGAACTCAGCCGTGTGGTAATCAGGCGAAAAACAACTCGTTACCCTTTTGAGAATTTTAGCTATATCAGAAAAAACAAGAGCGTTATAATACCATAATTCGATATGTTCTTTACCGAGCAATAGAGTTAAATTAATTACTTGCCTGTGAGAATTCCGTGAAAAATTGGAGTAGACTTTTAACATAGGAGAACAAAAATGCGAAAAAGAACTATTTACTGTTTGTTGATTTTGCTGTTTTTAGGTTGGCAGGTGTGCCTCGCCCAGAGCGAGGAGATATCGCCGAGAGTTCATTCTGACCGCACTATAACATTTCGACTGCGTGCTCCCGATGCCGATAAAGTAAGTGTCTATACCCAGTTCACTGACGGTGACCAGGTTATGGAAAAGGGTGATGAAGGAATTTGGTCAATTACCTTGGGGCCGGCTAAGCCGGGAATTTATGTTTATGGTTTTAATGTTGATGGAGTAGAAATGTCCGACCCCCGTAACCGTGATGTCCTGGTCAATGCCTGGCCGACGCGGAGTATTGTTGAAATACCGTCTGATAAGCCGATGTATTACGACCAGCGTCCTGTCCCCCACGGCACGATACAGATACACTGGTTTGAATCAAAAACGCTTGGCGTAAACAGGAAATTCTATGTTTACACACCTCCCGGCTACTTGACCGATAAGAAGCAGACCAGATATCCCGTGCTCTACTTACTTCATGGGGCAGGTGGTTATGAATTTATATGGACCGATATGGGCCGTGTTAATTTAGTTATGGATAATCTCATCGCCGATGGCAAGTCCAAACCTATGATAATTGTAATGCCCTATGGACATACACCTCGAATCGAAGGCCAGGATTACAGGTCTGTCCGAATCCCGAGATTCGAAAGCTACCTCCTGAATGACCTCATCCCTTTTGTTGAGGCCAATTACCGCATCGCAAAGGGTAAAGAAAACCGCGCAATGGCGGGATTGTCAATGGGCGGTTCTCAAACTATTAACATCGGGATAAAGCATCTTGATATGTTCAGCTCGCTCGGGGTATTCAGTAACGGCATAGGTGACTTGCAAGAGTTCGAGAAAACAAATGCCGAACAGATCGCTTCGATGAATGATAAACTGGATTTATTGTGGCTGGGCTGCGGCAGAGATGATTTCCTCTTCGAACGCTATAAAAACACCCTTGAATTCTTAAAAGAGAAAGATATAAAACACATTTCTAATACGACCGATGGTGCCCATACCTGGATTAACTGGCGCCGTTATTTTTATGAATTTGCTCAACTGATATTTAGATAAAGATAAAAAGTGTATTCTTATGAGCTTGCTGTCAAGACAGCAAGTTAACATTTTATAATTACCGTTTTTAATCTTAAGCGGTGGGTAAATTTCAAAGACTGTTTTGGTATTACAAATACGTCCTGGCCGGGCAGGGCAGTTTGTTAGTGTATGTGAATTTGTTTATTGTTGTTGGCAGGTTTTGCAAGCCAAACTGTCAATCAGGATATATGGTCAAGAAAAAGAATTGTTTTGGTTCAACGTATATCTCGCAGATATAAACCGCACAAATCATAAGTTAAAAAGAACTGTCAATATGAGTTTTTACAAGAGAATATAAGAAGCATAGAAAATTCCGAAGCCATGTTGTTTTTTAACAAAGACCGTCACAGATACAGATAAATTTCCACTTGCCGCCGAAATTTTAATTTGATGAAAATACAGCATTTTCTTTTAAGGTGTGTTTCGTCCGATAATCAATGCGCTTTTAGCGGCTTGAGAATGATTGCATGTCAGCTTCTTGCAATCCTCGATATCAGTACTGATAACGCCGAAAAAAAAGTTTACATTTCCATTTTTTTTCTTTGCTTTCCTATCCCAAATTTTATATTTCTAAGTTTATAGGAAAATGTATCAGGTGTATCAAAACTCTTAAAGGATGGTTCAGGTTTAGTAGGTAGAGGCGGTTGAATGAAGGGTTTGATTTTGGACTTAATAAGAAATGGTTGTTTGACTAACCGAGTCAAGAGAAATTCAGAAGAATTTTTTAGAGGGAAAAGCATTTTTTACCCTGAGCCAAATGTTCTATACCAGGCCTTATGTGCTTAAAAAGCCGGAAAATACTGCAGATAAAGGCAGAAGTTGGAATATAGACAGTTTGGTGTTGACATAGAATGTTAAAAAGGGTAAAATAACCAAATATATTTACCTTAGGGATGAGGTATCTTAAGTGTGTATGGATAGAGGTTAATATTCTTTTTTAAAGCAAGAAAAAGTAAAAAGACATCCTTATCGCTTTTTCGCTTAGCTGTTTGTACCTTTATTGTGAAAAAGCTCGCCAAGACTCTTTCAAGGGAAACTGTAATAGGTAATTCAAAGCTTTAGTGGTATCCCTTTGCAGTCTTTTTATCTCTTATTTAAGGAGACAGATTATGTTAAAAAGTGCGCGAATGTTCTGGACAATTACAATGTTGTTTTTTGTAACGCTTTTGTTTTCCAACAATGCTTCGGGAAAGTTTTTGTTTTTTGGTGGAGAGGAACAGCTTACAGCACAGCAAAAGGCCCTGGCTGCTAAAAAATTAGAAGAGCGAAAGGATGTTGAGGAGAGAGCAAAAAGAGAAGCTAAACAAAGGGCCGAAGCTAAACGGGAAGAAAAAGCTCAACTCAAAAGATTAAATAAGCAGGCAAAGAAACAAACTGAGGAACAAATTTCTCAAGCAAAGATTGAGAAAAAAGAACAGTTAAAAGCGTTGGATGAAAGAGAGAAAAGCCAGTCCCAAAGCATAAAGGAGAAAAGGGCGCAACTGAAAGGGAAATATAAAGAAGACGCAGCAGCATTGAAATCAGAATACAAGCAGTCGATAAAGGATGCTGCAAAGCCGGAGAAGTCGCAGGCAAAAACTGATTATGAAGAAAAGCTTTCACGGTTAAAGCTGGATTATAAAGATGGTTTAGCAAAGCTTAATAAAGAGGAGGAAGATTTAGAAGAGCAAACAGTGCAAGAGAAGAAACAAATCGAGGATAATTACCTCCAAAAGTCAGCAAAAATAAATATGGGATTGAAACGCCAGATGGAGGAGGCGAGTATTGCTCAGATAAATTTACCTGAAGATACCAGTGCGCGATTTACAGTCGAAGAAATTCGAATAAGCGGAAATACACTGATTCCCACAGATGAACTTTTGGAAAATATTCCAGCAATCTTCAATGCATCTAAGAGTCTTTTGTCGGAGGCTGAGAGTTTAGCTCTTTATAATTTGCGGGATATTCAGGATGTTATGCTGGAACCAGATGAATCTCATAAGGTTTCTGCCAGGTCGATTCAAGGTCTGACTCAATATATCCTCTCGATTTATCAGCAGCGAAATTATGCAGGTATTTATGTTTATGTTCCTTCTGAGGCGATTGATGCCCAGCAGAAGCTTAAAGAAGGCGTCCTTCCAATACAAGTTTTGGAAGCGCTGGTAAGCGCTGTTGCGGTTAGAGCATATGACCCGAACCAGAATCCGGTTGAGGAAGGTTTCCTGAAAAGCTCATATGTTAAAGACTGGTCGCCGGTCAAAGCGGGTGAAGTTGCTAATCAGAAAGAATTGGATGACTTTATCAATCTTTTGAACATTAATCCTGACAGATATGTTTCTGGCGTGGTTACCAAAGGGGCAACTCCGAAATCTTTGTCTGTTGAATATGATATTTACGAAGCAAACCCCTGGCATTGGTTCGTTCAGGTAGATAACGCCGGCACGAAAGACAAACGATGGGTTCCTCGGGTAGGTGTTATTAACACGAATCTTTTGGGAATAGATGATACCTTTAATGTGGTTTATCAGGCGCCATGGGAAAAGGGGATTGAAGATGAGTATTCGATATACGGCAGTTATGATTTTCCTCTGATAGGTCCGAGGCTGCGTCTTAATGTTTATGGCGGATACAGCCAATATGATGTAAGTGGAAATGCCGGTATTAATTTCATCGGTAACGGTGATTTCTATGGTGGTGTATTGCGTTACAACGCTCTGCAGACCGAGCCGGATACCTGGTTACTGGGCGATGGCTGGTTCCTGGATGTTAAGGGTATGCTCGAACATACCAGAAGTAAGGTTACGCCTTCGATATTCCCGATGTATCTCGGAAGCAATGTTCATTTCTGGATGTGGGGTTATGGTCTTGATTTACATCGCTCAGATGACTTGTCAAAAACCAGCGTAGGTCTTGAAAGTTGGGAAAGCATGGGGGGAGAATCTGGTGCAGCAGAATTCATCGCAGCAAGAACCGGTGCAGAATCTGACTTCAGTATATATTCCGCTGTAGCGAATCACAGCCAGTATCTTGACCCGAATAAGGTCGGTCGATTCAGCGGAAGCTTTCGATGGGTAGGTTCCGATGAAAGATTGGCTCCCGCAAAGATGACTTCATTTGGCGGGATGTATTCGGTCAGGGGTTATGATGAGTATGAAGTTGTAGCTGATGGCGGAATTCTTGCATCGTTACAATACGAATTTGACCTTGTTAAATATGGCCAGACACTTAACCCTCAGCAGCAAGGGCAGGCGCAGGACCAAATGAAGAAACAGCCGTTTCTCAGGAAATTAGCGCCGCTTGCTTTTGTTGATTACGGCAGAAGTACCATCCGGAATCCCGTTGCTGGTATCGGCGAAAAAAGACACGAAGAGATGTGTTCAGCCGGCGGCGGTTTGTTGCTCGAACTCGGAGATAATTTCAGCGGCGGAGTCTATTATGGTTATCCGTTGCTTGATACCCCGGGTACGAGAACGGGTGACGGAAGGTTAAACGTTAATCTGATGTACCGATGGTAAAAATATATCCCGGCTGTGTGGTCGGGTAAGGAAATATAAAGTTGGGACGGAGCTATAGATGAAAAGATTGAGTTTAAGTTAGGGGAAATGAAAATGAAGAACATTAGAAGAATTTCGAAAAAGTATTATTTAAGGCAGATAGTAGCGTGCTTTCTGACGGCCTATATGCTCTTCGGCTTTCCAATGCAGATGGCGCAGGCCTCACCGCAAAACGGACAGTGGCAGGTTGGCGGCGGGACTATCATTGACGGTATTCCAAACAGTTCGGTTGCGGTTAATCAGGCAGAGTCGGTTATCAAGTGGGACGGTTTCAATACCGCCTCGGGCGAAAGCGTGACGTTCACGCAGGGCTTAATGAGCAACTCTGCCGTGCTGAACAAGATAATGTTGGGAGGCAGAACGAACTTTAATGGGGCGCTGAGCGCAAGCGACATGAGGATTTTCATTGTTAATCCTTCGGGAGTTATTTTTGGCCCCACCTCCAGTGTCAATGCCAACCAGTTGGTGGCATCAAGCATGAATATGTCGAATGCTGCTTTCCACGATGCCGTTAACGGCGGGGATATGGTATTTACAAATCCGAGCAGCTATTCTGGTGCGAGGGTAGTGGCGAACTACGGCACTATCAATGCCGTAGACAGCGTCTATCTGGTTGGAAAGAACGTTCTTAATGCAGGGACCATAATAACAAATCCAGGTGGATTAGTTGCAATGGTCGCTGGCGACGAGATGGTTCTTGCCCAGCCGGGAAGTCCGACTATTGTTAAAACGCTGAAAGTCAATAATATAGAACATCACACGGTTGACAACGGCGGAATTGGTGGTGAGAACTCCAATATGTGGACTGAATTCGGATACAAAAACACCTCAGGCCAAACCGGTACGGTAAGTGCAGTAGGCGGAGAGGCAGTAGTCGGAGAGCTGGTTCTTGCTGCCGGCGATGTATGGTCCAATGCCATCGACAATGTCCAGGACTTAACGGCCACAGCGAGGGGAGATATTCACTTCGAAGAAGCTATCGACATAACAGGCGATTTGAAGGCCCAGGCCGGACTGCCAACGCAGTATGATGACTACTGGACGGATTGGTGGGATGGATGGACACACTACAAAGAGGAGCAGCCTTTGGAAGTGAAGCAGGGCGGCGATGTGCATGCAAAAGATACTATCAATGCCGTCGGTGATATGACTGTTTTAGCCAATGGCATTACGCTTGAAGGCGATGCGGATGTCGGCGGCGACTTATCCCTGACCGGACGATGGGGCGAAGACCCTGTTGACGGCTTTCATAATATAGAGACGGCAGCCCTCACTGCCGGTGGTAATATCGATATTTCAGTTACCGGTGTTACCGACCAGAAGATATGGGAGCAGGGAGACTGGGATTGGTCATGGGACCACTGGGCTTGGTTGCGTCCAGGCGAGTGGGTAGGTAATCCTACTCCTACTTATGAGCCAGGCACGATAACTCTTAACGGTGATGTTACCGCTATTGCGGGTAACCTTACGCTTTACAACGATACAGACGTTACGCTTCCTGCAACACTTCAGGCGGGAACTGACTTAGTTCTTTTGAACAGCCCTGACCCTTACGAGAATGCTACGACCCTGGACGGTACGACATCGCTGACGCTCATAGCTGGGGATGAGATACAGGCGGGAAACACCACTATAAGTGTAACCGGCAGCAAACTGACAATGCATCAGGGTTTATCGCTTGATACGGCTGATTATTTGTTTGCCAATCAGGGAAATACTCACCTGACATTGATAAGCGACACTGGCTCAGTAACATCGGACTCCGGCGACAATGCTGCTAATAAGTGGGCCTCCATCGGAGCGCATGCCCAGACAGACATTGAACTGGGTAAAGATGGCGGCAGCTCACTGGAAGAAAATACCATATTCCTGGGAGACGCTGGAATTGACGGCGAAGACATATCTCTCCTGGCTGAAACCGGCTCTATTGATATTTACGGTGACGCGGGTAATACTGGTGATGATGCTTACACCGTTAAAAACCATGATGATTATTCTGATTGGGCAATAGAAGCCGGCCAGAATATCGATATTCAGGCCATTCACGAGATTACACTCGGCGGCGATGCAACTGCTCACAGTGGTTATATGAATCTGCAGGCCGACATCGATAAGCGATATGGCTCTCACGTTTGGGCCAAAGGCGCGCTTAGTTCCGGAACTACTATGGACATCGAAGGTATGAATGTTTTCCTCGATGAAGGTGCTACTGCCGGTGGAGATATGACGATTGTTGCTCATGGTCTCTATGGCATAGCCTATGAACCTGATGAGTATCTGCAATACAGTGGTGATGTCAGAGCAGGCGGCAAGCTTGAATCGGAAACAGGAAAAATAGATATAACGGCGGTACGGGCAACAGGACATTCTGGTGAAACTCTGACGGGTTATAACAACCTTGATACCAGCGAAGAACCTTATCTGAATATGAACATTGTTGATTATGAAAATACGTACACCGGCTCTATTCTTGTTCAGGATGTAGAAGCAGAGACTTATATTGCTATGACGGCTGGATATGACATCGAAACAGATACTGTTGACGCCGGTACTACCCTGGATATCAGGGCAGGAAGAGATATTACCCTCAACAACGCTACCGACAGCTACACTCAATCAGGCAGCCATATGATGCTTAAGGCCGACCTCTCCGATACAGCAGTCGGTGCAGTTGCTGATGAAGATGGTGATGTGCTTGTTAAAGGTACAGTAACGGCGCTGGATGATGGCGGCTCTGGTATCTCAATGTGGATGCAGGCTGAGGATATTACACTTGAGAAAGCCGCTAAAGCTTACAACGGTGATATGATTCTTATGGCTGATTTTATCCCCGGCAGTCTTGACGGACAGTTCCGCTCTGACAGCACACTTACTACATACGGCGGGGGAAGTATTGAGATAATGGCCTCGGATAACACGATATCTCTGGGCGGTGACGTAACAGCCAGTGTTGCTAATAACGGCGATATTCTCCTGCATAACAACACGGTGGCTGATGACGGTATAACACTAAAGGCCGGCCAGGATGTGATTGTAGGAAATGGCAGTGGCGATGGCACCATGCTTATGGGCGAAGGAGCTTTGACGGTTGAAGCAGACCGCAATATCACTCTTGGTGGCGATGTCAAAGCGGCGAAAAATGTAACTGGAGACCTGAAGCTGCTTGCCGATAACGACGAAAACTGGGATGGTGATGTTCACGCCTATGGCGAGGTTAAGACGATAAACAGCAACCCAGGTCTTGGCAACATCGAGATTGAAGGTAGGAACGTTACACTTGAGGACACTGTCAGGTCTGCACGTGATTTGACGATTACTGCTCGCGGCCCTGGAGGAGACAGCGGCAGTGATGTGCAGGTCTTAAATAGCTCACCGCTGAAAAGTAACGGATATATGACCGTTCATGCAGATGATAATATACTTCTGACAGGTACCGGGTGGCATCCAGACAGTGCCAAATCTAATTATGATATGGAGCTCTGGGCTAATTATGATGGTGGTACTGTTGGCAATATGACTGCCTATCACGATCTCAGGAGTCTCTATGGCGATATCGATATTTACTCAGCGGACGAGACGACTTTCCTGTATGGCGACTATGTCGATGCAGGCGGCAGTGTTTATCTGCATAACAACACGGAAGCTGCCGGCGATATCATAGCTTATCAGGATGTTACGATAGACGGCACTTTGACACTCATTGGTGATGATAGCGGCTGTTGGGGTCATTCAGACCAGTATATAACGGCTACGAACGGCCAGCTTTATGCAAATGACTGGGTGCATAAATTGAGCCCGAGCTTAGGCACTGGCAACCTGGAAATGTTCGGCGGCTTTAACGGTCCGTTGTATCCCGATATGGATTATTCGGTATGGACACAGGATGTGACTGTTGATGGCGGCGAACTGGCAATTTTAGGCAACGCATGTGTCCGGCTTGACGGGAGTATCTACTCAACGGGCGATATGACACTTGCCGCAAACTACGACGGTATTGCCAGCACACCAAGTTCACCGGGACCGCCATCTCCTTCAATCCCTTATGATTATCTGGTGCATTACAATGGCACAATTGAGAGTCTCAATGGGGACGTAGATCTTTCCGCACAAAACAGTTTTATAGCACTTGATGGCGGTAACGCTTCAGAATATGTTACCGCTGGTGATGATATTTTAATCCGTGATTACACATGGGTGCAATACAGTAGAAAACTCGACGCCGGAGACGATGTGGTTCTGGCGGCAGGCAAGCGTTTACAGGGAAACCAAAATTTGACTATTGAAGCAGGTGATAACATCGTGCTTGGCGGTGATGTGGTTGTGAAAGGCAGCTTGGTAGCAAAAGCCGGTTTGGACAATCCTTCTTCGTGGTGCCCTCCTTCCTCGAGCGAAGGTTTTATCGAAGCTGCCGGAGATATTACAGCGGCTGATATGCTGCTTACAGCCGGCTGGGGCTGGCCTGGTTACGAGGTGAGCACCCCAACTCAAACTTATGTACATGTTGCTGGTATGCTGACAAGTACGGCCGGTGATATTACTGTTGGAGCGCAGCACGACATTGTACTGGGCGGCAAGGACGTTGATGGGACGTGGACAAGCGTAGATGCAGCCGGTAACCTGACGCTGGATGGCGATTGGCACAGTCCGTACTACGGTGACGGTTACAAAGGCGGTGACGTGGTTGTTGACGGTGCCATCAATGCCGGTGGTAGTGCAGATATGTTTGCTAATAACATCACGTTAGGCGGTGATGTGGTAGCCGGCGGTGATATAATACTGACTTCCGGTACAAGCAGTGATTTTGCGGACCCATCGCCTGAGGGTGACGTGACTGCCCATGGTAATCTGACTTCGACCGGCGGTAGCGTTGAGATTTATTCAGACGGTGATACTACGTATCTTGGTGGCGATGTTACTGCCTTTGCGGATGTTTTGCTGAATAATAATACAAGGTTTATGGGATTCGATGACCAACATGTAACAGCTCAAAATGGAATGATTACTGCAAATGGCTGGCTGGAAAAGCTGTTCACCAGTCTGTACCTGCATGCTGATGGTGACATAAGTCTTGCTGATTACGTAACGGCTGGATGTTGTCTTGATGGTGATTTCTTCAATGGGTTTGAGGCGTCAGCTTTCGAGATACTCAGACCTCAGATGAGTTGTGGCGGCGTATCGATTATCTCCGATGCGGGCAAGATATTTACGCCGGGTTACGGTGATACTCTCAACGTTGCTATAACAGGCAGTTCAAGTTATCTTCTGGGTACAGGTGTTGACCTGCCTTACGGTGATGGCAAGGCGGCGATTGTGATTATAAGCAAAGAAGATTTGAAGTTAGGCTCCGGTGCCGAGTTGACAGCTTGCGGAGTGTACGACACTACCGGTACTGTTGATGATCGAGCAGCTATTAACTTCCTGGATTATGACGGCAGCTTCCCGGCTGGTGCACCGAGAGACCAAGGCGACCCATTTGACTTGGCGATTTATGTAGCAAGCACCGAAGGTAATGTCGATGTCAGTGCACCGGTTAGTATTATGTCAAGTGAATGGATTGTGTCTGAAATACGCGATATCGATGGCGGCAAGGGTGCTATGGTTATTGATGCTTATGATACAGTAACTTTCGGTTCCGCCTTTGAAGATTCCTTGGCAGGAAACGGCGTAACAAGTGATGTTGGTAACAGGCTGGAAGTTGTTTCTCGCAGAAGCGAATGGTTGGAAGATGCTGTAGGACGTCTGCCTTATGTTATTGGCGGCGGACCTTTCGTATCTGGATATAACTATGTCCTCCGTGGTTCCGGTGCCGACAATTCTGCGATTGGTGATGGTGCTCCGGCTTGGGTCTTGATAGCAAGATCTCCTACGCCTGAACTTTCTTCTGAGGGAGGTCAGATTGCTGAAGAACAGGAATTCGGCGAAGGCGGCTGTCCTGCACTGATGCAGTGGCTTGCCGGGGAAATAGGTTTACCGGCTGATGAGATTCAGATTTATTTCTCAGAGGCATACGCCTATTCGACGGATATTCAGCCCTGCGAGACCTGCTCACGGCTTAGAGATGCTTCCTTGATACTCCAAGACCCTGAAGGTAATCGAATTGCTGCTTTGGCACAGGTTGTTAATGAATATATTACCGCTCCGACACCTCCGTCCGATGAACAAATGGCGATGATTGCTTCGACCTTTGCAGAGCATACCGGCGATGCTACATATTATGCTGATGCAGGAGCGTGGATTGACGCTTTGGCTCAATACGTGGGCATAATGAACAGCGAATTGGGTTTTACAACAACTGAATCTATGGCTTTTGTAGGAAAATATATTACCCCTGTAACGGGGACCGGTAATGCAAGCTTGATATCCTATGTAGAGGGACGCCTTTCAGTTTTAGGCGGCTGATACAATGAAAAGATGAATGAACCTGGTATTAACCTGGTATTATGAATTTTGTAGCTGCAAGCACCGATGCTTACAGAATGAAAGATGGATTGTTTGAGCAAAGGATTCAAAGGAAGCTTTAGGCAATCGAAAAAAAAAAGGAGATAGAATGATGAAGAAATTAATTTATTATGTGACGGCGGCCATAGTTATTTCACTCGGTGGCTTGCTCGAAGCACAAACCTCGTGTGAGGACGATTTTGAGTTCGTTGGGAGTGACTGGAACCATTACTTTTACGATGCGGAGTTGTTGGCCAAGGCCCAGCCGGACGAGTGCTTTTTTGGCATTGGTGATGGGAACAACATCTGGCCTTTTCCCGGCGACTGCAACGATTGCTATGCACTTGGGGGCACGCCAAAGGTCAACCAGGCCTATGTCTGGGGACTGACCAAGTCAGGTGATAATCTCTGGTTCGGAACCGCCCCTAATGTGCACTGCATGGTTATGGGTGCCTACCTCGGCTCTACGAGTCCGGTAATAACAGATTCTTATGTCTGCGAGTTCGGCTCATCTCAACTCGTACCACCTCTACCGCCTGAGCTGGGTGATGCGCGGCCACCCGACTTCTTTGTCTATAACATCGTTACCAAGACCTTGACTAAGAAGAACCTTAGTATCCTTATGGCTGGTTCTCCACATTCTGACCGGGTTATGTCAACTATTGGCATCCGTTCGGCAGGGGCAGTGGACAATATAGTTTTCCTGGCAGGGCCAGGTTTTGGTGGCATCAACTTGTTTGCCTTCAATGCCAACACGGGTGCCTTCCTTGGTTCGACGACTCGGCCGGAGAGTAATATCCGTAAATGGCTGACAGTAGACGGTATTCTTTACACCGCTGCTGCAGAACATGTGCTGAAGTGGACGGGTGATGTGGGCGACCCATTCCAGTTTGATGTAGTCGGAAACCTTCCTGGACAAGGCGGTGCTGAGTTGGCTTTCCACGATGGCCGCATCTTTATTTCGACCTGGCCTGGAGGAGAACTTGGAGGCGGAGGCGACCAAGCCGGTCTGTGGATGAGCCCGTTGGTTGACCCGTGCGGTCTGACGACTGCCGATGTGAACAACTGGGTTAAGGTCTGGACGGCAAGCAATTATGAGCCGGACCCCATCATTGCAGCGACGTACGGTGGCGGCGCGGTGGAATCTTTCGACGGCTGGCTTTACTGGGGTACGATGCACGTGCCGATGATGTCAACCATGGGCCACATTACTGTGTACGGCGAGCCGGCCGATGAGATGGACTATATAAATACGGCATTGAAATGCCATCGTGCCATCAGTATATTCCGCGGGCGAAACTTCAACATGCCCGGTGAGGAAGTCCAACTACTCTACGGCGAGTCCGAGTTGCCGGTCTATGACCCCATGTTCGGAGGATGGATTAGCGTACCGACGGGACACGGTTCTCCTCTTTATGGAGCGTCCGGCTTTGACAACTTCTTCAATAACTACACTTGGACTATGGCTGTTTACGATGACCAGTTGTTCGTAGGGACGATGGACTGGAGCTATCTGGCTCTTGGGGATATTGGAGACCTTGGAGATGCTCTTGGCATTGGTGGCAGCGGTCTGATTGAGCTTATTATACCGCTACTGCTTCCCGAGCAGTGTCTTGGAGCAGACCTGTATCGGTTCGCTTCGTCCAATGCACCGGCAGTGCCTGTGAGTCTCTCGGGCATAGGCAACTACACCAACTACGGCATCCGCACGATGGTTTCGGATGATTCGCTTTATATGGGCACGTCCAATCCGATGAACCTGCTGACCGACCCCTACGATGACGAGCCAGAGGGCGGATGGGAGCTGAAACGTTTGATGCTATGTGAAACAGCCCTCGCTGGCGATATCAATGGAGACAAAAAAGTTGATTTCTTGGATTTTGCCTTCCTTGCCAATAATTGGTTGAGAGAGTGTTGCAGTTGCGAATAGAAACAGAAAGAAATACAAGAGGTTCGGAGTTCAAGTAAGCGAAACGATTTGGTATAAAGAAGTATTTCTGATAAACCTGCCCTTTTGCTTTAGGGCAGGTTTTTTGCGCTTATGGTTTTGCTATTCAATTGATATTGCCGATGAAGCCAGAGCCACTTGTTTGCTCAGACGTATTGCTTCAATCCGGCGGCATTTTTTTTCTCTTGTGCCTTAGCTGTTGCTGTTCTTCTGTTCTGAGGAAACTAAAACTATCTGTTTGCTTCTGCGTATTTTTATTGCTTCTTGTCTGAATTTATCAGCTTTTACCTGCTCTCCGGTTCTTTGGTATAATAATGCTTTCGTTTCAAGAACCTCGGCTGTTAAAGGATGATTTTGCTCAGAAATATTTTGGAGAGAATTCAAAACTTTTTCACAAAGGTCTCCGGCTTCGGAATATTTATTTTGATGGATGTATAATCTCGCTTGGTTATTAAAAGCAAGTGCAGTAAGGTTATTCTCCGCCCCAAAGGACTCTTCGAGTTCCTTGATAGCTCTTCGGCTGAGGCTTTCAGCTTTCTTGTAGTTGCCGCTTTTGATGTATAAGCTCGTTAAATTATTCAATATATTACCCGTTAAGTAATGCTGTGGGCCGGTTTCCTCTTCTAAGCTTGCCAATGCTCTTTTTAGTAATTTCTCTGCTTGCTCGTAATCCTTTTTTGCCATGGCAATTTTGGCGATGGTTAACCACGTCGGTACCAGAAGATGATGTTTTGACCCATACACTTTTTGTTGTACTTTTAGCGTTCGTTCAATCAGAGCATTGGCCTCAGAATATCGATGCTGAAGGGTATATAACCTGGCGAGCTTGCCGTTTACATTTGCAGTATAAAGATGCTCTGGGCCGTAAGTTTCGTCGATTAAAGTAATTGCGTGGGTTAAGTACATTTCTGCTTTTGCAAACTCGCCCCTGGCGATAAGAAGTTCACCCAGCTCTACTTGAATAGGAACTATAATATGGTCATCAGACGGATAGGCATCTAACATTATCTTTATTGCCTGTTCTAAGGCGTCTTGTGCCTGGTTGTATTTCCCTTGTATTTGATAAATCGAGCTAAGAATTCTCAAAGAATAGGCCACGTAAGGATGGTTGGGATAATACACTTTTTTCTGTAGTCTTATACCAAGGTTGCACATCTTTTCCGCCTCGCTTGCTTTCCCTTGTTTTTGGTATATCCACGCCAAATCTACCAGACATGAGGCGAGTTCTTTATCGGAGACCTGGATTGTTCTTGCCAAAGCTAAAGCTTGTTCGGCTAATTTTTGAGCTTTGTTATATTCTCCATAAGCCATATAGACTCTGGACATAGAACGGAGAACTTTGCTCGAGCGGTTTCTCCTGCTTTGCAGCTGTGGATTAGCTTGAATAAAATTGGTGTTGAGAAAAATAAAAATGCATGTGAAAACCAGGATAAATTTGGTGCTTTTTTCTTCCAGAAAGAGAATTTTCTTATTTCTTTTCATATTGCCCCCCTAAATGTATCTATAACCTACGGGTATAGCTGTCTTATGTTTGCTGCGTTATGGCTGTTACTTGTAAGCAAAACCAAAAGCTTCTTGGTAACAAGGAAAACCCGTATAGAGATTCGTATTATTTTCGCCCCCACTTTAGCTGATAAATCAGGTATTCCTTTACCTGCCGGCTTTTCCGCTGTTACAATTCTTTGCTTACCGATTTATTCTGTGTAAAGTATAATAAAAAAAGTTCTACTATCAAATTATCGGCCTTTATATTTTTTCAGTTTTTCTACGGCGTTTTACCCTTACTAATGGTCGGTGGGGCAAATATAGCAGGTTCGGACCTTAAAAATGCTCCAAACATATAGACATTTTAGTTCACCTTTTGGCAGGAATCATATGAAGATTGTTTGTCATCAAATTTTTTAAACTATATTTGTCTAATTAATTTAAGTTATGTCCTATAAACTCTCCTAAAAAGAAGCAGGGAGACTGTTTCTCCGTTTTTTTGAAAGTCTTTATGTTGCGATTGACCATTTTCCCAATAAGATTTTACACCCTTAAAGAAATTAAGTGGAGGGCGGAAAAAACCGATTAATATTTTGTATCTATTGGGAACATAGAAAGAATTTATAATTAAAGGTTTTAGATGAGTTCTTCACAAATTACTTCGAGTAGTTCCCCAAAAAATAGAGTGGATAACGAAAACTTTTTTGGTGAATTGCTCGTATCAAAAGGACTTTTAAGCCGGGACGATTTGGCCGGCGCCCTCGACGAGCAACGCAGAACCGGTGGCCGGTTAGGGAAAGTATTGCTTAAACTGGGTATGCTAAAGGAAGATGATATCACTCGTACTTTAGCTGAGCATTTGTCGATGGATTATATGCATTTCGATGATATTTCCAAGGTTGATACCCAGGTTGCCCGTCTGCTGCCGGAAACTATCTGCCGGCGGTTTTGCCTCATTGCCGTAGGCAGAGACGGCAACAAAATTATTGTCGCAATGGCTGATCCGTTGGATGTTATTGCTATAGATACGATAACGCTGAAACTGCAGGAACAAATCAAGGCGGTGGTTAGTTCACGAGATGAAATAGAGAAAACATTAGAGGTTATATTCCATGGCTCGGATGTAGAAGAACAAAGACTGAGGGATTTAGTTGATTTAGAAGGGGAGGATGACGAAAAGATTGAAAGCACAGTAGCTGTACAGGAACAAGACTCTGATATTGACAGCCAGGCAGCCGCAGAAAAAGCTCCTGTAATTCGTTTCGTGGACCTTCTTTTAAGTCAGGCGGCTAAAAGTCGGGCAAGTGACATCCATATAGAGCCGCAAGAAGGAACAATGATGATTCGTATGAGAGTGGATGGGATTCTTCGAGCTATGGTTCCTCCCTCCCGGAAGATGCAGGCAGCAATTGTGACGAGAATTAAGATTTTATCCAATATGAATATCGCTGAACGACGTCTGCCTCAGGATGGACGATTTAAAATGAAAGCTTCCGGTAAAGATATAGACGTTAGGGTATCGGTTCTCCCGACAATTTATGGTGAAAAAGTAGTAATGCGAATATTGGATGCCTCATCGACAAGTCACGATTTGGAAAAACTTGGTTTCGAACCGGAAATTCTTAAAGACTTTAAAGCAATAGTTAAGCAGCCTTATGGAATTATAATTGTTACCGGTCCTACCGGTAGCGGAAAGAGCACTACCTTGTACTCGACTTTAAATTATCTGAAAGACCCGAGGAAAAATATCACCACTGTTGAAGACCCTGTAGAGTATCGGCTTGCAGGCATTAACCAGGTTCAGGTTAAACCGGATATTAATTTTGACTTCGCTACTTGTCTGCGCGCAATCTTAAGGCAGGACCCTGATATAGTTTTGATAGGGGAAATTCGTGATAAGGAAACTGTCGAGATAGCAATAAAGGCGTCTTTGACAGGGCATCTCGTTCTAAGCACATTTCATACGAACGATGCACCGAGTGCGATCAGCAGGTTGATGTATATGGGGATAGAACCGTATTTACTGGGTTCAACACTGAATTTAGTGATAGCTCAGAGATTAGTAAGAAAAGTGTGTGAGCATTGTAAGGAACCTGTAACTTTATCCGAAGAGATGCTTGGAAGATTGAAAATTGTTCCTGAACAAGCTAAGAATGCCAAATTTTATAGGGGTAAAGGTTGTCCTGCTTGTGGCGGAACCGGTTATTTTGGCAGGTTGCCGATATTTGAATTTCTGGTTGTTGACACAAAAATCCGAGAAGCACTTGTCAGCGGGGCCGGTGAATCAGAATTACGGAGTTTGTCGCGTCAAAAAGGTTATGGGGGTTTGCTTGAAAGTGGCGCAAAGAAGGTATTACGGGGCTTAACAACTGCTGAAGAGGTTTTGGGTACAACTTTTGCAGAAGATATTAGAGTATAAAAACCATCGAAGCAGGTTGTAACGGCGGCTTGAGACAGAAGAGTAATCCGCCTTCGGCGGACTCCTGTTCTATGGACGCCGACAATATTTGAGTTTGCTCAATTTGGCAAGAGAATTTGTAAAGACGACTTTTGTCTTTGAAATTTGTTGGGTTTTAAAACACCCTTTTGAGGTTTGTTTAGATGAAAAACTTCACTTATATGGCTCGTGATACCTCTGGAGCGAGGATGGAAGGGCAAAAACAAGCCGTTTCTTCAGGGGATGTTCTGGGCTGGTTGCGCGAACAAAATTTCACACCGATTGCTGTTGAGGAGATATCTGACTTTAAGGCGAAACCGAAAAAATCTTTCCATAAGAAGCGAATAAAATCAGCCGACCTGGCTGCGGTTTGTTGGCAATTAACCACTATGCTTGAAGGTGGAATTCCCATCACAGTGGCTCTGGAGACGATTTCGGACGATGTAGATAATCTTCAACTCCAGGATGTTCTTGGAGAAATATTAGAAAAAGTGAAGAAAGGTGAGAATCTTTCTGACAGCATTGCAGAATTTCCCAATGTTTTTAACAGGATGAGCAGGGCACTGATAATGGCTGGTGAAAGCGGCGGCAATCTTCCTCAGGCATTTGAAAGATTAGCTGAATATTATGAGAACCGGGACAAGTTGGCCAAAAAGGTAAAAGGGGCAATGGCATATCCAGTCTTTGTTCTTGGCTTTATTATTTTGATTATAACAGCCATAATGACCTTTATTATTCCGCGTTTCACGGCCATATTTGACCAGCTCGGCAGTGAGCTGCCGGCTTTTACTCAGGCATTTATGGGTGTTTATGATTTCCTTCGTTTTAATCTTATCTACATTATCGGTTCTATGCTGCTGTTAATAATTTTCTCTGTTTTAACTTATACCAAGACTAAAAAGGGTCATTATATATTTTCAAAAATTCTTCTCCGTTTGCCGCTATTCGGAAAACTTTATAAATACGCCTTTGTTACATCGTTCTGCAAGACGATGTCAACATTGCTTTCTACCGGCGTATCTGTGCTGGAGGTGTTTAATATTCTGACAACAATGACCTCTAATGATGTTATCGAGTCAGCAATAACCAAAAGCAGGGATAATATAGTTGAAGGTAACCGCATTGCTGTGAGTGTTGCCTCATCAGGGTTTTTCCCTAATCTGGTTATCAAGATGATGCAGGTCGGTGAAGAAAGCGGGTCGCTGTCCAATGTGCTCGAAAGGACCGCCGGCTATTACGAGAGAAAGCTTAATGCAACCATAAACACCCTGACCAGTCTGCTTGAGCCGATAATGATTGTATCTGTTGGAGCGATTGTAGCGACAGTGCTTGTTGCGCTCTATTTACCAATTTTTTCTCTTGGCCCCAATTAGAAAGACGGACTACGTCCGGATATGTTGAAAACATAATCCGTTTTTGAAGGTTTTTTGCTTTGTCCACAAAAAGTTCTTAATGGAAGGAGAGCAAAATTGAGTAAAGTTCAGAATTTGGGCGAATTGTATTTGGCAGTTGGTAAAAGGCGGGTATACTTTAAATGTATGGGTGGTTCTAACACGGGAAGGCGAATCCGAAATAAAAATTTAAGAAACTGATATAGTTACTAACAGTTTTGGTCGATTGTAATTTTTGTTGATTGTGATAGCACTAATGTAAGGTTGTTTTAATAATTGGAGATTATATTAGGAGGTCAAAATGAGAGCAAGAAAAGGTTTTACATTAATTGAGCTGATGGTTGTGATTTTGATTGTTGGTATTCTCGCTGCAGTATCGATTCCCTTGATGAAGGGACGAATCGATTCGGCCAAGTGGTCGGAAGCAAATGCTGCGGCAGGTACTATTCGTACTGCGTTGCGGGCTTACTGGGCGGAAAAAGGACCGACCTATACGGGTTACGGTGCAGACTTAAATGGCGCTGTTGCCGTATTTGGTACGAATCTTGGAATTACCTCAGCCGACCTGGACGGACGCTATTTCCTGAGTGGTTGTTATGTGATTAGCGATGCGGCTATTAATGGTGATGGTCTTGATTACACCATTACGGTTACCGCTGCTACTGCAGCAGGCCCTGGTGGTGCACCGACTGCTCCGGCAACTATGGCAATGGACCAGGATGGAGACTGGAGCTAAGGCCAGAGTAGTATGACTGCACAAAAAAAAGGGGGGGACCGTGTAGGGTCCCCCCTTATTTGCAGCGTAGTTTGTATATGTTTTTTTAAGACCAGGTGCTGGGGCGGGTTTTATGATTGCAAAAAAATCTAAATTCAACTCAGCGTTTACACTCATTGAGGTGATGATAGCGATTCTCATCCTCTCAGTGGCGGTCATCGGGACCTCCGGTTATAGATATCATGCCGCACTCGATGCACGAAAAGCTGCTATGCAGAGGAATGCTGCGAGAATTGGATTGTTGTTTTGCGAGACCTGGCGGGATGGAAGTGACCCAAATGCGTTTGACCCAACTCAGTTGACAACAAGCGACCCTAATTCAACATTGTTGATTGAGACTGCTGACCAAGGCCCCGCAGTGCCGGAGGGTTTTACGTTGTTGGAAACCTATAGAACCACTCTGGATAGCGTTAATTATTACACTACGCTTTCCTGGAACGATGTATCTCCGGGCCTGCGGGCACTAAATGTTAGCGTGGCCTGGGACCAACGGGGTTCCGAAGCGGATGGTTTTACGGAGGTTGATAAAACATTCAAGCTCACTAGTTATATCACCAATTAATGTTCTGTAATGGGTGGTTACCATAAATGTTGAAGAAGATAGTCACAAATCCAAAGGGCTTTACCATCGTAGAACTGATGGTGACTGTCGTTATTTCGAGTATCGTCATGCTCGGTGTCGGCATCGTATTGGCTGACAGTCAGCGTGGGTGGAATGCAATGTACAATCGTATATACTCCGATGTTGTAACCGATGGATATGCTGCGAGAAAGAACTTTGACAGTGTGATTCGCAAGGCAAGCGAGGACAGCGTCCTGTTGGATGAAACGGGCACATGGGTGGAGGTTCATTATTACCAGGATTCGTCCTCCACGGAGCTTGACCGATACGCACGTTTTTATACCTACGGCAGCGAACTGAAAGTTGAGTACGGCATTTTGGACCCTCGTCAGGAGTCAGGTACCAATACAGTTTGTTCCAATGTATCTTTTTGTTCCTTTACGGCTAAGGGAAGAGCCGTGCAAATGGTTTTGAGACTGGATGATGGTTCGCAGACGGCTACCATTGTCTCATCTGCTGTTATGAACAATAAGTAAAGCTAAAAGTGGGAACTCGTTCAATTTTAAGTTCGAGAAGTTTTTGGCTTTGAATTTTGAGTTTTGTGAGAGAGCAAAAATGGGTAGAAAGAAGTTACTAAAATCCCAAAGGTCAGGTTTGGCTCTGGGGGTTGTGTTGCTTGCGGTAGCAATATTGCTTGTAACCGGTTCCGGATTGTTGAGTCTCGGTATGCACGGGCGTATGTTGGCGGTGCGAGCCACCTCGGAGATTGCAGCCCGTACTGCTGCCGATGCCGGGTTGACAAAGGCTGTCTTTGAAATGAATGAGAAGTTAGATAGCTCATGGGATGATAACACCATGCCGCAGGCAATAAATGAGACGTTGCCGGGTTGTGACGCAACCTTTAGCTATACAGTTACAGGGGATGCCTCCAGCGGTTATACAGTTGAGTGTATTGGGAACTCCGGCCAGGCCCAGAAAGAAGTCAGTGCCACTTTGCGATTAAAGGGACTGTTTGAGAACGCAATATATGCTGAAGACAGTATTTTAATAGAGAACGACTCTCTTGTTGATGCGAGTGGTGCGGATATTGTTACAAACCCCGACGGTGCAGGAACTACGATAACGAATGAATCAACAATACTTGATGGCGATATTACGGAAGAGCACTTAGATCTGCCTGAAATATCTGTGCCGGATGAAGTTGACTATGAATATGCGAATCTGGATATACCAAAAGACGACCCACTGACCATTGATGGCGATGTAATATTATATGTACCGGGAGATATAACAATGAAGAACTATTGCGAATTGCAAGTCTCTCCGGGTTCATCGTTAATACTCTATCTGGGTGGCGCTTTTACGATAGAAAATATATCCAAGGTTAATACTCTAACGCAGGAGCCAAAGAGGTGTCAAATATATGGCGTTGGTGCAGAGCAGACTTTTACGCTCGGCAACGAAACGGTTTTTTACGGGGTTATTTATGCTCCTAATGCCGTAATTGATGTGGGCAATGCCACAATAGTACATGGAGCTATTGTGGCGGACAATGTGGTAATCAGCAACGAAAGTGAACTGTATTATGATACGTCTTTGTCGGATGTCGGCTTTAGCGACATGGGGGTTAAGTTTGTGGTGAAGCGTTGGCGGGAATAATAGCTTATGGCAACCCACTGTTCCATTTGACACTTACCGTTCGAAAATTCTTATAACTTGAGTTCCGTTTATGGGACCTACCTGCATGACATCACTCACACCACCCTGAAAAACTGAATATATGGTAGCTTCTACGTCAAGCAGCGTCGTTTTTCAGTCGATAAACAATAGCAGATAAGAAAGGAAACTAACCGTTAATTATATATATAGTTGGGGGATTTATGAAGTTCCATTGGAAACGGTTGCTTAATTTTGAGCTTGGTGAGGTCTTCGGGCTGGACATCGGCTCGTCTTCGGTAAAGTTGGTGCAATTAGATAAAAACACGGCCGGATACACCGTTAAAGCGGTTTCTCTAAAAGAAATTTCTTCTATAGGCGAAGAAAACTCAGACACTAAAAATGTAAATACCGTCAAGGCAATTCAGGATTGTTTAACATCTAATGAAATTCAGACGAAACTGGCCGTCTCAGGTGTATGTGGTAACGATGTAGCTATTCGTAACTTCAAGTTTCCTAAATTACCGAATGATGAAATCGAAAATGCGGTTTTGCTCGAAGCTGACCAGGTTTGCCCGTTTGATGTTGGCAGGAGTGCTGTCGATTATCAGCTGATACCAAATGGTGATGATAGTACCAGAGGAGTTTTGGCGGTAGCGACAAATGAATTGATAGAGAGTAAGAAACAATTGCTGCAAAATGCCTCTCTTGAAAATGTCTTGATGGATGTGGATGGGTTTGCACTTTTAAATTGCCTGCAGGAAGGCAGAAAGGGTGAAGATATCTCCGGCTCTGCCGTTTTAAATATGGGCAGCAGTTATTGCAATTTTGCTATGGTGGATGAAAAGGGTATGCCTTTCATTCGAGATATACCGTTTGCCGGTGAAGAAGTAATAGAAAAAATTGCCGCTGATAATGGTGTTACCAAACAAGAAGTTAAAGATTCTTTGTTCAATTCTAAGACACACCGGAGCCCTGATTCAAGATTTGTTAACAGCTTAGAAGAAGCATCCGGACAGTTAATTGAAAGCATAAACAAAACGCTTCAATATTATTCCGCTGAAAAGAAAACTTCGGTACTTGATAAAGTTTTAGTATGCGGCGGTTTTTCTTTAGCCGAAGGTTTTGTCGAAATGTTGGATAATCGCCTTACAACTGCCGCTGAATTGTGGAATCCGTTTGAGGAATTAAATTACGATGCGGATTCGTCAATCGCAGATGTTCTTAAAACAAAGGGCTCGGTTCTGGCAGTGGCCACCGGTCTTGCTATGAGGGCTATTTAATATGTTCCAGATAGATTTACTAAAAGGAGAGGGTATTCCCGTAAAAAGCAGGCCGCAGAGCATTGCTTTTACTACCATAATGATTGCTGTGCCTCTTATAATCGCTGCAGCTTTCCTGGTCTGTTATGTGCGCAATGAGATTGTTATCTCTATTCAAAAGGACAGAATAGCAAACTATGACTTCAAAATCAGTCAGTTGGATGATGCGGTCGAGTTTGAGCAATCTATCCAGGGCAAAAAAAGAAGCATAAACGCTGGTCTGTCCGAAGTTTCTCAAGTCCTTTCTTCAGGAAGGCATGTTAAATGGTCTCCCGTTTTGGTGAGCTTGGTGGAGAATATGCCCGATTCTGTGATTTTAACCGGCATTGAGGTAAAGGAACGTATCGTCAACAAGCAGGTTCCCAGAAAAGATGACCCAAAAAAAATGGTACAAAAGGCATTGCCGTTGAGGACGCTGCAGCTTGCATTGAGAGGGGCTGCCAAATCCAATTGTGACGAAGATATTAAAGCTTATCGCAGTCGGCTTTATTCATCTGATGTATTAGCTGGCAGACTCGATAATATAGGAGTTTCGCAGAAAATGGATACAATTGAGGGCAGAGAGTATATCTCTTACCAAATTGATTGTGTTTTTAAACCGGGGTTATAATTTCATGGATAACATACGCAAAAAATATTTTATTACAACGACATTATTCTGTTCCGGCTGTTTCGTGATGTTTTTGTTTGCCTATATACTTTTATTGTCGCCTCAATTCGGAACTGAGAGAAAGCTCTCTGATATTTTTGCTAAGAAAAAGAAAACATATCAGTCGGTCCTGGAAGTATCTCAACAGGAAGCACAAAACGCAATGAATTCGAACCTTGAGAAAATTCAGGATAAACTGAATGATTTTGTGATTGAGTCGGAACAAATAGCTGATTTGATATTCGATATAAGCCGGATGGCGAAGGAAAAGAAAGTTGATTCCCTCAATATCAAAAGTCAGAGTTCTGCAGGGGGGAAAACAATACAAAACTGTAGTTACATTAATGAGGACGGCATAGATTTGACTTTCGTGGGCGGTTTTACGCAGTTTGCTACTTTGTTGAACGAATTGGAACGACATAGTCCGGTTATTTTTGTCGACCAGTTTTCGATTGGGAATTTAAAGCAGAAAACTTTGGAGCATCAGGTGAATATGGACCTTGCGGTATTTGTTAAAAAACAGTCGGAAAGTTAATGATTATCTTGAGAGTAAACGTTTTGGACGGTTGTATGAGAACAATAGCAATAGCAAATCAGAAGGGTGGCTGTGGTAAAACAACCACAGCGGTTAACCTTGCTGCCGCTTTAGCTCAAAAAAGGCAACGGGTGCTTTTAATAGATTTCGACCCGCAGGCACATTCTACCCTTGCTTTTGGGTATCGGCCGTCTCGCTTACTTACTACCGTTTATCATTCAATCAGTAATAATAAAATACCATTGTCGAAAATCATCTTGGGAACGGATATTCAAACCCTTGATTTGATACCAAGTAACGTCCTGCTTTCCGGTGCGGAGACCGAGTTAAACCGGATGAACGGGAAAGCATTTATTCTTGAGGAAAAACTCAAAAATGTTGCAGGAAAATATGATACCTGCATCATTGATTGTCCGCCATGGGGGGGTGTATTAATGCTTAATGCACTCGTGGCAAGCACTGAGGTAATTGTACCGGTTCAGGTTCACTACTATGCGATGGAAGGACTCAAGCAATTATTGGAAACTATTAAGATAATACGTAATAACTTTTCTCCCTGTGACGTGAAGCTTCTTGGTCTGCTTTTAACTTTCGTGAATGAAAGTACACTTTTTTCCAGACAAATTCAAAAAGGTTTGAAAGAACATTTTGGGGATTTGGTCTTCAATACCGTTATTCACAGGGCTGTCAGACTGGCTGAAGCGCCGAGTGCCGGCCAGTCTGTTTTAACCTATGCCGCTCAAAGCAGGGCGGCTGATGAATACAGGGCTTTGGCAGATGAAGTAAACCACGAAGGCATTTTTGCTGATGAACCGGTTCAGCAGGAAGAATTAATGGGGGTGCCTAATGGTTGATGAAAACAGCGGACTCCAGAAAGAGGTTGGTTCCATCTTTAACGGCATTCAGGTTGAAAAAGACGGACAGGAGAATATGGAGTCGGGAAATAACGCACAACACGAAGGCAAAATCAGCTCAGAGACTCTCGTGCCGAGCCATCTGAAACCAGATGAAGCAAAACCCCTGTATCAGGAACCTGATATAGAGAATGAGCGAAGTTTAACGGATAAAATAAAGAAAACTAAATCCGGCCAACCACATAAGGAAAAGGTTAGAAAAAGTTTTGGGTTGCCCAAAATCGCAAAACAGATAACTGATAAACTCCTTGCTCCCAAACCCGGCGTCAACCCAGCAAAGCAAAAGGCAATGATGATATTAATCCCGGTTCTCGCCGTTATATTGATTTTTGTATTTACTAAGGTCTTAGAAACACCTTCTCGCCGTAGCAATAATACAGTCAAAAAAAATACAGCCGTGAATCTACTTGACGATAGTGCTCAAATTGACTGGGGAAAACCTGAAATCTACCCGGCAACACTGCGAAATCCTATGAATATAGTTGCAAGTGGAACGGAACATCAAACAGGAGAATTAATCCTGAAAGGAATACTTTACAGCCGGGAAAATCCATCTGCATTGTTTTCTGACCAAATAGTGAGCGAAGGCGATAAAATAGCGGGAGTTACTATTGTCAAAATAAATAAAGATAGTGTGGAGCTTGAAAAAGACGGTAAGAGCTGGACTCAAAGAGTCCAGAAGTAAATACGAGGGGAAAAACTGAATTTTGAAAGGGAATATTATGAACACTTTCAAGCAAAAATACAATAGGTTAAGCTTTATATTGCTTTTAGTGCTTCTCATAACATACGGCAGTGGGCTCGTTGCTGCTAAAGCAGATGAAGCTTCCCAGGGCAGGGAAGTGCGGACAGGGCTTCAACAGCGGATGCAAAAGAAAATAAGCGTTGATTTCAAGGATATGGACATCGATAATGCATTGATAATGATGACCAAGCAGGCGGGGGTGAATTACGTCAAAAGCCCGAAGGTTACCGGCAATGTAACCGCCACACTTACCGATGTGCCCCTTGAAGAGGTCTTAAACACTATCCTTAAAGCGCACGGATACGGCTATGAGCTGACTGAGAATGTGATAAGAGTAGCACCCCTGGAGGATATTACGAATAAAAGTATTGAAAGACTGGTCAACAGAATTTACAGGATTACCTATGCCGATGTTACAGAAGTGGAAAAGGCCTTAAAGAAGTTTATCTCAAAACGCGGCACTATAACTTCCAACCCAGGCACCAGTAACATAATTGTCAATGATATTGAAAGCAAAATCAAGGCCATAGACGAGTTTGTCAAAGAGATTGACCGCATCACGCCGCAGATACTCGTCGAGGCAAGAATCTACGATATAACAAGCAAAGACCGGCTCGACCTCGGCGTCCAGTGGAATGCAGGACGAGATACTACCTATAATGGCGCCGGAATAACGGAGATAGGGACGAATCCCAGCGGTAGAAGCGACCCGTTTATGTCAGGAGCATTTTCCGGTGCAACCAGTAAAACCTCGGGGACTACAGGTGCTCTGCGTCTGGGCTGGTTGAACAGCAGTATTGATATAGATGTGTTATTGAAAGCACAGCAGAACATAATCAATGCGAAACTTCTTGCTAACCCCAGGGTGCTGGTTCTTGATAATAAAACAGCAAGTATAAATATTATCAAAGAGATACCATACCAGGAGATTAGTGAAACCTCCGGCGGAGGAAATATCGGCTCAACCAGCTTCAGAAATGTAGGTGTTGAACTCCAGGTTACACCGCATCTTACTCGCGATAAAATGGTTCGCCTGCACTTGGTGCCGAAATTTAGCGTCAAGACGGATGAGGTAACTGTTTCAGGGGCCAGTCAAGCTTACCCTCAGCCGGTTGTCGATAAACGCGAAGCGGACACAACGCTGTTAATCAAGAGCGGCCAGACAGTAGTTCTTGGCGGCCTGAGAAAAAAGGAAGTTACCAAGCAGATTAACAAGGTGCCGCTTTTAGGAGATATCCCCCTACTTGGCAATTTGTTTAAATTTGAAGGCGAGGATACGGTAAACAGCGAGCTGGTCGTTTTTGTAACTCCTTATATTATCACGGAGCCGGTTTTGACGGATGTCGAGAAGAAACAACTTGAAGAAACGGAGTTTGAAGGTCCAGAGGTTGAATATACAAGAGCTGAGAAGCCCGCTGACAAAGAAAAATAATAAGTAAATTATTCATAGAAGTTTCACGGCTGTGTGAATCTCCATCGCACAGCCGTTTTTTTATGAACGCAAACACTTTAAGATTCTTTTACCTTTGCCGGTTGCTTTTTTCCCCTTTACCGTTTACATTATTTTAAGTTTCTCAAAAAGCTTAGAAACCTTTTTCTCAGGAGGTAACCAATGCGTAAGTTAGTCGTAATTTTCGTAATTCCGGTGGTGTTTTCTGTCTTTTCGCCCGTACTCGTTTCAGCACAGCAGGGTCTCGCTGCCTGGTGGAAATTTGATAAGGCAGACGGCCAAACCGTTTTGGATAGTATCAGCCAAAATCGTGATGACATTGCCGGTAACTTCAGATATGTAAAAGGAGTAAAAGGCAGCGGACTCAAATGCGACGGCAGAACCACACGAATTGTCCGCCAGCCGAAGGACGCTCCTGTTCTGAAAGATGCTTTTACCATCGAGGCCTGGATAGCTCCGCAGGCATATCCCTATAACTGGTGCGCTATTGTCAATCAGGGAAAAGACCACAAAGCCGGCTATTTTTTCGGAATTGATAATTGGGCTCGAGTCGGCTTGCATGTTTCAGTCGATGGTAAATGGCTCGAATGTAACAGCAATAGGAAGATGGTACCTTTTATGACCAAGTGGACGCACATCGCTGGTGTATTCAATAAAGACAAAGGTCTTGCAGTTTATGTCGATGGTAAACTTGCTGCTGAAAAGAAAGCAAAAGGAAAGGCAGAATATGCTGAGAATATGGAAATGCAAATAGCCAGAAATCACAAGAAAACCAGGATGGACCCTGAAACCCTGGTTCGCAGAGAGGTTAATTTCCCGACATCATATTCTTTTGACGGCATTATAGATGAGCTGAAAATCTACAACCGGGCTTTATCAGCGGAGGAAGTGCAAAAGGCGTATGCCAAAAACAAACCTGACCAGGCCCCCGCTCTTAACTGGCGTAAGCTCCCCAGCCCTGAGAAGAAAGACAATTTCGGGGCTGCATATACTAAGCTGAAATTCTATCCGGAATGGGATGACCTTTGGAGAGTCGCCGACCATCCCGATATCGTTGTCAACTTCGAGGATTCCGATTATCAGATGATTTTCTGGAGAGGCACAAATTTCAATATGAATCTTGTAACCGAAAACGGCAAATGGGTTGGCGACCAGAGCGTTGAAGGAAGTGCCGGCGGTAAAACAATCGGCTGCTGTGAGCATATGTCCGACAAGCAGTGTCGTTACGCTTATGTGCAGCTCATAGAAAACAATGATGCCCGCGTCGTCGTTCACTGGCGTTATGCCGTCTGTGATGTCCTTTACCGAATCGCTCAGGACAAGCCCGGCGATGGCTGGGCGGATGAATACTATTACATTTATCCTGATGGCGTGGCGGTTCGCGTCTTTACCGCTTACGGCTTCTATGGACATCACAGCGTAACGGAGCCGGCTGCCCTGAACAATCCCGGTGAGAGGGCGGAGGATAATCTCAATGTGGACGCTCTCATACAGGCAAATATGAAAGGGCAGATTCGCAGGCAGTTCTGGGACCCCTGGCCCGGCAACGGCAAAATCGCCGCTCCTTTTAGCAATGATTTACCAAATGCAAATATCAATATCGTAAACTTCAAATCCCAAAGCAAACCGTTCTACATCTATGAGCCGGGTACAAGAGTAATTCCTTACGGCGGTGGTCTCATTGAGGTCAGAGATTACTCAAAATTCCCCACCTGGAACCATTGGCCTGTATGTCAAGCCCCCTCGGACGGCCGATACGCCTTCTTCACCGACAGGGTTTCCTCCTCCGCTGTAACTTCGCCAGAGCCGAAAATGCAGGTTTCCGAAGACGGCACCTCTCACGGCAGCTTTATAATGGGACTGACTGATGAATCCATCGAAAAACTCGCTCCCATTGCACGTGCCTGGCTCCAATCGCCTGAGTTGGAAGTGAAAACCGATGCTTTCAGCAGCCCCGGCTACAGCAAAGACCAGCGCGCCTTTCTTTTCACCAAAGAAAAAGAGGATGCGGAGACCTTGATATTCAAGGTTGAATCCAGCGAAGAATCACCTTTGGTGCACCCGGCTTTTGTCATAAAAAACTGGGGTGAAAAAAAGGCCGAATTGCAAATTAACGGCAAAACCATAGAGCCCGGAAAAGTCTTAAAGCAGGGACTTTATCGCCGGCTTGATGGCACGGATTTGATTATCTTCCTGAACAAAGAAATAATGGAGCCGGTCAGGATTAAAATCTCACCGGTTAAATAAGCTCAATCCGGGAATCTTTTTATGATAGTCGGCGTAATGACAGCTCAATTGTGTCTTAACGGCATCGGCTCACTAAAAGAAAAACGAAGCATCGTTAAAAGCGTTACCAGCCGGCTCAAGAACAGATTCAACGTATCCATAGCCGAAGTTGACCATCAGGATAGCAAAAGAACGGCTTTGGTAGGCCTTTCCATCGTTTCAAATAACAGCAGTTATATTGACCGACAATTTGAAAAAATCCTGACCTTTATGCGTAAGGACGGCAGGTTTTTCCTGGGAACAATCGAAAGGGAAACCTTCGGGGCTTAAATAAATTTACGCCGATTCCTCGAATCGATTTTGAATTCCTCGAATTCAATTCATTAATGTATGCACATCTTATTATTTCCCTCTCAAAATTTCCCTCTCAAAAATTCCCGTTTCAGGGGTTTGTAAATTTTGCTTTTAATAACATTAGTTTGATGTTAATATTTTCTCTTGGTTTAAAAATTATGTAAATGGAGGTTGACCTGTGAAAAAGCTTGCTTCTCTGAGAGTGCTTGGCTTGCTCCTGGCTTCAGTGTCCCCGATTGCATCAGCAGATACCCCGAAAATAAATACCGAATCTTTTACAATAGAGGCCTGGATTGCCCCGCAGGCGTATCCCTGGAACTGGGTGCCGGTCGTGATACACCTTGTGATAAAAAAACGTGTGAAACTTAATACTAAAGACAAGAATATAAAAACTCAGTGAAATTAAAATGGGCATTTCAACAAATTATGCAAAAATCAGACAGGAAATTCCAAAAGATGTAACTATAGTTCTCTCGGTCAAAACAAGAACAGTCGAGCAGGTCGAGGAAGTTATAGATGCAGGCGCCACTGATATAGGTCAAAATTATGTTCAGGAAGCAGGGCGAATGTATAGTGCTTTGCAAAAGAAGGCGGCTAAAGTCAGATGGCATATGATAGGCCATTTGCAAAAGAACAAAATAAACAAGGCGTTACAAATCTTCGATGTTATTCAAACGGTCGATTCCTTGGGAAAAGCAGCAGCTATTGACAAAAGAGCTGAAAGAGCAGGAAAGAAAATTATTCCGGTTTACATAGAGCTAAATATAGGAAGCGAATTTTCCAAAGCCGGCATAAAGCCAGCTGAACATGAACCATTTGAGAAATATATGGAAAATTTGGTCAGAGATATATCAGTCCTTAGTCATTTAAGGGTGAATGGTTTGATGACTATGGGGCCTCGCTTTGGAAATCCTGAAGATGTCAGACCATATTTCAAAAGGACAAAAAGGATATTTGAAAGTATCAAAGCCCTCGATTTGCCGAACGTGGATATGAAAGAGCTTTCCATGGGGATGACAAATTCATACAGAATCGCAATAGAGGAAGGTTCTAATATGGTTAGGATAGGAACCGCAATATTTGGTAAAAGAAAAGAAAATTGCGGGGAATAAAAGACAATATTGGTGAAAAATGGTAACAGTAAAATGTGCTAAATGCAAGGGGAGGATATTTAGATATTTAAAGATTGGAAAAGGAGAATTATGGCACTGCTGGAAGGACAGAATAAAAGAAGATTACTCGATTCGGGAAGGCAGCCAGGTCAAATGTCAGTGCGGTAATATAATCGGCATCGAGCAGGATAAATGGATTAAGATGAAACAGCATTCGTTTACTTATTCGGGTGCTGCGGCAAGGAAGTGAATAATAGCAAAGATAAACGGCCTTGCGAATGTGATTACGTAGAAGAAGATGATGGAAGTATTAGTTGGCTCAAACAATCCGGTAAAAATAGCGGCGACCAGGGAAGTTTTCTCAAAATATTTTGGCCAGGTAAACGTAACCGGAATTGAGGTTTTCAGTAAAGTCTCTGCCCAGCCCGTTGGCGAAGAGACCTTTGAGGGAGCGAAAAACAGGGCTTTAGAACTGAAGAAACTGAATGACAAGAAAGACTTAGGGGCTGATTTTTTTGTTGGAATCGAAGGAGGAATCACAAAACTTTACTCGAAATGGTTTGCTTCAGGGGTGGGATGTGTAATTGACAACCAGGGAAGAATTGGCTACGGTGCTTCCCCTTATTTTGAACTGCCGAAAAGTATTATTGACCAGCTTCTCTCAGGCAGCGAATTAGGGGAAGTGATGGAGAAAATAAGTGGTAAAGATAACATAAGACAGAAAGAAGGAGCAATAGGATTTCTTAGTAGGGGAGCAATGGACAGAAAAAACCTTTACATCCATAGTTTAATAGTTGCTTTGGTTCCGTTCTTAAATAAGGATTTGTATTTTTAGCTATGCATATTGAAATTATAGGGACTGAGTCGTTGGGAGTCCGCGGACTATCATGCAAGGTCGAGACGAAAGACCGCAAGATACTAATCGACCCGGGTGTGGCATTGGGCTACAACAGGCATGGACTGCTTCCCCACCCTTTTCAAGTAGCGGTAGGAAAACTAATCCGCAACAGAGTTATATCAGCGCTAAGAGATTCTACTGATGTAGTGTTCAGTCATTATCACGGCGACCATATTCCTTTGGTTGATGCTAACCCTTACCAGCTTAACGCAGAGAAAATAGCTAACTTACAACAGGGTATTCGATTTTGGGCTAAAGGGCTGAGAGGGCTTTCTCGAAGGATGAAAGCCAGGGCTCACTCTTTATCTACTGCCTTAAATAAGGACTTACCAAATGCTGAAGGGATAAGTGACGGTACTATGGCTTTTTCTGAAGCCGTGCCTCACGGTGAGGCGAATAACCGTTTTGGCCAGGTGATGATGACTAAAATCGCCGATGAAAAAGAGATTTTTGTCCATGCTTCTGATATTCAACTGCTTAATAGAAAAGCTATTTCGCAAATATTAGAATGGCATCCTGATATAGTGCTTGCTTCCGGGCCTCCTTTATATTTGCCCCAGTTATCAGATGAACAGCGCAAGGTTGCCTTCGCAAACGGCCTATCTCTGTCGCAGGGAGTAGATACTTTGATTCTTGACCATCATGTGATAAGATGTGAAGAAGGGCTTGCGTGGCTAAAGCGTTTGTCTTCCGAAACAGGGAAACGAGTTATATGTGCTGCTGATTTTATGAAAAAACCCCGACTTTTGCTTGAGGCATGGCGAAGGCAGCTATATAAAGATATGCCCGTCCCGAAAAATTGGCACCGGGATTACGCACAAGGGAAAGTGGATGTTGACCGTTTCAGAAAGTGGCATGGATATAAAGTGTAAAATGGCTAAAAACAAGAGGTGCAAAAATAAAAATCACGATTATTTACGATAATGAAGTTTATTCCGTTAGAGAACCAAAAGAAGAAGTCTCTAACGGGGTTTACAAAGAAGAGCTTGCTGCCGACTGGGGATTTTCCTGTTTGGTGGAAATAGAGAATACTCCGAAAATTCTTTTTGATACCGGAGCGAATGGTTCCACACTGCTTTCCAATATGAAAAAACTCGATATTGACCCTGAATCTATTGATGAAGTGTTTATTTCACACCCCCATTTTGACCATATAGGCGGCCTATCGGCCTTTCTTAATGTGAAAAGCGATGTGGAAGTTTATGTCCCCGCTTTGCTTAGAGGAGTTCGCGGTGCAAAGGAAGTGATTTCTATAAGCAAACCACTGAAAATCCACGAGAACGTCTTCTCTACCGGCGAACTCGATGGCATAGAGCAGAGTATGGTGGTTAAGACAGAGAAAGGCATAGTTTTGATTGTAGGATGCTCGCATCCGGAGATGGCGCATATTCTTAAAGCAGCTTCGCAATTCGGAAGTGTTCGTGCGGTAATCGGCGGCATGCATGGATTCAGTGAATTTGAATTATTCAAAGAGATGGAGCTGATTTGCCCCACCCATTGTACCCAGCACAAAGCAGAACTGGAAAGATTGTATCCTAAAGAATACATTGATGGAGGAGTTGGGAAGGTAATCGAATTTTAATAACGGAGGTTTCTTGAAATGCTAATTCCAAATAAGGTGAAGAGGTTATTTAATAAACAAGCTTTAGTTGCCTTTGGCACGGCAGACAAGCGGGGAAATCCCAATGTCGTTCCAATATTCTGGAAAAAGGTTCTTGATAAAAAGAGAATCTTATTAATTGATAATTTCATGAGGATGAGCAAAAAGAATCTTTTAAAAAATAGCAAAGTTTGCCTTGGCTTTTGGGATGCAGAAACGGAAGAGTCTTACAAAATCAAAGGGAAAGCCATCTACCACACCGAAGGCCCGATTTACGAACAGGGCAGAAAATTCATACAGTCAAAAAGACCTGAAATAATTCCGAAAGGAGTGGTTGAAATTAAGCCAAGAGCGATTTACACCATTAGGCCTGGCCCAGATGCAGGCAAAAAGTTATAGTAGAAAAAACCAATCATTTTCCGAAAAACATAAGGAAAGCAACTTTGTTTAAAGGCGTGTTTTTGGTTTGCGCACCTGAATCCCGACTCATCGGGATTTCGCAAACACGGAAAACATTATACGCAATTAATTGTAGGGTCCGCCTGTGCGGGTGTCAATTATGGAGGTGAAAAATGGATAAGCTAAAGCTATTAAATTTAATCCTGATATTTGTCGTATTATTCGCACTTTCTTCAGAGCAATCTGAATTAAAAGATGTGGTCGGCAAAAAGGCAAATTTCCTGCGCAAACAGGTGGATTACCTGCAGGATAAAGCCGAAGCAAAAGGCGGAAAATGGAAAACATTTTACCAGGCGGTAAATGCTTTTTTAAAAACATACGATAAAAGCATGGGGGAAAAAGATATTGAAAACTTCCCCGAGGACGAGCTTATCCGATTTCACAAAGAGATTAAGCATCTAAACACCTTAATTCCGATGCAGTTACCTGCCGGACCGCAGGGCACCGGCGGCTTTGGCGCTTATTATACTACCTTAAAATATTACCCGGAATGGGACAAGCTCTGGCGAGTCGGGTTGCACGCTGATGTGGTTGTTCGCTTTGATAACGCCGGTTACAAATTTATCTTCTGGAGGGGTACGAATTATATCCCGCACTGGGTAACTGAAAACGGTATCTGGTATGACAATGAATTTAACGAGACCTGGCCCACAAGAGGATGCAGTGAGCCGATGTCGGACAAACAATGCCGATACAGTCGGGTTCGTGTCATCGAAAGCACCCCCGCTCGGACCGTTGTTCACTGGCGGTATGCCTTATGCGACGTCGATTATAAAATCGCCTGGCCAAGCGAAACAACCGGCTGGGGCGACTGGACGGATGAGTATTATTACATATACCCTGACGCCGTCGGTACCCGGAAAATCACCCTGCACACCTCTCACTTCGGAGATGATGACCGTGGTATTTCTACCGATGACCTCGGCCATGAATGGCACGAAGGCATTATTGTTTACAACGCCTTCGTTATACCGGAAGAGGTCCTGCATGTTGACGCCATACATGTTGCTAATATGAACGCAGATACAGCAAAATGGTCCTGGGAAAATCCCGGTGAGCCGGAAATGCCAACCCCAGAAAAAAGCAACATTGTTATGGTGAACATCAAATCCAAATACAAACCTTTTGTCATATCCCCTGAAGGTTGTAGGTTGGACGCTTATGGAGGATGTCAGAACGACTCGCGTTTTCGATGGCGCGACCACTGGCCCACCACAATGGAAAATGTCATAGGAAGAAACGCCTCCGGCAGAAAAGCCGCCCACGGCTCATTCTTCCATATTACACATATACCAATTTACAAGAGGGGAGAGCAGGATGTCACCAAAGTCCTTCTTCACGGAATGACTGACAAATCAGTTGGAAATTTAGTGCCGCTCGCTAAATCCTGGCTCCAGCCGCCCGACTTGGAAATCCAAAGCGATTCGAAGGCGAATTTTGAAAATCTCGGTTACGATAAATCTCAGCGGGCTTATCTCTTGAGATGTAAGAGTCCTCGCAAAACAGCTCAACTGAAGTTAAAACTGAATGCAGCAACTGACAGCCCAGTCATCAATCCTGCTTTTGTTATCAAAAACTGGGGCAATTCGCAAATAGAGCTTGAAGTTGACGGAGAACAAAAGAAGCCCAACAAAGAATTTCAATATGGATACGCCGGTCGTTTGGAAGGTAATGACCTTATTCTGTGGATACCGCAAAAGTCAAATAAGCCCCTGGATGTTACGATTATTCCACAGTATTAATCAACTTTATAGCCCGGATTTGGCAGGTAAATCCGGGCAAAAGCACGGATTGGAAGACATCCGAAGTCTAATAATCCGGGTTTTTGTATAAATTTGCAAAAAGACTTCCTCGGAAAAGGGAAATTTTGACGGTTCAGGCAGATTTTTATAGAATGACTGGTCTCGTACGGTGAAAATTATGTTCTTAAATTGTGTGAATGTGAGATATCAGTTTATTTAAGAAAGCAGGGCAAAAATGAAGACAACACGAATATCCATCTTTTTAACGAGCATTTTGATTTTGGGGATATTAGTTAGCACCAACGTCAGTGCAGAGGCATCGAGCAAAAAAAAGAAATATTACGAGCCGAAGTGGGAGTCTCTGATGCAGCATAATGCGACGCCCCAGTGGTATGAGGACGCAGTTCTCGGCTTTTATTTCCACTGGGGACCTTACTCGGTGCCCGCATTTTCCTGTTCCGGCTACTGGACAATGTATCAGAAAGGGTCTCGGACATATAAATTGGTTAAGGAAAACTATGGGGAGCCCGGCATAGAATTTGGGTACAAGGACTTCGTGCCGATGTGGAAGGCGGAGAAATGGGACCCTGACCGGTGGGCTGGGCTGTTCAAGTACGCCGGTGCCGATTTTGCCGGCCCCTGCGCCGAGCACCACGACGGTTTTGCCCTTTGGGATACCAAGCATGATGACTGGAACTCCGTAGATAAAGGGCCGAATGTAGATATAGTCGGGAAAATGCTTGAGGCCGTCAGGGAGCACGGTATGAAAACTGCCGTGACAGTTCACTTTTGGCGTACTTACATTACTTATGATACCGGCAGAAGACTGTGTCCCAAGGGGGTGGATGTCAATAATGAGAAATACACAGGCCTGTACGGCCCGATTCATAAACCTACACATCGCAGACCAATCAACAATAAGTACCCCGGCGCTGACTGGCCATATTCACACTGGGAGGAGCGCCTGAACAAATGGAAGGAACTCGTAGACAAATATCAGCCGGATTTAATATGGTGTGAACATATGGATTCAGGCCAACCGCCTGAAACGATGAAGAAGGATATGCTCGCTTACTACTTTAATGCCGCCGAAAAGTGGGGCAGGGAAGTCGTCGTAACCTCTAAAAAATTATGGGAAAACAGGAGACAGGACCTTCCTCCTGCTATTTCACCGATAAACAGAGAAATGGGTGTTTTGGGCCATCCCAGGCCACAAAAATGGCAGACCGATATCCCTCTTGGAAGAAGCTGGGCCTACACTCCGGGCGTGGGCTGTAAGAACCCGGATGAATTGGTTGACCTTATCGTAAGTAATGTAAGCAAGAACGGACTTACTTTTTTCAGCGTTGCCCCGAAGCCGGATGGAACACTTCCGGAAGCACAGGTCGAGGGGTTGAAGAAGCTCGGTGACTGGATGGCCATCAACAAGCCGGCCCTTTATGCGACAACACCCGCACCGTTCGACTTGAGCGGAACTGGTCAATGGAAAGCAGGCTCTATCAGGTTCACCAGGAAAAAAGAATACCTTTACGCAATCGACCTTGAGAAGCCAACGGTTCCCTTGATCATTCCGAATGTACAACCTTTGCCGGGTTCGGAGATTAAAATGCTCGGTTCTGACAAGCCTCTAAAATGGCACGAGGATGATAATGATGATGACGATGAGATTGCTAATCTTGTGATAGAAGAACTTCCTGAGCCGCTGCCCTGTGACTATGCGTGGAGCTTCAAGATTCAGGTTCTTGATGAAAGCTGGTAAGAGGATACCTTACCGGCGCTGCCTCGAATGAAGCTAAAATTTTCAGGGCAAATGATTCAAATTATACTATTATTGATTGGAGTTTTTTGTGAAGACAATTCAAGTTGTATATTTAACTCTTGTTATCTTTTGCGTTGCAATTGTCTCCACCAGCCGTGCGGAAAAAACTTCTCTGAAGTTATGGTATAATGAACCTGCACAAAAGTGGACACAAGCTTTACCCATCGGAAACGGCAGATTGGGAGCTATGGTTTTCGGCAGGGTAGAAAAGGAGCGAATACAGTTTAACGAAGACTCGTTCTGGTCCGGCAGACCGCACGATTACCTCAATCCCCAGGCGAGACAGTATCTGGATAAGGTGCGGAGCCTGATTTTCCAGGGCGAATACCGACGGGCACAGGAAATCGCCGATGAGCGTATGATGGGTATACCAAGATTCCTGCAGGCCTACCAGCCGATGGGGGAGCTCTTCTTACAGTTTAAAAACTCGCAGTCAATCAAAAATTACCATCGCGAATTGGACCTTGAAAATGCAATAGTAACAGTAAGCTATCAGGCCGGAGATGTGAAATATAAACGCGAGGTTTTCTGCTCTGCTGCCGACGGAGTGATTATCGTATATTTAAGTTGTGATAAACCCGGACAAATTTCAGTTCAGGCCGAACTTACCAGCCCACATCATTACACTCTTGAGAAACAAAGTGATGCTCGCTTGGTTATGACCGGCCAATGGATTGGCGATGGCGGCCCGAAGGGGGAAGATTCTCTAATCGCGCCTGTTAAAGGAAAAGGAATTAAATTCGAAAGTCATCTGCAGGTTCGCAGCGAAGGCGGAGATGTCAGTTTGAATAATGAAAAAATCATTGTGACAAAAGCAGACTCAGCCACATTCATCCTGACGGCGGCAACAAGCTTCAAAAACTATCGTGATATCACTGGTAATCCGTCAGTTGTTTGCCGACGGATTATCTCAAACGTTTCCCGCAAATCTTATGAACAGTTGCGTGATGCACACATAGCCGATTATCGAGAATTGTTTACTCGCGTAAAGCTTCAGTTGGGAAATAGCAATGCGGTTGATAAACCTACAGACAAGAGAATAGAAAGTTTACGGAACAGCGGCAGCGACCCCGGCCTTATCGCTTTATTCTTTCATTACGGAAGGTACCTGTTGATTTCAAGCAGCCGTCCCGGAACCCAGCCGGCCAACCTCCAGGGTATCTGGAATGACCGAAAATCCCCGCCCTGGGGTTCAAAATATACCTTGAATATAAATGCCGAATGTAACTACTGGCCCGCTGAGGTATGTAACCTTGCTGAATGTCACCAACCTTTATTCGATTTGATTACGGACCTCTCCGTCACCGGCAGCGAGGTTGCTAAGCAGCATTATGGTTGCCGAGGATGGCTCGCACATCATAACACCGATATTTGGCGCGCCGCAACGCCCGTTGATGGGGCGTTCTGGGGTATGTGGCCAACAGGCGGTGCCTGGCTCGTTCAACACCTCTGGGAACATTTCCAGTTCTCCGGTGATAAAGAATTCCTTGCCAAAAGGGCATACCCACTGATGAAAGGAGCCGCTCAGTTCTTTCTCGACTACCTCGTAGAAGACCCAAAAAATGGTTACCTCGTTACCTGTCCGTCGCTTTCACCGGAGATAGCACACCACGAAGGCGTCAGTATTTGTGCGGCACCCACCATGGATATCCAGATTATTACTGATTTGTTTAACCACTGCATCGAAGCAGGCGAAATTCTGAATACAGATAAAGCATTTCGCTCTCAACTGCAGACTGCGCTGAAAAGATTACCTCCAATGCAAGTCGGCAAATATGGACAACTCCAGGAGTGGCTCTTTGATGTTAATGAACCTGAGCCGGAGCACCGTCATATTTCTCATTTATTCGGTCTTTTTCCCGGTGATTCAATCAGTCTCCAAAGCACACCGGAATTAGCTAAAGCCGTTACCGTTTCACTGCAAAGACGTGGAGACGGCGGTATGGGATGGGGCGTTGCCTGGAAGGCTGCTTGTTGGGCTCGACTGAAAAATGCCGAACGCTGCGAAAAGCTTATTCGACAATTATTAGCCACCAATACTAATCCGAATCTCTTTTGTGAGATTGAACCTTTTCAAATCGACGGAAACTTCGCTTCCACTGCTGCCATAGCTGAAATGCTCTTGCAAAGCCAAGACGGGGGAATACAGCTCCTTCCCGCTTTACCTTCTGCCTGGCCGGCTGGTTTTGTTAAGGGACTTCGAGCACGCGGCGGATTCGAAGTGGAGATATATTGGGAAAAAGGGCTGATGAAAAAAACCATAATTTATTCTCTTAAAGGGAAAACCGCAATAATAAGTTACCGCAATAAAACAATCGAAGTAGAAACAAAACCGGAGCAAACTTTTGTCCTCGACGGAGATTTAGAATTGCTCGAACTGTAAATCGGCCCGAAAAAAAAGGAGTCCGTTATGGAAACGAAGACAAACAAACGACTATTATTGTTTTACTTAACGCTGACATTTATGTTTTTCCCACTCATTGTATCAGCGGAGAATTCTGCTGCCGTGGAAAAAGATGCCCCAAAACCTGCAAAGGACGGTCTGTTTTATATGTGGTTGTTCGATGAAGGCGTCGCAGGGCATCAATTCTCAACAATTTATGATACCGAAAACTACTGGATGCAGGAATATAAAACCAACTTCTTTCAGGATACCTTCAAAGGCAATTTCGAATATATTGAGGGAGTAAGCGGTACCTGCGGAAAGTTTGATGGTTTTACCACACATATCGTTCGGACTTATATAAAAGTGCCTGATTTAACAGACGGTTTTGCCATCCAGGGCTGGATTGCTCCGCAGGCAACAAAAAAAGCTGCCATTATGTGCCAGGAAAAAAATTCAAAAAAAGGGTTCATCTTTGGTTTATTTGATGGGAAATTGGGAATCCAAATGGCCGTGGATGGCCGGTGGCTACAATGTCTCTCCGATAAAAAAATACCGCTTCGAAAATGGTCCCATGTCGCTGTGACTTTCTCAAGCAAGCAAGGTATATGTTTATATTTAAATGCAAAGCAGGTTGGCTCCTGCATTGATAAAGGTAAAATGACCGATGCACGGATGGAAAATTTATTAATCGGTATGAGCAAACCGAAGGAATTGAAACTGCGTGAAAGCGGCGGCAAGTTCCCTCCCATCGATAAAAAGCTATATTATCATATGGCTTATGACGGCCTGATTGATGAATTAAAATTATATGAAGAATCACTAAGCCCGAATGATATCGAAGACCTCTATTACCAGTGCCAGCCGAAATCAGCTCCACATTTAAACCCTCGTCTCCGCCCCGTTGCACCGAAGGTACAAAACCCCCATTTCGGGGCTGTATATTGTAAGTTGAATTATTACGATGAATATGAACAAATCCAGAGAATCGGTGACTGGCCTGATTTACTCATCCGCTTTGATAATTCACCCGTCAGATTGATGTTTGTACACACCAATAACTATATACCAATCTGGATTACAGAAAATAATAAGTTGATGAGCGACCAGAGTATGGAAATCAATGGGAAAAATGGCTTCTACGAAGTAATGATGGATAAGCAAAACCGATATTCCAATGTTCGTCTTCTGGAAAATAATGACGCAAGAATTGTAGTCCATTGGCGATATGCATTGTGTGACAGGTTTTATCAAATAGCCCGGCCGGACAATCGCACCGACTGGGGCGACTGGGCCGATGAGTATTTTACCGTTTATCCCGATGGCGTCGCTGTCAGAAAATGGGTCTATTATACATCAACCTACGGCGAAGATTACCTCCAGTTTCAGGAAACTATTCTTCAGCCACAGACAGGAAACACTTGTGACGATGATGTCCAAAAAGAAGCGATCACACTTGCTAATATGAAAGGCCAAACTCATACCTATTCCTGGGCTGAGGGTGTACCACCATATTTCCCGAAACCACTGAAAGCAAATATCCAGATGGTAAATATGAAATCTGAATACAGACCATTCATAATCTTTGAGCCTGGAAGCCAGATAGATAAATATATATGGGGATATCGAAAAGGACAGACTCCTAAAGTCAGCCGTTGTCTGGCCAGCGCAATGCCCGTTGTTCATAAAGGGGAAAAAAGAAATTCCTATGAAGCTGCCGCAATATATGGTATGACCAACGATGAGATTACCGATATCCTGCCGCTTGCAAAATCCTGGACTAATCCGCCCCCATTGCTGCTCGAAAGTGCAGAATATACCAATAAAGGTTTCGATAAGTATCAGAGGGCATATCTGTTGGAAGTAAAACAGAGTGGCAAGCCGGCCCTGTTAAGCTTACGGTTCTCGGCTGAGAAGCAATCCCCATTGGTAAACCCAGCCCTGGTTATAAAAAATTGGGGCAGGAAAAGTTTTGAATTAAAGATAAACCGAAAAAAAACAAAGCCGAAAAGGGATTATCGCTATGGCTATAGAGAAACCTTGAACGGTTGCGATTTGATTATCTGGATGAATCTCGACTCGACCGGAACCGAGAGAATTCAGATAGCCCCTTTTGCTGGTTGATAGCAAGGACTCTTATAGGGTTTAAAACAACTAATTGACTCACAAAGAGACGCTTTTTCCCCTGCTCGCAGGCGTAATAAGCTTGAGTTTCAAAAATTAAACTGTAGAGACCGATAACTTGCAACTCTTTTTTTACCTACTTTTACATTTGGATATCTTTTATATCAAATGGTTCAGAAATTAAATTCTGTACTTCTTTCTTTAATAAATTTTTAAACAGATTCTGGTTTTATCTGGTTTTATCTGGACAGTAAGGGCCTGTTCTGTTAAAAAAATGCTTTAAATCTTTCTTTACAACGGCCGGATAAATCAATATTATGTTTGTTCTTGTTAACCTGACCCAGTTCTGTTGTTGCACTTATTATAAGGTTTAAAACAGAACGGTGGGATGTGAGCCCGATGCTTTCGATTCTTGCTTTTGTGCGGAAGCTATGTCGGTTCGAAGATATTTTAAGTATTTTTGTTTTACGAAAGGGAAAAATATGATAATAGGGGAAATTGCACTTCCTATGCTGGATGTAAGCATTGTAATCGCCTATATTGTGGGCATATTAGCATTAGGAATATGGTCCGGCTACAGGAAAAAAACATCGAGTACGCAGTTATTCTTAGCTGGCCGGTCGCTGCCGTGGACTATAATTGGGCCGGGTCTGTTTTGTGCTAACATTTCTACTATTCACCTTGTCGGACTTGCTGCTGACGGACATAGAACAGGACTCGGAGTCGGTAATTTTGAATGGGGGGCGGCCTTTTGCTTAATTATTTTAGGGATGGTCTTTGCTCCTTTTTATTTTAGGAACAAACTCAGTACACTGCCCGAATATGTGGAAAAAAGATACTGTTCCCTTACTCGTACAATACTCGCTACTATCTTTATACTATCAGCACTCCTCGTGCATATCGGAGTAAGCCTTTATGCCGGGGCGATACTTCTGAAAGAATTCTTCGGATTCCCCGTCTATTTCTCTATTATTGGCATATCAACCATTACTGCCATCTATACTATAATGGGAGGCCTCAGAGCAGTTATGATTACCAATCTCGTCCAGGTTGTTTTATTGCTTTTTGGTTCTATTGCACTGACTGTTTTAGGAATATGGGCTTTGCCCGCACATGGCATCGAGAGTTTTGCGCAGCTGAAAGCAGCCGTTTCGCCCAATCTTGATGTCAGTATGGTGCAGCCGATTAAAAATGCCGCCGGTCAAATGAATCCATATTCCTGGCTTTGTGTAATCGCCGGATATCCAATCCTGGGTATTTGGTACTGGTGTACCGACCAAACTATTGTTCAGAACATGCTTGCTGCAAAATCGGAAAAAGACGGAAGAGACGGAGCTATCTTCGGTGGTTTCCTCAAAATCCTGCCCGTCTTTATTATGGTTTTTCCGGGCGTGCTGGCATTTGCTCTTTACCAGGACCAGATTGGTTCGAACCACGATGCAACATTGATGGTAATGATGAAAAACCTTTTGCCTAAAGGATTGTTGGGACTTTTTACCGCAGGATTGCTCGCCGCTTTGATGAGTACTGTAGAGGCGGCCTTGAATAGTACCGCCACTCTTGCATCTACGGATATCCTCAAGAGAATAAGACCAGAGACAAAAGACCGAACCCTCGTCTGGTTCGGGAGAGTTACCGCCGGGGTTGTCATTCTTCTGGCAATGGCATGGTCAACACAGGGAGGTAGGTTCAAGAGTATTTTTGAAGCCATTAATAAAATACCGATGATGTTCGCACCGGCTATTACCACTATCTTTGTTTTGGGAGTCTTTTGGAAAAGGGGTACAAGTCAGGCCGCGGTTACTACGCTTCTGTTCAATTTGGCCATCGGGGTTGTATATCTGATTATAGATATTCCCTTGATTGGCTCTAAACAACTGATAGCCGAGGGATTGGGTATACCCTTTATGCTGGCAGGCGGTGTCATTTTCGTAATGTGCATCCTTGTTTACATCATTGTCAGTTTCTCAACACCAGCGCCAACACCTGAGAAACTCGAAAACCTTACCTGGAAGCATCCGCTGGAGTTTATTTTGTATGGTAAAATAACAGGTATAACAGACCCGAGAATTATGGCTGGCATACTGTTTGGTTTAATGATTGTTCTTTATTTCATACTGGGATAAGGACTATAAAATATAAAACTGTTATTGAGATTTAATGTAGTTTGAATTTTAGAACTTTAAGGAGGCAAAAAAAAATGAGACAAGCTGTAATGACAGAACCAGGTAAAATCGAATTTGGGGATGTCCCTGAACCCAAAGCGGGCGAAGGCGAAATCCTGATGAGAATCAAAAGAATCGGGGTCTGCGGCTCCGATATACATGTCAATAAAGGTAAACACCCTTTGGTTACTTATCCGATTGTCCAGGGACACGAATTCTCAGCCGTAGTCGAAGATGTCGGGCCCGGCGTTGAAGGAATCGAAAAGGGAATGAAAGTAACATCTCGACCGCAGGTCGTATGCGGCGAGTGTGGCCCCTGTAAACGTGGTGATTACCACGTTTGTCAGAATCTCAAGGTCGAGGGCTTTCAAATCAATGGTTGTGCACAGGATTTATTCGTAACAACGAAGGAGAAAATCGTCCCGTTGCCCGACAGCTTTACCTTTGAGCAGGGCGCTTTAATTGAGCCTGCTTCGTGTGGTGCTCACTCGACCCGAAGGGCAGGAAACCTCAAAGGGAAGAACGTTGTGGTTCTCGGTGCTGCTACCATCGGTAATATGGTTGCTCAGTGTGCCCGTGCCAGAGGGGCAAAGGATATCCTGATTTGTAACTATTCTGGAGGGTATAAACTTGAGGTCGCAAAAAAATGCGGGTTGGAAAAATCCTTTGCAATGAAAGATATGAAACTGGAAGATGCAGTCAAGAAATTCTTCGGCGATGAAGGCGTTCAGGTTATTTTTGAATGTGCCGGCTCGCCCGATGCCCTCACTCAGGGACTGCAGTGTATCGAAAAAGGCGGCACCTTTGTCATTCTCGGTGTCTTTGAAGAAAACCCCGTCGTGGATATGGCGATCCTCGGAGAGCATGAGATTAGTATGATTGGAAGCTTGATGTATAAACATGAGGATTATCTTGATGCCGTTAAGTTCGTCGAGAATGGTGATGTTATCACGGAACCGTTGGTAACAAAGAGTTTCCCATTCGAACAATATATGGATGCGTACAAATACATCGACGAAAACAGCAGAAATGTTATGAAGATTATGATTGATATGGACTGACCTGGAAGCTTGCTGATATAGATATGGAGAAATCTTTATGGCAGAAACAGACTCATATACATTGGTAGGACTTGGTGAAATTCTTTGGGATATGCTCCCGGAAGGCAAACAGCTTGGCGGCGCACCAGCTAATTTCGCATACCACGCACAGACGCTTGGAGCAAAAGGGATTGTTGCAAGCTGCATAGGTGATGACCAGCTCGGAAATGAAATAACTCAGCGGCTTGAAACCCTGAAACTGCAGCGCCAATATATAGCTGTTGACAAAGAACACCCCACCGGAACTGTAACTGTGAAACTTGATGATAAAGGTGTCCCTGATTTTACCATTCATCAGAACGTCGCCTGGGATTTTATCCCCTCAAGTCCTCAGTTGTTGGAGTTGGCAAAACAGGCCGATGCCGTTTGCTTCGGTTCTTTATGTCAACGGATGGAGGTGTCTCGCAATACTGTTCGTGAATTCCTCAAAAATACAAAACCAGATTGCTTACGTGTATTTGACATCAATATCAGGCAGTCCTTCTACAGCAAAGAAGTCGTTGATGATATGTTGGAGGCCTCCAATGTCTTCAAGCTCAACGATGATGAATTGCCGATTGTAGCTGAACTGCTTGATATGACAGGTTCTGAAACAGAGATTCTCTCTCAGTTGGTTGACAATTATTCCCTCAAGTTAATTGTTTTAACTAAAGGAGACAAGGGCAGCCGTTTATACAGCAGGGATAAAAATTCTGAACATAACGGCTTCCCGCCTGAGAAAATTGCCGATACCGTTGGAGCAGGAGATGCCTTCACTGCCGCAGTCAGCTTGGGCTTGTTGCTCGGTAATGATTTGGATGATATCAACGAACATGCTAATCGTGTTGCAAGCTTTGTATGTTCACAAAATGGCGCTACGCCGTCTTTGCCTGAATCTCTTGTTCTTGCTTAATGAATGAGTAAACTATAAATGTTTTGTTAGTGTAACTTTGCAAAGGAAGGGTAAATTATGAAAAGTTTTGATTACTATCAACCGACAGAAATTAAATTTGGTTCCGGACGGTTGAAAGAAGTTGGTCAGATAGTTTTCAAATACGGCAAAAATTGCTTGTTGGTTACTGTTGAGCCGTTCCCTGCTTTAGAGCCGGTTTTTGAAAGGGTCAAAAATTACCTCAAAGATGCTGGTGTTAATGTTAGTCATTTTACCGGCACCGTCCCAAATCCCACCACTGAAAGCATAACCGCCGGAGCAAAAATGGCAAAAGACAACAATGTTGATGTTGTCTTGGGTATTGGCGGCGGCTCCAGTATGGATACAGCAAAAGCCATCGCAGTCGAAGCTACACACGAGGGAACTGCCTGGGATTATATTTGGTCGAGCGACACCCAGCCGCAGAAAGAAAAAACTCTTCCTATCATAGCCGTTACTACTACCTCAGGTACCGGCTCACAGGTAACACAGGTTGCCGTCCTTACTAATCCTGCTGAAAAATATAAATCTGCGATTTTCAACCCTGTTATTTATCCTGATGTTAGCATTGTTGACCCGGAGTTGATGGCCACCGTCCCGCCCCACATCACAGCTTCAACCGGATTTGACGTATTCTGTCATTCTTTTGAGAGCATGCAGAACCCGGGTTCTTCAGCTTACATCAATATGATGGCAAAAGAGGCCATCTCATTAGTCGCTAAGTATTTGCCTGCGGTGGTCAAAGACGGCTCGAACAAAAAAGCCAGAGAAGCCCTGGCCTGGGCCGATACCCTCGGTGGATTGTGCATTGCAAATGCCGGTGTTACTTTACCACACGGTATGGGTATGGCTATCGGTGGGTTTTATCCGAAAGTAATGCACGGCGAAGCCCTCTCAGTGCTTTATCCTGAGATTACGAGATTTACTTACAAAGAAGCCATACCGGAATTTGCCGCTGTGGGACGTATCTTTAATCCCGCTCTTGAGTCGGTCTCAGACGAGAAGGCCGCTGAAAAATCCTGCGAAGAAATTGATAAGCTCCTCAAAAAAATTGGAATGTATTTCTCACTTTCTGATTTCGAGGTTAAAGAAAACCAGCTTGATGAGCTCGCAAAGCAGTGTATGGTTTTACCTGATTACCAGGGAAACCCCAGGGTCCCCACTCTCGAAGATATTAGAGATATCCTCCAGTCTGCTTTGAAAAGATAATCCTGCAATTGAATTGGTCCGCCGAAGGAGGATTAAGCTGGACTTCTACTCGTGCCGTAATGATTCAATCGGGTCCATATTAGCCGCTCTGTAAGCCGGATACATCCCGAACATTACACCTATTGTTGCACTGATACCGAATGCTAACACAAGCGAATAAACCGTAATAACTGTTGGCATATTGGCAAAATGGGTTACCAGAAGCGGCATAACCACTCCAAGGATTATACCTGAAATGCCTCCGATTAAAGTCAGCAGCAATGTTTCCGAAAGAAATTGTAACATTATATCTCGTTTCTTTGCCCCCAGAGCACGACGAATTCCAATCTCCCGTGTCCTCTCGCTGACCGTGGCAAGCATTATGTTCATAATTCCAATCCCACCAACCAGAAGAGAAATTGCTGCAATCGAGCCGAGCACTATGCTAAATATACGGGCAGACTCCTTGGCCTGTTTCAATAAGGCAATTGGGATGGTGATTTGGTAATCTGCCTTTTTATGAAACCTGTCTAAAAGTGTATCAATAATGTCTCGTGTTGGTAATACTTTTCCTATATTACCTGCCTTTACGATAATTTCCTGCAGTTCCACCCTTTCTGCGTTGGCACCTGAGCTTCCGGAAATTTGTATCGATATTTCACCAAATCTGTTTCTAACAGTAGTCAAAGGAATATAAATCCTGCCTACATTGGTCCCCTCCTGAGATTGCGTTTGCCCGGATGAAGCACCGTTGTTAAGATTATTACCGTTAGACTTGCTTTCATAAGGACTGACTACACCAACTACGCGGTAATAATCGCTTCCTATTTTTACATCCTGGCCTAAAGGATAATCAAATACGAACAGTTTATCCACTACCATTTCATCAACAACACAAATACCCTGTGTGTAATGCGTGTCAACACTGCTGATAAACCGTCCCATCTTTAATTCAATCGGTGCCAGCTCAGGATACCACGGCACTGTCCCGATTACTGTTGTGTCTATTCTCCGATTGCGATACCATACCTTTTTGGAAAGAATTCGATTCGGCACTACTACTTCCACCTCGGGTATACTGTTGCGAAAACGCTCCGCATCGGAATAAGTCAGACCGTACTCAAGCAGACTTTGCTGCTGACCCGTGGCCTCCTGATCTTCGGGCGGCTTCACACTCTTTATGATGATATTCTGACTGCCCATCTTGGCAATCTGCTCCTGTGCATGTTTACTGGCTCCTTCCCCAATGGCAAGCATGGCAATTACAGAGGACACGCCGAATATGATACCAAGCGTCGTCAGTATAGAACGCATCCGATGCATCCAAAGACTTTTTATGCCTAATTTAACCGTGCGTTTTACACGAAATAAGAACATCTCTTATACCCTTTGGTCTTCTTGTTTACTTATCTTTCCATCAAAAAGGTGTATAACCCTTTCAGCGTGACTGGCAATCCTTTCATCGTGGGTAACAGATATAAGCGTTTTACCCTCTTTATGTAAACGGTCAAGGATGACAAGAATATCAGTTCCGCTTTCCGAATCTAAATTACCCGTTGGCTCGTCTGCTAAAATAATTAAAGGGTCGTTTGCCAGTGCTCGGGCGATTGCTACTCTTTGCTGCTGGCCTCCGCTTAATTCAAATGGCCGGTGATGTAACCTCTCGCCGAGACCGACTAACTCCGCTAATTCTTTAGCTCGCTTGAAACTTGCTCTTTCTGCTATACCCTGGTAGTACATCGAAACCTCTATGTTCTCAACAACATTCAGTTGGTTTATTAAATTAAATGATTGGAATATGAATCCGATACGTTCACCGCGAATTAAAGATAGCCGGTTGTCATCGAGCAAAGAAACGTCTTCGCCGCCAAGGTAATAACTGCCGCTGCTCGGATGGTCCAGGCAACCTATCATATTCAACAAAGTGGATTTGCCCGAACCGCTCGGTCCCATGATAGCTATGTATTCACCTTCCTGAATTGCTAAATTTATCTCACGTAAGGCATGAACTTCCACCTCACCGAGAAGATAGTTCTTGCTCAGCTTTTTCATCGACAGAATCGGCATATCTTTATTGAGCTTGCCGTTTTCGGCGACCTGCTGCATTGCTTCCTCGCTTTTGTCCATCACCTCTACCTCGTCTGAATTGCTGTGCTTGGTTTCGCATAAGTGTTCTAAGTTCGGTTTTAAACTTCTCAGGGTCGCTTTCTTTAAGCTGTTTAAGTTCCTCAGCTTTGTTGGGGTCTGACTGTTCGATATAACCTAATATACGAGTTGTCATTTCATCCGTAAGTTCAAATCCTTGTCCTTGCGGCCTGCCACTTTTACCTTTGCCTTGGCTTTCGGGCTTGCTTGTGCTGCCTTCACTTTCGGGCTTGCTTGTGCTGCCTTCAATCTCTTCTTTTGGTTGTGCTTCAGACTGAGATTTTGCTCCTGTAACTTTAGGAGGACTTAAAAGCACTTTCTCCCCGACCTTAAGACCGTCAGTAATTTCAACAAAGGTATCATTGTATGAACCCGTCTTGACCTCTCTTCGCTTCGGAGTTTCCGATGCCAGAACATAACATATCTTCTTGCCCATCTGATTTGATACTGTCTGAATAGGGGTTATGATAACATTTTTTAACTGCTCAACAAAAATTGTAATTTTGGCCGACATCCCCGGCTTGAGATAATCATACGTCCCGTTTATATTTACTTTGGTATCATAAACCTTTGTATCCGGATTAAACCAGCCGCGAGTTGTGCTCGGAAGAGGAGCAATTTGGGCAACTTCACCATCCAGGGTTATATCAGGAAAAGCATCCATAACTATCTGGGCGCGTTGACCCGGCTTTATTTTATTCACAGATGATTCGTGAACCTGAACTTCTGCCTCCATCTTCGACATATCCGGCAGTGTTATAAGAACTTGGCCGCGATAAACCGTTTCGCCTTCATCAATGATACCGCTGCCGCGCATACGCCTGAACGCATCCTCGCTTGAACCGGTCCCGTAAATTACTAAACCAGACGCAGGGGCCTTGATTATACACTTCGCTAAGTCTTGCTGGTCGTCGTCAAGGTCTTTCTTTTCATTCTCGTATCTTGATTCTGCGTTTTTAAGTTGCGCATCCGCTTGAGCAAGTCTGGAACGCGTCTCAGCATGAGCCCTTACCAACGCACGCTTCGATTCATTGTAGTCGCTTAAAAGCTTTTGTGATTGCTTCGGAAAGTCATATCTTTTAAATAGCTCAAGTGAAAGTGCATCCTGCTCTTTCTTGTATTTACTGCTTTCAACATTCAGATTATCCTGTGTCAATTCAAGTGCGGAGACGTAATTTGCGTCGCGGAGTCTTTGTGTCCCGATTAGCTGGTTCTCTGCTTTCTTATATTGTTGTTCTGAAAGGGCAATGCTATCCCGGTATTGTTTTAACTTTTGGGAAGCTCCTCCGCCTAATTTGTTAGGGTCGGAAAGGAGGGAATTTATATAAGATGACGTTATTTCTTCTGCCTTGTTTACATCTTCGATGATTCGGTCAGCTATTTCCTGCCCGATATATTTTTGCAGGTCCATCAGAGCAAATTTAACTTTCAGCTTGGCTGCGGCAATAGTGCTTTCATTCTGGTTCTTCTGAATTGTTAAGCCCTCTTGCGCCTGCAAATAGCTCGACTCGGCGCTGGCAAAGCTCATTTTGCTTTGTGTTACTTTATCCTTCAAAGCAGAAGAATCCAGTTTTACAAGCACTTTGCCGTTATTGACATCTTCCTTGCTTATATAAGTCCCTTCATCGACTATCTCCATTATAGTCATCTGCCTTTCATCCACCTCGTTTTTAACTTGTTTCATATTACGCGCCTTGATGCTGCCCCCTTCGGTAACAGTTACCAGCAAATTATCTCTGCGAATGGTGAATGTGCTGAGATTCCCAGACGAATCGTTGGAACTCCTTGTTTTTATCAACGCAAAGGAAAATACCGACCCCGCCGCTGTTATCACCAGAATTAAGACTACCCACCACCACTTAGTGTTCCTCATAAATCCACCTTTACTCCCTTGCCTTTTTGCCCTATTCTTTTTGTTATTATTATTTCTCATTTAGCTTTTATCTCCCACATTCCGTCCGGTCTTACTTGTAAAACACCTACATTTGTGTAAAAATTTAACTTTTTCATCGTATGGCTTATCAAGGCGCTGATAACTGCGTTTTGCGCATCCAGTAGTGCATCCTGAGACAGCAGTAATTGACGCACTGTCCCTCGGCCTATCTCAAGCATCATCTCATTATTCCTTACCCGGCTTTGAGCTAATCCCAGACTCATCTTTTGTATTCGATACCGCTCTGCCGTCTCAAGAACCTGACGGTAATCGTCTTTTATCGTTAGTTCAATATTGTCACGGGCTTTATCATAACTTCTCTGTGCCTGCGTCAAGGTTATCAAAGCACTCCGGTAAGAGTTACGCTCATCTTTTTGGTCAAACGGCAAATCCGCACCAAAACCTGTGCTGTAACTACCTTCCTGAAACTGCAACTGGCTAAAATCAGTATCTGCTCTTGAGTTTACATTAATACTTCCGCTAATGTTCACCTGCGGGCCAAGACCTTCAGACGCAAGTTCGAGATTGCGAACTGCATCATCAATTTTATCGTAAGTATTCGCCAAATCCAGCCGTTGTGTTAAGCCCGTATCAATCGATGCTTCCAAAGTGAAGTCGGGTTTGCCTATCTTTATCTCTTCCAATGCCTTCAACTCGTTGGGGTCCAGCGAAATATTTGCATCTGTTGGCAGGGAAAGTTGCTTTACTTTAAAATTATCCAGCGCAGATTCATAGCCTCGTTGAGCTGCCACGTATTGATTTTGAGCACTCAATTCACTTTGTTTCGCTTCATCCACGTCAAGCTGCGCCTTACGCCCCCACTCTGCTTCCATTTCAAGCCGCTTGGTAGAATCCTGCTTCCTTGCCAGGTTATTCCTGGCGTTTATTACCGAATCTCTTCGTTGTAAAACCCCGTAGTAAGCATTTATAATGCCTACCACGAACGTTTTGCGGTATCGGTTAAATGTTCGTATTTGGTATAGCATACTTCGTTCCGCCTGGGTTAAAGTTTCCCACGCCTGCTTGCCGGCCCCATTTCCCAGCAATGGAACTGTTATATCCCCGCTTAAAACCGAGCCGAGTGTATTCCGGGGGTCCCCTGTCAGAAAACGGGCCCAGTTAAGCGCAAGATTTGTTGAAAAAAGAACGCCGTTGCTGAAAACTTCCTCATCGCTTACGCCTATTTCGTCTCCTTCGCCTCCGACTTTGAACTCTTCATACCCGCTGCCTTTATCATCTGTATATTTACCATCAATTGCACCGAACCATTGTATAGCATACTGATGTCGGGTGCCGGTCAAACGCAAAGCTTCCCCATACAGTGATTCTTTTTGCTGTTGGTAGTCCCGATTGTTCGCTGTTGCTATCGCTGCCGCCTCTGCGAGTGCCAGTACCCCTGAGATTCCAGCCGGATTTGGTGTTTGAATATCATTGGGCGACGGCTCCGAATCGGATATCTTATAATTGGTCCTCTCACCGAAACTACCCTCCCATTTGTCCTCGATGACTTTATATACCTCCTTGTCGGCATCAGCTTTGTACTCATCCGGACTCATACAACCGTTTGCCAGAACAAACAATATTGCTGTCAAAAGACAGCACAAAACAACTTTTTTGCGACTTAACTTTACAGACATCATCCCTGCTCCGATACACCCCAATCATTCATTGGTAGTAGCATTAGTACCTATCTCATTATACAATAAAGAGTTACAAAAAAAAAGCAAAATCGACTATATATGGTCCTTTTAAACAAAAACAATTGAAACAATACGTATTTTTCGGTTGAAAGTTCTTGTAAACCTATTGATTTCAACAGCTTGTATAAACTATCGAATTAACACTGAAAGCTCTTTTACATATGTTTAGACGGAATCCCCAGCCGAAATGTTGCAAAAAAAAGCAAACCAACCTGCTTTTAATTTGATTTGATTGGGAAAATAACTGCTTCAGCAGCCCCCGCCTTTGGCGGGTTGAAGGAAAACAGCTCGATTTGACGAAAAATTAGCAGGTTGCTATTTTTCAGTTGGGTCTTTTCAATCGGTTTGATAATAGGTATAATACGAGAATGTTTTATAATCTGAATTAAGGCCTTCATTTTAGGATTTGTTCTTATGTCTGGATATCAAAATCCTTTAAAATGCGTTTTTGCCCTCACGTTTATCCTGGCGTCCTCTTCAGTATCTATAGCTGAAACCTGGCATCTGGAACAGGGAAAGATATGGGAACCTTTGGATAACCAGACCCAGGACAAGCTGCTCTTGGAAGCTGCAAAAATAAAAGACTCGCTAAACAAAGGAGAAGTCCGGAAAGTGCGGGATGCCTGGAATAAAATAAAGGGTGATTTCCCCGAAATCAAAGGCGATGGCCTGGATGCCTTCATTAAAGCTGAGATACTTTTTGCAGAGGATAAATTCATCAAAGCTGTAAACAGTTATGATAAATTCCTTTCGCAGTTTCCGGAAAGTAAACTTTATCAGGTAGCTTTGGATAGAGAGTTTGCAATCGCTAATGCCTTCCTGGCGGGACGAAAGCTGAAAATACTCAAGCTGTTTAAAATCAAGGGATATGCTCAAGGCGAAAAAATTATGGATAAAATCATCGACTATGCCCCGGATATGCCGATAGCAAAAAAAGCTGCCGTGGCCGTTGCCGAAAGTTATGAAAAAAGAAAAAAATTTGAAAACGCCTACCAGAGATGGTCGGAAGTTTACTCAAAGTGGTCCGCAGGAAAAACAGGTCAAATCGCCTTGTTAAAAATGGCTCGTTGTAAGTATGCTGCTTATGGCGGACCGCGTTATGATGCTTCTGATTTAATCAGTGCTAAAACTTACTATGAAAACTTCAAACTAAAATATCCTCAGAATGCTCAGAAAATAGGTATCCCTGAAAAAATAAAAAATATAAATGAATTGTTGGCCGAAAAAAAATTTAAAATCGCTGACTTTTATGAAAGAACTGGAAACACGCTTGCTGCAAACCTTTATTACCGGATGATTGTGGATGAGGATAAATGGTCGGAAACTACAGCGGCAAAGCTTGCATGTGAAAAATTAGAAAATAATTGAGAAAGGAAAAAGGTAACAGGATGAACAAAAGCTTCTTCATAAAAAAATGCCCTTTGCCTTTAATGCTTTTTGTCCTGAGTGGCATTTGTGGGCTCTTCGCCGGTTGCACCGGACTAAGCGACTATTCGCAGGAATCACTTTTCCCCTCAGAAAATATTACTACCGTTTACATCGAGATGTTTGATAACAGAACCTTCTGGAGGGGGGTCGAATATGAGCTTACCGATGCACTTGCAAAACGCATTGAAGTTGAAACACCATATAAAGTGGTCTCAAGCAGAGAACGAGCTGATACTGTAATTACAGGACAGATAACATCAGTCTCAAGACCTATCCTTAGCACCGAGCGGGAAACCGGCAGAGCTCTGGAAAAGGAAGTTGAGATTAGCGCTGTGGTTAATTGGAAAAATTTCAAAACCGGACAATTGTTCCTGGACAATAGAACCATCAGTGCCTCGGCAAGCTATTCCGAATGGCAGCAGCAAAACTTCGATTATGCTTCCACTCTGGCTGCAAACAACCTGGCAAAAAAAATCGTAGAGTTAATGGAAAAACCATGGTAACTATTTCAAAAAATAAACAGAAAATATAGGTAATATTCCAATTATGAGTAACAATCAAAACAAAAAACCACCTCAAGTCCCCACGAATAAGAGTAACCAGCAGGGCAGAAAACAGCAGTTGCAAGCTTATAAAAAAAGCCCCTTTAGCTGGCTGCTTATCGCCTTGGCAATTTTTACGATAATGCTTTTGCTACAGCAATGGCAGGGAGTTCAGGAAATCAGATTGGATGAGTTCGTAGAACACGTCAAAAATAACCACGTCGAAGAGGTAACTATAAAAGAAACCGAGCTTACCGGCACCTTTGAAACTGAATATTTGAAGAACCAGAATCTTAAGGAAAAACGTTTTGTCGTTAATTACAAACCACAGGTTAATGGGAAGATAATCGGGGACTTGCTGGAAAAATACAATGTTAAATATAAAGCCGAACCCTCAAGGGGCTGGCTTTGGAATCTGATAGGAATGCTCTTGCCGATAATTTTATTGGTGATGTTCTTTTATTTTATCTTCGCAAGAAACCTCCGTAGCGGTGCCGGCGGAATGTTGATGTCCTTTGGTCGAAGCAAACATCACCTGCAAAGCAAAGACAAGGTTAAAGTTACTTTCGAAGATGTTGCCGGTATCCAGGAAGCAAAGGAAGAAGTAGCTGAAATAATCGAATTCCTCAAGAACCCGAAGAAATTCCAGCGGCTCGGCGGACGTATACCGAGAGGCGTATTACTTATAGGGCCGCCCGGTTGTGGGAAAACTTTACTCGCAAAAGCTATAGCAGGGCAGGCGGACGTCCCTTTCTTTAGCATATCTGGAAGCGATTTTGTTGAAATGTTTGTCGGAGTCGGCGCCTCAAGAGTCCGAGACCTTTTCAAACAGGCAAAAGATAATTCTCCTTGCATCATTTTCCTTGATGAAGTTGATGCTATCGGCCGAAAACGGGGGGGTGGTTATGCCGGCGGCGGGCACGATGAAAGAGAGCAGACTCTAAATGCTATTTTGGTTGAGATGGACGGCTTTGAAACGGATGACCAGGTTATTGTAGTTGCCGCAACAAACAGGTCCGATATCCTGGACCACGCATTAACACGCCCGGGAAGATTTGACAGGCAGGTTGTTGTCCCGTTGCCGGATTTGAAAGGAAGATTGGACATTCTGAAGGTCCATGCCAGAAACGTAAAGTTCGGACCAGATATTGTTTTGGAAAGACTGGCCAGAGGAACACCAATGTTTAGCGGAGCCGATTTGGCGGCTATTATAAATGAAGCTGCACTCGCTGCTACTATGGCGAATAAAGAATATGTCGAAATGGAGGACCTGGAAGAAGCTCGCGATAAGGTCAGGTGGGGAAGAGCAAAAAAAAGCCGGCTTATCGACCAGGAAGAAAAAAACATAACAGCTTATCATGAAGCCGGACACGCCTTGGTGCAGTCGGTTTTAAAGGATGCCGACCCACTTCATAAAGTAAGCATCATCCCCAGAGGTCCGATGGGGGGAGCTACATTCGCTTTGCCTGAAAAAGATAGAACTATATTTACAAAAAAATATTGTATGGCGCTTTTGCAGGTATGCTTAGGAGGACGAATCGCCGAAGAGCTCTTCTGCGATGATATATCCAGCGGGGCTCAGTCGGATATTCAACAAGCTACAAAAATCGCAAAACAGATGATTTTAACCTGGGGTATGAGTTCTCAGCTTGGACTGATTAACTATGGTTCGGAGCAGGGAATGGATAAATTGTCATATCTTTTGCCTACAGAAAAAGAATATTCCGAAAAAACCGCCGAAGAAATCGATGGGGAAATCAAAAAAATTATCCACCAGGCGTATGAAAAAGCCAGGCAGTTAATTGAAGACAACAAGGACAAACTCGAAAATATCGCAAAGGCATTATTGAAATATGAAACACTTGATGCCGATGACGTCGAATCCATCTTGGAAGGCAAAAAGTTGGACAAACCTACTGTTGCTGATTTATTAACTGCCGAAAAAGAAAAACAATCGGAGGCGGACAAAAAATAGTCGGAGAAATCAGCTTAACGGAGCTTCTCTATCGAAACAATTTTCTTTGAGGTCCTTATGTTATTAAGGGTGGTTTTGTTGGCAAAGAGCTTTTTCAAATCCATCATTGTCCTTTTGGCTCTCAATAGTGTCATTTTAGCGCAGACCAACGGTCAGCTCACTTCAGAACCGCTGGAGATTGTAAGATATCAAAACGAGTATTCCGCTGCTCGCCTTGAACCTGTTCGCAGAAACCAGAAGAACGCCTTGGCCGTAATGTTTCAGGGAACTGACGACATCCATTATTATGCGAATGAGCAGACGGCACCGGGAGCTTTTAACCTGAAAGTCCAGGCAAAATCAAAGACACTTAACTTCGGTGAACCGATATTTCCGAACCCCGAGGTCTTTTATGATAAAGACCAGAAAAAAAATGTTGAGGTGTATGTCGGCCAATTCACCGTCTTTGTCCCAATTGATTCTCAGAAAACTGAATCTGATTATGGGCGGGCGGATATTAATCTTGAAATCTCCGGCCTTGCCTGCACTTCTAAGATTTGTTTGCCTTTCAAAAAAGCTTTCAAATATTCAATCAATCTTGCCGAGACTGACTCCTGGAAGAAAATCATTGCCAAAACGCCTGACCAAAAAATACCATTGACCTCTTCCGCAAAAGTTGAGCCACAAAGGCAGAAGATTCTGCCGTACGGCACAGCACTCTATTATCTCCTGGCAATTGTAGCTGGTATATCCATAAACATTATGCCCTGTGTCCTGCCCGTCATACCGCTGATTATGATGCGGCTTATCAAGCAGGCGGAACATTCCAGCAGAAGACGAATCACCTCCGGAATGGCCTTCTGCGCCGGAGTCATTCTATTTTTCGCAACCTTCGCAGTGGTATCGGCAATCATAAACCTTTCCACCGGAGCGGTTCTTGATTTAAACAGTCTCTTTCGCTACCCCGTTGCAGTCATATTCCTGTTTTTAGCTATCGTTTTCTTTGCACTCGTAATGTTGGATGTTGTCACGTTCGCACTGCCATCATCCGTCGCCGGCAAACAGAGTTCTGCTTCCGGCATCGCCGGCTCAACCGGTATGGGCTTTTTTGCAGGAATACTAAGTACTCCCTGTAGCGGGGCCTTGCTTGGATTTGTCCTCGTCTGGGCACAAACACAGACATTACTGGTCAGCAGCATAGCTATTGTCCTTATGGGAGTAGGAATGGCACTGCCCTATGCCGTAATCGTGCTGATTCCATCACTTCTGGAACGCATTCCAAAACCCGGTAATTGGATGGAGATTTTTAAACAGACAACTGCCTTCCTGCTCTTCTTTATTGCTGTTAAGCTTACTTTGGCGGCACTGCCGAAAGATAGACTCGTAAATGTGCTTATCTACGGAATAATCTTCAGCTTTTGCCTCTGGATGTGGGGTAAGTGGGTCAGCTTCTCGACACCTGCGGGTAAAAAGTGGACAGTCCGACTCGTTGCTTTAGTTATCGCCGTTGCAGCAGGACTTTACCTCCTGCCTGCTCCTGCCAAACAAGCTATTGATTGGCAGAAATATGATGCCGCTCTTGTAAAACAGGCAACCGCGAACGGAAGACCCGTTCTCCTGAAATTCACCGCAGACTGGTGTGCCAGTTGCAAAGTAGTGGATAAAAAAGTTTACCAGAACCAAAAAATGGCTGAGCTTCTCGATAAGAAAAACGTCTTGACAATCAAAGCGGATACAACCCTGAATGACTATCCTGCTACTGTTGACTTTAAGAAAATCTACGGCGAGGCGGGAAATGTGCCGGTAACCATTGTAATTCTGCCGGACGGGGAAATAGAAAAAATACGCGGCACCTTCGATAAAAAACAGCTCACCGAAATCATTGAAAAACTACCGGATTTGAAAAAGTAAATGACAAAAAAGAAAACTCCAAAAAAAACTGTCAGGGCTGCCGGGAAAGCTGCAAAAAACAAAATAGATAAATTGAATGGAATGACCGCCGCCCAAAGAGTTAAAAAAATCCTGCCGGTGCTTAAAAAAACTTACCCGAATGCAAAAACATCGCTTATTTTCAAAAATCCTCTCGAGCTTCTTGTCGCAACAATCCTCTCAGCTCAGTGCACCGATAAACGTGTCAATATTGTTACAAAAGATGTTTTTAAAAAATATGAGTTGGCTTCCGATTGGGCAAACGCCGATGTAAAAGATATCGAAACGGATATCAAAAGTACCGGATTTTATCGTAATAAAGCGAAAAATATCAAAAATGCCTGTTCTGTAATTGCACATAAATATCAGAACAAGGTGCCGGATAATATCAGAGACCTTCTCGAGTTGCCGGGTGTGGGACGAAAAACCGCCAACGTCATACTTGCAAATGCCTTCGGTGAGCAGACAATAACCTGCGACACTCATGTCATTCGGCTTTCTCGAAGACTCGGCCTTTCAAAATACGAAGACCCTGTAAAGCTCGAATTTGATTTAGCCAAAATAATACAAAAGAATAAATGGACAATTTTCAGCCACCTGTTAATCTTTCACGGAAGAAATATTTGTAAAGCAAGAAAAGCTGATTGTGAAAATTGCCCGATTGCAAAGTATTGTCCGGCAGCAGATAAACCCGATTTGCGATAGACCTTAAAACGGGCCATTATGAAAGGAGCTGTAAATTATGACCTCAATGATAGATAGTCCTGTTCAGGACCTTTGGAGAGTATTCAGAATAATGGCGGAGTTCGTCGAAGGATTCCAGGAGCTCGCTGACGTTGGTCCTGCCGTTTCAATTTTCGGCTCCGCTCGAGTTAAGCCGGACCACCAGCATTATGAGCTTGCCGAAGAAACTTCTAAACAATTGGCCAATGCCGGATTCGCTGTTATAACAGGCGGAGGCGGAGGAATTATGGAAGCCGCTAACAAAGGCGCAAACAAAGCAGGAGGTAAAAGCATCGGACTGAATATGGAATTGCCAATTGAGCAGATTCCAAATAAATTTCAAAATCTCTCACTGCACTTCAGGTATTTCTTTTGCCGTAAGATGATGTTCCTCAAATATGCACACGGCTTTATCGTCTTCCCAGGCGGATTCGGCACAATGGATGAACTATTCGAGTCGCTTACCTTAATACAAACTCTAAAGCAGGTCTCATTCCCCGTCGTCTTGATTGGTACCGATTATTGGGAGGGACTGATTAAATGGATAAAAGAGAAAATGCTTGCCGAACACAATTATATCTTATCACAGGACATTGATGTCTTTGACCTCGTTGATAAGCCGGAAGATGCTGTGAAAATTATAACCGATTTCAGAGATGCTAAAGGGACCGCCGGCCTGCGGATGCCATCCGAAATGAGAAAACCTTAAACCCAGCAGAATAACAAATCCTGAATCACAAAAGCTATAGAACCAACTGAATCACATAAAACCATTTCCGCTTTTACAAAAATGGTTTTTTAAGACAAAGACCTCTCGTTAGGTGTCAATCAGTTGTTTGAGTCCTTGTTCTTTTTGATGATTGGTATGATTAAGATGGCGATAAGGGCGACGGCGGAGGCGTTTTTGACGAAGTTCGGGAGCATCCAGGAAGCTTTTGCAGTAACGTTTAAATCCAGTCCTTCTGCGAGCTGATTGAGCAGCAAACCGGCGGTGAGTGCGCAACCGATGATGGAGATAATATAAGCGAGAGCGGTTTTTGCGCCAAGCGTTTTCCAGATGGTGACAAATGACGCAGCATTCGTTGCTGGACCTGTCATAAGGAAAACTAAGGCGGCCCCTGGTGCGAGTCCTTTTACAATCATAGCAGCGGCAATTGGTACCGATGCGGTCGCACAGACATAAACCGGTATCCCCAAAAATATCATAACCACCATCGCAAAAATCCCCGTACCCAGATGTTCGGCAAAGTAGCCATCGGGCACCAATGCGGAAATAACAGCCGCAATAATCAAACCCACTAACATAGCTCTGCCAATATCCCGCGGCAGTGTAACAAAACCATATCTTAGGCCTCTAAAGATTTTTTTGTCTTGCTTTCCACGGTAGTGTTGTTCCGTATATTCCTGCGACTTCTGTTCTTTATCATCCGGCTCTTTGTCGAACATATTGACTAATGTACCCCCGATAATACCGGTTATAAATGCCGCCAAAGGTCTGAAAATGGCGAAAAGTGGCCCAAGAAGGCTCAATGTTACAAAAATACTGTCGGCACCGGTTTGTGGTGTGGAGAGTAGAAAAGAGACGGCGGAGCCCTTGCTCGCACCGTGTTTGTGCAGTGACATCGATACCGGAATAACGCCGCACGAACACAAAGGCAGTGGAACACCAAAAAGCGATGCTTTAACCAGAGGCCATATTCCTTTACCGCCAAGGTGTTTTTCCACTACACGTTGCGATATAAGCACCGAAAGGATTCCTGCCACCAAAAAACCAAACAATAAATATGGCGACATCTCCGCCACGGTAGCCCAAAAATCAATCACCATTGTTTTAGCAAAATCAGTCATTATTAATCGTCTTCAAATAAATCTTGAACAATTCTGAAGTTAATTATCGAATAGTTAAAATCTTTTGTCAAGTTCTGTATTATACTGCTGTAATTTTGAGTCAATGCAACCGCCCGCACCACACTTGCCGTCAAAGGAAATACCTTGTATTAATCCCGCAAATTCATATAATTGCAGCACAAGAGATTGGACGAGTCCGCCATAGGCCCGGATAAATATTGAAGAAGCAACGGGAACTTGTTAAAATGGAAAAAAGTCTATGTTTGGCGTTTTATGTAGACTGTATAATCATTGTTATTACCTAATCTGAAAAAGGAGAAATAGATATGGGCGATAGTGGGAAAAAAGATAAAGGCAGAAGAGAACAACAGAAAAAGGCCCAGCTTAGTCTAAAGGAAAAGCGAAGATTGAAAAAAGAAAAGAAGAATAAATAATTGCCCAGTGGTGTTCAGTGCCCCGAAGCATTCTGGCTCGTTGCGACGCATCATGGCGAGCAAGGCAAGTCCGAAAAGCCAATTAAGTCAAGAATGATTTAGTGTCCTTCGACTGCGATCGAGGTGAGCCCGATGGATTTGGATTTCTTGATAGTTTAAGGTGAATTTGGTAAGATTATTGCTGTCGTACTGAGAAAAGTATGCTTCTTAACCGTGTAAAGGGGAAATCCAAGGTTATTATTTATCCCTTTGAATCGGTGTCCCTGTCGGCCTCGGTGATTAAAGTTAAACTGATGCGAGTATTTATTTTGACTTACGAAACCTTATTTTAGGACAATTAAATGCCATTTAAAACATTTGGTCTTTCAGACCCGCTGGTTCGTGGGATACTGGCGACAGGTTACACAGCCCCCACGGAAATACAGTTGCAGGCAATACCGGCGGCAATTAAGGGCAGCGATATCATCGGCTGCGCCCAGACGGGTACAGGCAAGACAGCGGCTTTTGTGCTGCCGATACTGGATCGTCTCAGCCACGAGCGGCCCGGGCGGAAGCGGGCTGTCAGGTCATTAATCCTCACTCCCACGCGCGAACTGGCCGTGCAGATTGAAAGATCTATACTCGGCTACGGGCGGTTCACGAACATTAAGGCCCTGGCGGTTTACGGCGGCGTCAGCATCAACAAGCAAATCGCAACATTGCGCAGCGGCGTCGATATCGTGGTCGCCACGCCCGGACGTCTGATAGACCATATCGGACGCAACACGATCCGACTGAGCAGCGTCGAGGTGCTCGTGCTGGACGAGGCTGACCGGATGCTCGATATGGGTTTCGTCAACGACGTGCGGCGGGTCGTGGGTTGGCTCCCGAAGAAACGCCAGACGTTGCTGTTTTCGGCGACGATATCGCCGGAGATTCGGACCCTGGCGGCCGACATACTGAAAAAGCCGAAGGTGATACAGATAGGCCGGCCCCGCAACCCGATCGATACCATCACGCAGCATATCTATGCAGTCGAGAAGGCGCTGAAGATGGACCTTCTGCTATATATGATTGAGGACTGGCGGATGTTCAGCGTGCTGGTGTTCTCACGGACCAAATACGGGGCAGACAAAATCAGCAGACGGCTCAAACGCGCCGGCATCGTCGCTGTCTCGATGCATTCGGACCGTACCCAGAACCAGCGGCAGCGAGCACTCGACGGCTTTCGTAGCGGCAAGTATCAGGTCATGGTTGCCACCGACATCGCCGCCCGCGGCATCGACGTCGAGGGAATATCACATGTTATCAATTACGATGTGCCCACTCACGCCGAGGATTACGTCCATCGGATAGGCCGGACAGGCCGAGCGACGGCCACCGGCGACGCGATCACGTTTGTTTCAAGCGAAGAGAAAAAGTACCTGCGCGAGGTCGGCAAGTTCATAGAACGCAAACTCACGGCGAAGAAGTGCAAGGGCTTCTCATACGTCAAGTCCCCGCCGCCAGAGCCGAAGACCGCCAAAAGCTCCAAACCCTCGCGACACAAGGAACGGCCGAGAAGTAAACGCACCTCCGGAGCAAAAAAGTCATATCACGGCCACCGCAAACATTTCAAAAGCTAAAGCATTACCACTCGTATATTTTGTGTGGGGAGTTTAGGAATGGATGTAAGGCCACGACCGTCCGCCAACCGCAGATTTATTGTAATACTTCGAAGGACGTGGCGAGGCGGAAGGAAATACCGCAGACGCCCTAAAGAACCACTCAAAAGCAAAAATCGGCCACACACAATACTATCAAACTGAGTCCACCATTGGGATTTTAATCTCTTTAGTAAGTCTTTTGTCGGACCTAAACTCGTATTTTTTCTCTACCTCCAGTAGCACATTATTGTTAGCTGCTGTCATTTTAATGTCCTGTTCGGGATTTCTCCGGCGAGCAACGGCAGCTAACAGAAAGGCTTTTTCCAGCCCATCGCCTCTTTTATAATTTGCAACCTCGTCAGGTTGTCCCAGGCGTTTACCATCATAAATCGAGTCGTTTTCCATCTGCTCAAGCCAGTTATACACCGCATCAAGTGACATTGACTTCGTTGCCTCTATTGAAACAGGGTTACGTTCTATGGCTGCTTTGATAAACGGCTGCCAATCACAATTTTCCATATCACGGTATGCGTAAAAGGCCAAGTCGGCGGTAGTGCTGCTTTTGCGAATTGCTCCGAGATAGTCGATTATCTGTTTCCTGCTATATTCGGCTGAAAGATTGATGGACGGGCTATCAACAAAGGTTTTCTCAAAGCCGGGCAATTTCGGCTCAACGTGTAAGAACACACCAAGCTCCTCCAAGAATTTATCGACTTGCGGCACAAAGGGAGCCAGATATTTTCTGATTGCGGGCCTGTCAGATTCTCCTCTTACGTCCAGGTTTTCATAGTCTGCAAAAGCACAGAGTTGACGGCAGCACATTCTGTCCGGCAGCTTATCCGGCGATAAATCCTCATCGCTTACCTCTTCAAGCAGTTTCTCAAATGTATCATCAGCAATCCTGAAATTACTGCCGTGCTCATAATGAAAAAGCACCTCAGCTTTGGCGTATTTCGACCCCCGCTTACATTGGTCACAACAGAATTGGAAATTCCTCTGGTACTCACGGTGACATCGCAGAAAATTCGCCAGGGTAAGCGTGCTCAAATCCGCAGAAAGATAGCTGCCAAGCTGCTCGGCGAAATGTTCGTAAGCACTTTGCTTCATTGTTGCATCTTTATAAAAACAGTGCACAAAACCGGTATTGTGGGCTACTATCGTAACCTGTTCATTTCGCAGCGCCCGCTGGGCCTTCTCAGAAATAGCAGTGCCGTTGAACCACATAGTTTTGGTAGCGATTCTTCTGTTGTTAGTCAGCACGCCGCTATTTGTATCGACAAAATTTTGTGAGTGCAGCGGTGTCAGTATCATATAGATATCTTCCAGCGGTATCCGGCAGACAACGAAAGCTGCCGCTGCGTAAAGAGCGGCAAGCGATACGCATTCGCCGGCCGCTTTTTCGTAATTTTGCTTAAAGCCAAAAGCATTCATCGCCTCGATTGTTTCTGTCTTCCAATAAGGAATAATGTTGCTGTCATATTTATCCAGGCCGAAATGCTTGCGAATATCAACATCGAAATAATACTTATCACCGTGATAGCCGAACAGTGCGTTGCTTCCGGCAATATCTTCAGGCGAGATAAATTTCTCAAATCGTTTAAGCTCCTCAGTCTGGTTGGTAAGCCCCCACGTTTCAAGGTCAAGATTAAACTCGTATTCATCCATTATGAATTGCTTCAGACGCATCAGCTTCTTGTAGCTGCTCTTACCCTCCAGCTTTTTGAAACAGTCAAGCTGCCGCCATTGCCAGATAACAGGGCTTATAATATTAGCCAAAACCAAGCTGAACATCAGCTCCGGAAATACAAAGATTTCCATATCTGAAAGCGTTATCGCAGAACTGTATTTTTCCAATTGGTCGGAGTTCATTTAAATCCGATTCTCCATTTTTATTATTCCACAAATTGACACAATTCGGCCAATTCACAGGATTTACATTCCGGACGGAAATTGCCGTTACAGTTTTCAATAATTCCAATTCGGCTCAATGCAAAATCATATCTTACCGGGTCGTTCGGTTCAATTTCTGCAAAACTATTTGTTATTTCCACAGCAGCCGACAAGGAAACCGTCTTTCTATTGTAAAGCCCTAAAACTCTGCACAATCTACTCATATGTACGTCTACCGGAACAATTAGTCCTCTCTTATCAACCTCTTTCCACAAACCCGTATCCACATCATCATCCCGCACCATCCAACGCAGGAAAAGATTAAGCCGCTTGCAGACACTGCCGGTTTCAGGCCTGGCCAGCAGATAAGAAAGCCCCTTTGAAACTTGACCATTATTGCTTTTACTATGTATCTCCAGAAGTGAATTACAAAATCGTGATAATGCAGGGATAATGTTTTTGTCACTTGAGTGATAACCCTGAACAAAAAAAATTTCGATGCTGTTGAATCTTTTCAGAATGTTTTTTAACAGCTTGAGCAAATCGCTGATAGCTTGACCGGTCGTAAAACGATACTTGAAATCTTTTAGTTTTATCTGGTCTCTTTCTCCAAAGCTCATCACAAAATCGTAGAGACTGTTACCCATACGCCCAAAGAGGTCGGTCAGACTTTTTTCAATCTGACCCACTCTGCCGTAAGCAAGAGCAGATGCCATAAATGCAGCGATTTCCATATCGGCCTTACGGCGATATTTATAAACAAACTGCAGCGGGTCCGGCTTTATAAGACTGTGGTGGTTATACTTTTCGTACAACCTTTCCAACACATCTTTTACTTGTCTAATCTGCCTAATCACCAAGAATCGCTGCCTTAAATTCTTCAAATCCCATTTTCTCTATCATCGCACCTAATCTTTGATGTGGTTTCGCACTCGATTTATAAAATTCGATAATCTTATGAATCAGTTCGAGTGCCTCCTCTTCAGTAAGGTCTCTGGCAATTTCACGGGAAAGTCTCGGCCTGGCGCCACCGTTTCCGCCCACAAGAAGCATCCAGCCGTTCTTCCTTCCCACAAGACCGATATCCTTTATGCACGTCTCCGCACACTGGTTTGGACAGCCGCTGACACCAATCTTAAACTTGCTGGGTAATTCCAAACCGTGATATTTGCCGTCAAGCTTCAGACCTAAAGAAAGACTGTCCTGTATACCTCGTTTGCAGAATGTAGTGCCGGGACAGGCCTTGACACTACGCACACAAAGCCCAACCGCAAAACCCGGTTTCATCCCAAGCTCTGACCAGATGCTGTCAACGTCTTTTTCCTCCACGCCGACTATTGCTATTCTGGCGGCGCTGGTTATCTTCAGCGCCTGGGCACCGTATTTCTCCGACACATCAGCCAGTTTCCGCAACGTTTCTGGCTGAACAACTCCACACGGAATATGTGGGGCGACAGCATAATTCTTTTTGTCCCGCTGGATAATTACCCCCTTTTCACCGTCCTGTAACATTATCCGTTTCCTTAAAAATGATTTATCTTCTCCGAATTATTATAAATCTATTGCTAAATATGCCGACAAACCGGCATCACTGGTGACTTTCACTCTATGAAATTCAAACTTCAATTTGCGACAAAAGATACCTCTGAGAGCATCCTTGCTTCTTTCACACATCCGGTTCTGCCCTTACAGATGGGCAAAAGTTAAACAAATCTTTTCGACAGGTGCTATTCTATCAGGTTCTTTATTGTTTGCAACACTTCACCTGGAAAATACGGGTTAACTCTTTCTTTGAACTTACTGTTGTTGTATCTGCTTCTGAGCATTTCTTAAATGTCTTAGCAAATACTTTTTATCCGGCCCGCCCAGGTGTTCCCACGGCAATATCTCATCATCCTCAAATTCTCTGCCGGCTTCTGTTTCTATATCCAGATTGAATTTCTCGAAGGACTTGTGCCATAATTCGTAATCAAAACATTCACCCCATAAATCAAACCTCGCACCGTTACGCCACGCTTCTTCAACAACATCGCATAATAACCTGTTACCTCGCCCCATTGCTGATTCGAGAATACTTCTCTCAATATTATGAAATTTGAATCGCAAAAATCTTCCCCTTAGTTTCTTTTTCTCATCTAAGATTAATCTCCTTGCTTCTTCAAAGTAACTTTTGGCTCTTTGCTCCACCCATCCGAAGGGAGTATGTGCTTTAGGAACGAACCAGCTTACTGATGCGTTAATTTGGCCTGTTTTTCCGTCAACTTTTTGCCGAACCTTGCCTAATTCGTATGCTAATTTCACTATCTCTCGAATTTCGTTTTCTTTCTCTCCGGGCAGTCCAACCATAAAGTAGAGCTTCAAACGCTGCCAGCCGGCACGATAGGCCGATTCAACCGCCGCAAATAAGTCCTCATCTTTCAGCGGTTTGTTGATAATCCGACGAAGTCTTTCGCTGGACGCCTCAACCGCTATGGTTAAACCACTTTTCCTCACGCTGGTTACAAGCACAGGTATAAGTTTTAATTGCTGGTCCACTCGCAGACTTGGTAGGGAAATGCCTACATATTTATCATGGAAGTAATTGTTGAGCTTCTCAACCAGCTCTTCAAGTTTCGGATATTCCGATGTCGAAAGACTTAGCAGACTGACCGTATCGAAGCCGCTTCTCTGGTAGCATTCTTTTGCCAGATTCACAATCTTGTCAACACTCCGATAACGAACTGGCCGCTTGCAGAAACTCGCCTGGCAAAATCGGCATCTGCCCGGACAGCCGCGCATAATCTCTATGCTAATCCGTTCATGAACTGCCTGCCTGAAAGGGACAATCGGTTTGCTCGGCACTGCGGCATTGTCCAGGTCTTCAACTACTGCCGCCTTAAATTGGCTTCGCAACTCCGAGGATTCCGACCGAAAAGACATTATGCTTCCTTCTTTGTATTCAAATTTGTACAGCGATGGAACGTATGCCCACTCGAAGGTGCGGGCAATATTAGTTAGTATCTCTCGTTTTTTCAGCCCTTCTTGCTGCTCGGATTTAATAAGCTCACACAATTCGACAACCGCCTCTTCTCCGTCACCTAATAGGAACACGTCGATAAATGCTGATATCGGCTCACATGCCGCTCCTTGCGAACCGCCTGCGATTATAATCGGGCTTTTTTCTCCCCTTAGATTACTGCGCACATTCAAACCAGCCAAATCCAGCATATTTAATACATTACTGTAGCATAGCTCGTTAGTCAGACTGAACCCGATTATATCGAAGCTGGCTGCAGGAGCTTTGGATTCTAAGCTGAACAGCCGCACCCCTTTCTCACGCATTATCTTCTCTGCATCTGACCACGGAGCAAAAACACGCTCAGCAGCCACGCCCTCAATACTGTTGAGTATCTCGTAAATGATTGCCATACCCGTATGGCTCATCCCAACTTCATAAACATCAGGAAAACAAAGCGCCACACTCAGATTACATTTCGCAAGCTCGTTTTTGCTCTCGTTCACCTCGCCCCCGATATATCTGCTCGGCCTGCGGACATAAGCTATGAAATCTTTTTCAAATTTCAACCTGCACTGTCGTATTTCCTTTTCGTTCATAGAAGTATTATAAAATGTTCATTGATTATTTTCTATTGATTATTATATTTGTGACTGACGAATATTTTAGTTAAAGGTTTGCAAAGATGAAAAAAAACAAAACGATTTTTGCTGTTATCCTCGTTGTCATCTCGCTGCTTGTATCTTTAAAATTATTATCTGGCAAAAATGCATATTTCGATAGCGGCCATAGACCCGTTATGGGGACTTTCGCAAATGTTATCGCTCTCGCACCTGATTTGCATATTGCCAAAAATGCTGTCGAAAAAGCTTTCGGAGAGTTCGAAAAAGTAGAGAAACTGATGAGTTCCTACCGAACTGATTCACAAATAAACAAAGTCAATGATAATGCTTACAATCAGCCCGTCCAGGTAAGCGATGATACCTTTGAAGTTATAAAAAAAGCAATTAAATTCAGCAAGTTGACCAATGGAGCATTTGACATAACGGTGGCGCCTCTGGTTGAGCTTTTCAAAAAGGCGGAAGATGTAAATTCTCTACCTCGAAAGAACGAAATTGAAAATGCACGTTCAAAAATCGGTTTTCAAAAGCTTATCCTGGATATTGTCAATAAAACCGTTAAATTCTCAGTCGAAGGTATGAAAATTGATTTAGGCGGGATTGCTAAAGGATACGCCATCGACACCGCCGTTGAAGCGATGAAAAATGCCGGGGCTGCAGGCGGAATGATTGATATAGGAGGTGACATTCGCGTCTTTGGTGAACCACCGAATGGCAGACATTCCTGGCTTATCGGCCTGCAGAACCCGGATATTACAAAAACTGATATTGCGAAAGATAACTATCTCTTAGTCCTGAAACTAAACAATACCGCCGTCGCTACCAGCGGTGATTACAGAAGATTTTATTTCATCGAAGGTCAAAAATTCAGCCACATCTTTGATGCACATACCGGTTATAACGCTAACAAGCTACCCAGTGTCTCCATCATTACTGAAAATGCCGCAAAAGCCGACGCCCTCGCTACCGCCGTCAGCGTTATGGGAAAAGATAAAGGACTCAACCTCATCGAAAAACTGCCTCAAACCGAGGCAATCTTAATATCTTCGGAAAACAAGGGAAAGATTATTAAAACCAGCAGGGCAGATAAATATATCAAATAGCTGCCGGTGCACGCTCGCCTTCCGACTTAAATAACAGCACTCAAGCCCATTAAAACTTTCGCTTGACTGAAATTACTTTATAAAATCTATTTCCTTATTATCTTAAAACTATAAGCATACTTGCAGGGTTTGGTTCTCGGCGTCTTTATCGTCAATCCTTCTTCCCGGTGGTCCCACTTTAACTGCTTATCCACCCCAAGCATCATAACTTTCTTTATCTCGCCGGGTTTTAAAGCTGCTCGACTCCCTAAGGACTCAATCGTAATCTCCTCCCCGGGCCAGCCAAGGCAGATTGCGTAAAGACAATCACCTTTAACCGTGAACCTTATATCCTCCGGCTTATAATTCACTTTATAATCTTGCGTGTAATGGCCGGTCTGGATTTTCCCTTCCTCAATCAAGCTGTTAAGACGCTCAAAATCAAAATCAGACTTTCGTGCATATTCATACACATCATTGTCCGTCAGCTCGGTCGGACCCTCTCCGTAAATAACCCATGCCGTCGTCCCGTAAATCGCTTCGCCGTTTACGTCAAGCCATTTTCCTATCTCAAGAAGACGTTCCTTCGCCGCTTCCGTGAAAGTCCCATCCTGCTTGGGACCCACGTTTAACAAAAGACGTCCGTTCTTGCTGACCATATCCACAAGCTCGTCAATCAGCGTGTTGGCGGATTTATAATTCATACCCTTATGATACCACCACGACGTTGGCTCGCCGATTCCCATATCATTTATCCATTCAACATAGGATAATTTACACATTCGACCGTCTTCGATATCCAGCATACCCACACCCGGAGGAAGGTCGTATTCCTTGTAGAGTACCTCTACCTCTTTGCCCCATTCTTTTGCTTTATTGTAATAATATGCGATAAATTCTTTTCGATATTGTTCCTTCACTCCGCCCGAAGGAAAGCCGGGTTTCTCAGCAAGAAGATAATTATCTTTATTATGTATGTTCTTTCCTCCGACATATCTGCCCCAGTTTCTCGCATCCAGCGTCCCGCCCAGACTTACATCAAACCAAACCAGGTCCGGCTGGTATTTCTCCACCACCTCGCGGTCGTTAGTCCCCAGCTCCTCAGCCAGCTTTTGTTCCGGACGGTGAAAAGAGACAAAGAACTTCATCCCACGCTTCTTTATCGCCTTACTCAACTCTCCGACTATGTCAACATGGGGATATTTGTCCACAGAATTATTTTCAGTATACTTGCTGTCCCACATCGCAAATCCGCCCCAATGCTCCGCAACAGGACCTGCGTATTGAGCGCCTGCTCTCTTGAAAAGTTTCGCCCATTCTTCAGCGTCAAAATTCTTGCCGAATTCAGGCGAAACTTCTCCTCGTCGTGCCGGGTTCCAGTGGCAGTAGATTCCGAACTTGGCATCCTTTAACCATTGAGGAATGCTGTGTTCTTTCAATGACCTCCACGTCGGTTCATAATACCCTTCAGCTCCGTATAACCTTTCGCATAAACCGAAAAACGCTGCCGTTGCCAAACAACACACTAAAGCAACCAGAATTAAAGGACGTTCTTTCTTAACCATTGTAACCTCCTGTTTCTAAAAAATACGTTTACAGATAACTGGGCTGACTTTTGAGCCCGGCGGTTTAGCCGCTGCTGGCTTTTGCTTTTCCTGCTTTTGCCTCTTGCTGGGCGGGGGCGCCTTTACCTGCAAGAATAATTACTCCAGTAGGGCATTTACCCCGGGCCTTTTCGTTGGCTTCGTCGGGTTTGTACCTTCCATAATCTACCCTGGCCAAATTATCTTCGACTGTAAATACATCACTGACTTTGCTGCATAGCTTACAGCCGATGCAGCCTACCTTGCACATCGAACGTGTTACTTTCCCCTTTTCCTTATTGCGACACGCAACCGTCATCATATTTTCATAAGTAAAGGGCACCATCTCAATCAGACCACGAGGGCATGCCTTCGCACAGGCCCCGCAGCCCGTGCATTTCTCATAATCCACCATCGCAAGACCGTCAACAATATGAATAGCATCGAATCTGCAGACCCTCGTGCAGTCTCCGAAGCCGAGGCATCCGAAATTACACGCCTGCACGCTGGCAAGGGCGTTAGCTGCCGTACACGTCGTTATCCCCCTGTAATCCCCGTAGAAGGTTTTATCCTCAGTATGTGCCCGACAATGAACTATGGGTTTTTTCGGCGCACCCGAATCGCTTATTTGAAGATTCAATATCGAAGCTATTTTATCTGCGGTTTTTTTACCGCCCGGCGCACATCGACCGATTAGCTCAGGATTTTGCGACACCGCTTTGGCATACTGACCGCACCCTGCATAACCGCAACCGCCGCAATCAAGTCCGGGAAGAGCTTCGTGTATCTGTGCAATCTTCGGGTCCTCTTCTACTTTCAGCTTCTCGCTTGCTATCAATAAAACCAATGCAAAACTACCACCCAGGCCAAGCATTATCACGCCCGCAGGCCAGGATGACTGCCACAATTCGTAAATACCAGCTAAAATCATAATTAAAAGCTCAAAAGGTTTAAAGTTTACATTTCGATTTCACATTTTTCGTTTTCAGTTTACGCTTTTCTCATCGTATCATCCCTGCAAATCCCATAAACGCCAGACTAAGCAATCCGGCTGTTATAAGTGTTATCGGTGCCCCTTGTAGATTCTCAGGTACGTTGGCAAGATTTAAATTCTCTCGGATACCCGCCATTATACATATCGCCATCGTAAAACCAATACCAGCTCCGAAGCTCAGTACCACCGCTTCGGCAAGATTATCAATGCCCCATAAATTTATGAAAAGACATAAACCCAGTATCGCACAGTTCGTCGTTATCAATGGCAAAAATATCCCGAAACTGTCATACAATGAGGGGAAAAACTTGCGCAAGTACATCTCCACTAATTGAACCGCACCGGCGATTACCATTATAAAACATACATATCGAGTAACTTCGAAAGGTGTCCCCATCAGAATTAAATGGTCTATAAGCCACGTTAACGTCCCGCTCAACGTCACCACAAACGTAACCGCCAGACCCATCCCGAACGCCATATCTATCCTGCCCGATACTCCAAGGTAAGGGCAAATACCAAGAAATTTCGTCAGCACAAGATTGTTGACCACCACTATCGAGATAAAACCTAAAACTAATGTTGTAACTGTATCCATATTAACCTCTCTTAAGATTTCCTTTTGCTGATTAAGTTAACCAGTCCCAGGAGCATGCCTAAAGTTATAAACGCTCCCGCCGGCATAGCCATTGCCGCACATGGCACGAACCAGTCGGGCATTATCTGAATTTCAAATATCTTACCCGTCGAAAAAATTTCTCTGATTGCTCCAAGAACAGAAAGCGCAAGCGTAAATCCTATACCCATTCCAAGAGCGTCGATAATACTTACACCAAGACCGTTCTTGCTTGCACACACTTCCGCTCTGCAGATAATGATGCAGTTTACAATAATCAAGGGTACATAAGGACCGAGCATCGCACTCATCTCCGGCTGAAATGCTTTAAGGAATATATCGACTATCGTCACAAAGGTTGCTATCGTCAGGGTGAACATCAAAATTCGAAGGTGCGGCTTTAACAGATTTCGCATTAAGCTCACAACAATATTGCTGCATAACAGAACAAATATAACGCTGTATCCCATCGTCAATGCTGGCTTCAAGGCCGTTGTTACCGCAAGCGTCGGACACATACCTAACAAAAGTCTGAAAACAGGATTTTCACGCCACAAACCCGCTAAAAACGTATCCTTATATTGATTGCCTGATAATTCTAATTCATTTGCCATTGCTTAATAATCCTTTGTCTATCATTTTGGCCTTTATCTGTCTCACATTGCTGTTGATGATATTCAGCACCGATTTGCTGCTGACCGTGGCGCCGCTTATAGCTACTATCTTCGAATCAATTGTTTCAGTGTTCCCTGTTTTGACTAGTTGTAGCTCTCCCGCTGGGGCGCCGATATATTGGTTGCGGTAAAAAGAGTTCTTAATCCTGTCGCCAAAACCGGGCGTCTCATTACTTGCCAGGATTGCAAAACCGTTGAATCGCGCGAAAACTTTGTCAACCGACACCACCAATTCAATTTTATCCTGAAAGCCGGGACCCTGACAGTTAAAAGCCCACCCATCAACAACACCGCCTGAGCCGATTGCTTTATATATATTACTTTCGAATTCTTTGCCCTGCGTGGTTTTTATCGTAAAGCTCTCTGCCTTCTCGAATTGTTCTGCTTTAGGCATTAAGCCGCTCATCAAACTATTAAGCTTCTCAATTTTGTTTTTCTCGATTCTGTCTAAACACGCTGCATTTACAACAGCTATCAATAAGCCGAAGCAAAAAGAACAGATAATTAATAACCAGCTCTGTTTGAGAAAGTATTTGATTTTAGACATTGGGCTTACCTCCTGCCGGCACCTTCCTGCAGAATCTGTCAATCAACGGCGTCACCGCATTCATCAAAAGAATCGAGTACATCGCGCCCTCCGGATATTCGCCTACAACCCTGATGAGCATCACCAAAGCTCCGACGCCAATCCCGAAAACCCACATCCCTCGACGCGTCAAGGGCGCAGTAACAGGGTCCGTAGCTATGAAAAACGCACCCAGTAACAGCCCGCCGCTCGATAAATGAACCAGGGGCGATACGTAAGCGTCAGAATTTATCAAATAACATATTCCACCGAAAACACTTGTTGAAACCAGCACTGCAAGCGGAATATGGAATGTTATCGTCTTTCTTATAAGCAGGTATATTCCACCGATTAGCAAAGCAACAGCGCTTGTCTCACCAAGGCAGCCTCCAACTTCGCCGAAGAGCATTGCTCCCATTTGTTTATTTACTATTTCCTTATCTATGTCCTTTTTCTGCACCTCTTTGCTTTGTGCTAAGGGCGTCGCCTGGGTCCTTGCATCGACACTAACATTCGAGGCGCTTATTGTGGGCATATCAGCATCCACCGTCGCCGGCACAACCCACGTCGTCATCAGCATCCCGAACGAGGCCGTAAGAAATGCCCGCCCAACCATAGCAGGATTAAAAATATTACATCCCAGCCCGCCGAATACCATCTTGCCTATCGCTATCGCAAAAACGCTGCCTATAACAGCCGCCCATATCGGCAAGCTCGGCGGCACCGAAAATGCGAGTATTATACCTGTAACTATTGCACTGAGGTCTCCTAATGATTCGAAAGGCCTCTCTACCTTACGTATCAGGTTGCAAAGCAATTCGGTAACTACCGAGGATATAACGCAGGTCAATATTAAAATAATTGCATAATGACGAAAAAAATAAACCGCTCCAATCATAGCCGGAACCAGACCGATGATTACATCGAACATTACCTTCCTTGTTGAAAGACCTTCGCTTATATGTGGCGAAGGTGAAACCCTTATTCTCGCTGCCATTTATACCTTCCTGTTTTTGAACTCTAATTCCTTATCTTGAAATCAAAACAATAATTCACCGGATAATTACTCCGCATTCGTTTTCTTCTCTTTGGCGATTAGAATCTTGCCGGTCTTTATATAACCCGTCAGTTCTATATTTGCCGGACAAACATAACTGCAGGCTCCGCACTCCATACATCCGGAGATATAATATTTTTTTGCTAAATCAAGCATATTATTTTTCACGGCATGGGCGATTTTCGTCGGGTTTAGATTTTCCGGACACGCCAGAAGGCATCTGCCGCAGCGGATACAAGCCGTCTGGCGACCACTGAATTTGGCCTCACCGATTTGCTCCCTTGTCAATACTGTTATCGCTCCAGTGGTTTTAGTAATGGGAGTTGATAAATCCGCTATCGATATCCCCATCATCGGACCGCCCAGAATTACTTCCACCGCCTCTTCAGTTAAACCGCCGCTGAAATCTATAAGTTCCTCGACGGATGTGCCTATCGCAGCATAGTAATTACTAGGTTCCTTAATCCCTTCGCCAGTAACGGTTACGACTCTGTGAGTCAATGCTGTTCCCTCAACCACCGCCTCTGCTATCGCCGCTGTTGTTGCAACGTTTAAAACCAGAACACCTATCATCGGAGGAATCCCGCCGGTGGGAACATTTCTTTTTAGCACGGATTTTATAAGCTGTCTTTCGCCGCCCTGAGGATATTTCGTCTTCACCGCTGCTATTCCAATCTTTCCATCCATAGATAGCTTACTTATCGCCTCACTCATTGCCTCAATTGCTTCGGGCTTATTATCCTCGATAGCAATCAATACCTTCGAACAGCCAGACACCTTTTGAGCCAGTCTCACGCCCGCAAGAATTTTATATGTCCACTCTAACATTATCCTGTAATCGCACGTAATATACGGCTCACATTCACAGCCGTTAACTATCAGAACTTCCTTTGGCTGTTTTGCATTGATACCTATCTTCACCGCCGTCGGAAAACCTGCTCCACCCATTCCTACAATCCCTGCTTCTCGAATTGCCTGGCATATCTGCTCCGATGTGTATTGACTTTCATCAAAAGCTGAACCGAATACATCTTCCCCTTCGCTGGGCCGCCTCGCTCGCTCTTCCGAATCGCCCTCTATGATTATTGCTTCACTACGACCTAAAACCGCATGGGGACGAAGCTCTATACCTTTGACTTTACCCTTTATTGGGCAATGTACGGGTGCAGAAACAAAAGCTTCGTTCTCGCCGATTTTCTGTCCCTCCTCGACCTCATCTGATTTTGAAACTAATGGTTGGCAGACAGCGCCGATGTGCTGGCATAGCATAATTGCTGATTCTTTGCCGGTGAAACCATACTGTATCTTGCTGTCCGCAGTGAGATTTTTCTTATCCGAAGGATGAACGCCGCCGGGAAATGTAAAACTGCCTTTCCTATCTGTTTTCATTATTAACAACCCGATTTATTTGATTGACCAAAAAACTTTATTAGCAGTTTCACTGCGAAAATTGCGATACTTGTTACTCCAAGGGCAAGAAAAAAACTTAAACCCGTTCTGTAACCTTCAATTTCTATCGCCTCTGACAAAAGGTTCTCGAAAAGCAGCAGACTGATGATGAAAACCACTATTGGCAGCAAAAAGGCGGTTAATACCATATAAACTACAGACGGACCTTCACGCTGTCCAAGCTCCTTGTATATTAGCTTGCAGTCGTCTTTTTCTTCACATCCTTGACAGGATTCTTTCTTATCCATCTTTTGCTCTTATTATTAAAATAAAGCATTCTTATAATGGAAATCTGAGGTATTTTCAAATATAATTTTTAGAACAAAAGATATTTAAGGAAAGTTAAATTATGAAACGAAAGCTTTTTCTTTTATTTTTGTTTGTCACTTCTTCTTTCACGCTCGGCTGTGCGGTCAATCCTGTCACCGGCCAAAAACAATTGATGTTTATCCCGGAGAACCAGGATGTTGAAATCGGACGTAAATACGCCCCGGAAATAGAAAAACAATTAGGAGGAAAAATACCTGACGAATATTTGCAGAATTATATTAATCGTATCGGTTCCGAACTTGCTCGGAAAAGCCACAGACCTGATTGGCCTTATAAATTCATTGCTTTGCAGGACAAATCCGTCAATGCTTTTGCACTGCCGGGGGGATTTGTTTTTATCACAAAAGGAATGCTCCAAAAACTTCAAAACGAAGCTCAGCTTTCTGCTATCCTGGCACACGAAATCGTTCACGTTGTCGCTCGACACTCCTCTGCCGCTATGAGCAAACAAATCGGTTTTAACCTCTTAATCTCTGCTGTCAGCTCAGAGAAAACCTCTGAAAACGCTTTGATGGTCACTGACTTAACCTGGAAAATCATAACACTGCAATACAGCAGAGAAGACGAACGACTGGCTGATTTGACGGGCTTGGATTATCTGGTCTCTGCCGGTTATAATCCTTATGCAATGGCTGAAGTTATGAAAATGCTCCAGCAGCAAAATGAAAAAGCAGCAATTGAATTCTTTTCAACACATCCATCACCACAAAATCGTATCCGGTATATTACGCAAAAAATCCAAAAAAAATACACCCGGATTTCTCAGTTAAAAATAGGTGAAAACGAGTATCAAAAAAATGTTTTAAACCGGCTCGAAAATTAAAAAAACTTCCAAAGAAAATACCGGGTTAAGAATAATTATAGGAAAAAACAGCCCAGCTCTCCCTCGGACCGGGCTGTTCTTATATCATAATAACTTCAAATACAGACAAAACCTTATATCTTTGCCAATGCTTCCAGACTTCTTGGGGTAATCCCAGACTACCTGTTTTGTGACTCTAAAGTTGGGAGTTATCTCTTTCTTTTACGTTTCTCTTCCGTCGCACTATAACTGCATTTGGGACACTTATCGGCAAATTCACCTTTACCCATAGCGCCTTTGAAAAAGACATTACCGCATTTGGGACATTTTATAGCAGGAAGAAGACTTTGCTCTCCGCATTTTTTACAGGGCAAAGGCGGGTTACCTAAGTACGCCATTACCTCGCCTGGATGGTCCTTTAAATATTGTTGATATTCGCCTTTGTCCATTTCGTATGTTGTACCGCAGGACGGGTTGTTGCATTTCATCCACTGCATTTGTCCTTTTAGAGATTCTATGGTACTATCAAGACCGCTTCCTCCTGAAGCACGAAGATAGAATATTACCCCGGCTATTATTAAAAAAATTACAACAACTACTCCCATTACGGGTTTGGACATACCCCAGAAACCTGCCGGCAATTTATTGATTCCTTTCTTTTTTCTGCTGATTTTCATATTTAGGCCTCCAAAAACGGAAATAAAGTTATTAGCGATTTACCACTACATTATTATTTACTTGCATATTTGTCAATTCCTTAATTTTTATTTCAGAACATTAAATACTCGCAGGTTCTTTTTCGCCGATTTCCCAAATTTTGCTTGGTGATTCCGGCATGCCCGTGCGACCTGAAAGATAAGCACACTCGATAACGGACATAGTCTTTAAGCCCTCCTCACCACCGCCGAAAAGCTTGTTATTATCAGGCGAAACTATACTTAGAGCAAAATTCTCAAGAAGACCTTTCATCAATACCAATTCATCATTGCCGTAATCTTGGGCTTCGATGATTTCTCCGGAAATGCTTCTGACTGTCAAATGACAATTGGTTACCGTTAAAATTTTCTCTTTCCCGAAAACCTCCAGAAAAATTTTATTAGGACCAAAAACCCTGCTCGCGCTTAGATGTCCTATCAAGCCCTTGCTGAATTTCATCGTCAATAATGCCGTATCCTCGGTTAAATATTGGCTTTGTTGCCTGTCGCTGGCTGTATTTGTAAAAGCTGAGTAAACCTCGTTTGGGGAATGGAAATTCCATAATATCTGGTCGATTAGTTCGTAGCAGCTTCTCAGTAATACCCCGCCTCCGGATAGTTCTTTATCGTAATGCCACGAAGGTTCCTCGTCATCAACGCAATTGCAGACACCCTTTACTAAAAAAATTCTCTTTAGCGAACCTTCCTGAATAAACCTGCGAAACGAAATAAAGCTCTCAGAAAACCTCCCTGTATTGATGACGGCAAATTTTATCCCGTTCTCTTCCGCCAAACGAACAAATCCTCTTGCCTCTTCCAGGTTCCTGCCTAAGGGAGGATATTTTAATATGTTAAACTTCTTCTTCATCCCGGTACGGATATATTCTTCGCAGCGATGAAGCCCCTCAGCTACTAATAAACAGTCAAATTGATTCTGTATTACCAATTGACGGTAGTCATCATACCACTTGCATCCATACTCCCCGGCCACCTTTTCTGCTAACTTCGTATCTTTATCAGCTACTGCTGCAATTTCAAAAAAACTCATCTCCGAGACCGCCGAAAGTAATCGCAGCCCATTCGCATTCAAACCTAACACTGCCGTTGTTAGTTTATTTGTACTCATTTTTGCATTCACTTTATGAAACTATAAAGGTTCTCAACAGATACTCTCGGTCCCTGTAATTTTACAGCCATTAGCCGGAAAAGAAAATGTTAAAATATATCTCTCTCTCACCCCATTTGATAATGAAATTTGAATCACCGACTATTATGACCGAAAACCTGAACTCCCCGCCAAACAATTTCGTTGCCCTGCTCATAGTCTATCCTGAGTCGGCTCGAACGGATTCACAATTCACGTTATATCTTTGTTATCCTTTTTACTCTTTTCCGTCATCTCGGCAAGCTGACTCAGGCACAACTGCGACCACGTCTCTAAAGTATCACGGACCTCCTGCAGTTCAGCAGAGCTCATAAACGCCATCTGGGTAATCATCTGCTCTCGCTTGTCAACCTTTGGTTCATCGAGAATCCAGAAGTGGACAATCCCTAAGTGCACCCGTCCGACCTCGTTGGAGTCGTCATTGAGCAGACCAACAATGCTGTCGGTATGATTGGTTTGGACTGAGACCTCTTCGGCTACTTCACGTTCAACTGCAGCAAGGTAGGTTTCGCGGAAATCAGCGTTGAATAAAGGCATGTCATCGACGGGGTTTATATGACCGCCTATGCCGATGGACCTGTGACCAATTAATCGTTTCTCGCCTGCCCGCTTGCCCCGAACGTAGCTGAAGTACTTGCCGTTATTGCTCATAATTACGTATGGAATGAGCTGCTTATAGCTGGGGTCCGCTTCCGCCTGCGGCCTCGATATGAACCTCAGAACACCCGGAGAGAACAGCTTACCCTGATACCGGTCCACGTCCAGCATAACTCCCTGGAACATCCCTATCTGCTCAAGAACTTTTCGCTCGATAACCAGTACCTGTTCTTCCTTGGCCATACCGTCGATTCCTTAACTGCTGTTATTCATCCTTATGCAACAAAGTAATCCGCCACCGGAAATTGCGCACATAGTTCTGAAACTTCTTTGGCTACCGTTTCTATCACCGATTCGTTATCGATATTCTCTGTCACCTGGTTTATGTAATCAGCAATCTGTTTTGCTTGTTCTTCCTTCATCCCCCGTGTCGTAATGGCCGGCGTCCCTAAGCGAAGACCGCTCGGATTAAATGGTGATGCCGGGTCGTTGGGTATCGAATTGCAGTTCGTTACTATCTTCGCCTTATCCAATGCCTTAGATAACTTCTTGCTTGGTATCTCCTTGTTACGAAGGTCGATTAATATCAAGTGGTTATCCGTCCCCCCGGATACGAGCTCAAATCCGTGTTCAAGAAGTCTCTCTGCCAAAACTTTGGCGTTTTTAATTATCTGCCGGGCGTATTCTTTAAATGCCGGCTTGCTCGCTTCGCCCAATGCTACCGCAATTGCGCTGATTGTGTGCATATGGGGACCGCCCTGCAGGCCCGGGAAAATCGATTTGTCCACTTGTTTCGCTAATTCCTCTTTGCATAATATCATCGCACCTCGAGGACCTCGAAGAGTCTTATGCGTCGTCGTAGTAACTATATCGCTGTAAGGCACAGGGTCTTTATGGACACCGCCGGCTACCAGACCGGCTATATGAGCTATATCAGCTATATGATACGCACCAACGTCCTTTGCTATTTCACCGAATTTCTCGAAATCTATCTCGCGAGGATGTGCCGACGCACCAGTTATGATAATTTTCGGCTTATGCTTTTTTGCAAGCTCTGCAATTTTATCGAAATCGAACCTGCCCGTCTCAGGATTCACCGAGTATTGTACCGAGTTGAAAATTTTACCGGTGGTACTGACCTTCCACCCGTGTGTAAGATGACCGCCGTCCGGCAGAGCCAGACCCATTATCGTCTCTCCCGGCTCAACTAACGCAAGATAGGCACCTAAATTCGCTATCGAGCCGGAATAGGGCTGAACGTTGACATGCTCAACCCCGAACAGCTTCTTCGCTCGCTCCTGGGCAGTGGTTTCCACAATATCTGTTATTTGCTGACCTTCATAATATCGCCTGCCCGGATAACCTTCGGAATACTTATTCGTCAGAATACTGCCCGTCGCTGACATTACTGCTTTGGAAACGTAATTCTCGGAAGGTATAAGACGGATTGAGCCGTTCTGACGGGATTCTTCTTTGACTATAAGCTCGTAAATTTCAGAGTCGTGCTTCTCAAGTATTGATGCCATAACGCATTCTCCTTAAACAATTCTTAAATTTAAATTTTTATAACATACCCTCAATCCTCATACAAGTATTTATTTATTGACAAAATCCAGGCGTCGGTTAACATATTTAACATAAACAGGTGTAAATAAAAGGTTTTCGGTAAAATGAATCAGGAAAATTCGGCACAAGCTTCAGCTAAAGCGGCGGCTTTCTTCGAAAGAGCGGAAAGGGCTGCTGAAAAAGAAAATTTCGATTACGCTATTGATATGTACTTAGAGGGACTGAGGTGCAACCCCGAAGCGCTCCAGGAAGGACACCTGCCGTTAAGAGACCTGGCAATTGTAAGGAAAGAAAGGGGCGCAAAAAAACCCTCTATGATGGAAAAAGTCAAACTCCTGCGGGGGAAAACTACAATAGATAAAATGCTGAACGCCGAGTTCCTTTTTGCAAAAGACCCCGACCACCTTGCTTACGGGGAAGCTCTCTTAAAAGCCGCCGCTGCTGCAGAACTCAAAAAAACTACCCAATGGATTGCCGACCTGCTCTTCAAGGCAAACAATGCAGCAAAAAAACCTTCGTTTCGCACCTATATCTTGCTGAGGGATTCATATTCTGCCATCGGACAATTCGATAGAGCCATTATCGCTTGTCAGAAAGCCGCAGAATTGAAACCAAATGATGGCCAATTAGCGGACGAGCTCCAGCGGCTTTCTGCAGAGCTTACTGTTGCAAGAGGAAAATACGACCAGAAAGGGGATTTTAGAAAAGCTATTAAAAACCGGCAGGCACAGGAAAAACTCCAGTCACAACAGAGTGTCGTAAAATCCAGGGAGTACCGAACGTCTGAAATCGAAGAAGCAAGAAAAGCTTTTAAACAAGACCAGGACTCTTCAAAAAATATCTTCAGACTGGTAAACGCATTGGTGGATTTGCAAAACGATCAGATGGATCAAGAAGCAATTGACTTATTGGAAAATGAATATCAAAAGAGGAAGGACTTCAGCTTCAAACAAAATGCCGGCCAGATCAAAATCAAACAGCTAAAACGCAAAATCGGAAAACTGAAAAGTGCTTCAGAAAACAAACCGGATGACCGGCAGTTAAAAGAACAGATTACAGAAACAGCTAAAGAATTAAACAATGTTGAACTCGAACATTACCGGCTTTGTGTCAAAAACTATCCGACCGATGTGCGGGCTAAATATGAATATGCCGTCAGACTGGTCCAAAATAAACAATATGATGACGCTATTCCTTTGTTCCAGGAAACAACAAAAGACCCAAAACACAAAATCCCTGCAATGACTAAAATAGGCCTGTGTTTTTTCAAAAAAGAATGGTATGCAGATGCTGTTGATGTCTTTAGCGAGACTATAAAAACATATAATATTAAAGACGACTCGGTCGCAAAAGAGCTGCAATACAATTTAGGCCGGGCTTACGAAGAACAAAAGGATATAGAAAAAGCCTTGGCAATTTATAGAAAAATCGCCCAGCAGGATTTCGGATACAAAGATGTAAGAAACAGGGTGGATAAACTGAGAAAAATGGAAAATGAAAATTAACCTTCTTGTAAAATGCTAATCTGTAATAAAAACAACGTTAGAAAAAATTGACTTTTTTGAGGAGTTCAAAGTGGCACATTCGTTATCTGCTAAGAAAACAATAAAACAAAACGCCAAGAGAAGAAAAATCAATCGTTCAAGAAAAAGCCAGCTAAAAACACAAATTAAGAATTTAGAAAAAACTCTCAGCGACGGCGACCTCGAAACTGCAGAAAAACAGCTTAAACAGGTTGTTAAAAAGTTGGATAAGGTCTCATCGACAAGCACAATGCATAAGAAAACTGCTGCTCGAAGAAAATCCTCGCTTGCAAAGCGGCTTAATACGCTTAAAAAACAGCAGGATTAGTTTGAAAAGCTTGATTTATAACCTTTCTCTTCTCAGTAATTAGGGTTTATCCAGAACCAGTCGGATGCCGGATTTTTTCAAAAATAGAATAATTAATCTTCTGAAACACAGCGATTACACACCCTTAAAAACCAGACAGTTAGCTGCGGCTTTAGAGGTAAGCAAACAAAATTACTCGCAGTTTAAAACTGCCGTAGAGCAATTGCAAAATTCGGGACGGGTTGTAATCGCATCAAATAACCTGGTTACGCTCCCTTATCCTTCAGGACGGATTATCGGAAAGTTCAGGGCAAACCAGAAGGGATTTGGCTTTGTAGCTCCGCTTGAAATAAATTCTCATGGCGATTTGTTCATACCTCCAAATAATACCGCTGATGCAATGACCGGCGATATTGTCGCCGCAGAAGTCGTCCACGCTTCCGGAAAATCTCGACATGGCTATCGAGAAAAAGAACAAAAAAAATATTCCGGCCGTATAGTAGAGATTCTTGAAAGGGGCAGGAGTAAATTTGTCGGTACTTTAATTCAAAAATCTGACGGCTGGGCCGTGCAGCCTGACGGCTCTGCCTTTACTGAATCCATCCGTGTCGATGATGTAAATGCAAAAAACGCAAAACAAAATGACAAAGTTGTGGTTCAGATAATCTCCTGGCCAACTAAAAATTATCCGCCTCGAGGAGTAATTGTTGATGTCCTCGGAAGGGCGGGAAAATACCAAACCGAAATAAATTCAGTGATTCACCAATTCCACCTGCCCTGCGAATTCGATGACACCTGCCTCGAACAGGCAAAAAAAGTGGCTTCACAATTCAACCCGGAAAAAAATGATAACAGGGAAAACATTACCGAAAAAGTTGTTATAACTATCGACCCGGAAGATGCAAAAGATTTCGATGATGCCATAAGTCTGGAAAAAAATGATAACAGGGAAAACATTACCGAAAAAGTTGTTATAACTATCGACCCGGAAGATGCAAAAGATTTCGATGATGCCATAAGTCTGGAAAAAAATGAAAAGGGCGACTGGATACTTGGTGTGCACATAGCGGATGTAACCAATTTTGTCCTTCCACAGACACCTTTGGATAACGAGGCAAAGCTCCGAGGCAACAGTATATACCTGCCTGAGAAAACCATTCCTATGATACCGGAGCTCCTGAGTAACGGAATATGCTCGCTTCAGCCGGCTCAAAAACGCTTCTGTAAAAGCATATATCTGACTTACGACAGGAATGCAAACGTCCTCAAAAGAAGACTTGCAAACTCGCTTATCTCCTCAACCCAGAGACTCACTTACAGGCAGGCTGACAAAGCTCTCAAAGGCAACGCCGAAAATGTAAAACACGAAGTCGTTGACTTGCTCAAAAATATGGAAGCGCTTAGCCGAGATATTGAAAAAAGAAGAGAAAAAAATGGAATGCTGCACCTCGATTTGCCGGAAACGGAAATTAAAATGAATCAAAAAGGACTCGTTGAGGATGTTTCCCCTGCCGACGATAGCTATCCCCACACCATCATAGAAATGTTTATGGTTGAGGCAAATGAGGCTGTAGCTTCCATCCTGGATAAACGAAATGTCCCCTTTATAAGGCGAATACACCCTAAGCCCGTTAGCTTGAGTATGCAAGGCCTCTCGAAAGCTTTAAGAACATTGGGCGTTGCATTACCGAACGACCCTGACCGAAAGGCCATACAGAAAGTCCTGCAGGCCGCCGCCGGCTCCGATTTGTCTCTCGCTGTAAATCTGCTTGTCTTAAGGTCTTTGGAAAAAGCTCAATATACGCCGCTTCACATAGGACATTTCGCCCTCGCTTCATCTAAATATTGTCATTTTACCAGCCCGATAAGACGATATGCCGATTTATTGGTTCATAGAATCGTAGATGCTTTCCTGAAAAACGATTTTAATGCTATAGACCCGAACCAGGACCTGACCGAAATCGGAAAACACCTCTCCTTCATGGAACAGCGGGCTGAAGATGCCGAAAACGACCTCAAAACTGTATTGATACTTCAGATGTTAACCAAACACCTCGGCGAGATTCACAAAGGATTCGTCACCGGCCTGACTTCCTTCGGCGCCTTCGTTAATATTCCAAAATTCGGTATCGAAGGACTCATCAGATTCGAAGATTTAGGTCCCGGCAGATGGAGATTCAAGCAAAAAACACAATGCATTTACAACAAAAAATCTCGACGTAAAATCCAGTTCGGCTCAGCTATGACAGTCCAAATAGCTTCCGTTAATGTTCCCGCAAGACACTTGAATCTCATCCCCGCAAAACCCCATCGAAAAAAAAAGACAAAGTAAAAAAGTAAATTCAGGTTATATTCCACTTTCCTTAGCTACAGTCACTATCACGTTATTATACCGATTGGATTTAATGTTTGCCCATTGCCCCAACAGGGTCTGGAGCGTAAGCGACGTGGCAATCTCAATCCCAACTCAAAATCGAAAGCTAACAAGATTCGCCGCAGGCAAACCTATGGTGGACCTCATAGCAGATCTCAGGTTTGCCTTGAGGGTTCTTATGCTAATTGCTGGGACTTATATAAAGGCCGGTTCCGGGAATGAGCTGGCCTTTTGCTTTGCGCAAATTTTACATTGACGTTTTTAACGGCATAAGTTATAACCATCACCAATGTATTTAATTGATTGTTCGCAAAATTCAGGTCAAGATATTGGAGGAAATTGATATGTTCAAAAAAACAGTTCTTTTAACCCTTCTGATTTGTTGTTCATTAGCTTACGGAGCCGATGATATTCTAATCGCTGATTTTGAGGGGGATGATTACGGCTCATGGCAAGTTCGCGGAGAATGTTTTGGCGACGGACCCGCTAAAGGGACCTTCCCCCACCAGCGGGAGGTAACCGGCTTCTTAGGAAAAGGACTTGTCAACTCACATTTATATGCAGGCGATGAGCTCCAAGGCACCCTTATTTCTCCGAGTTTCAAAATCGAGCGAAAATATATTAATTTTCTTATCGGCGGAGGAAAGCATCCCTCTCGTGCAGGTGTAACTCTCCGAATCGACGGCGAAACTGCCAGAACCGCTACCGGAAAAAACAGTGAAAAACTTCAATGGGCTACCTTTGATGTTACTGAATTCCGCGGCAAAGAAGGTGTCATTCGAATTATGGACCACACCAGCGAGGGTTGGGGACATATTAACGTTGACAATATCGTACAAAGCAATGTCCCGAAATCTGAAAACATAATTGATGAAAAACCGCTCTATCGAAATAGAACCCTCACCAGAAAAATGACAATCAGGGAAAAATACATAAATCTGCCGGTTGCCAACGACAACAATAGACAAAGAATTCGCCTTCTCCTTGATGGCCGCATAGTCCGTGAGTTTGTTATCGCTCTTGCGCAAGGCGAAGCAGATTATTGGGTGGTAGCCGACGTCAGCGAATTCAAAGGTAAACAAATGACCATTGAAAGTGAGGGGATGGCTAAAAATGACAAAATTCTCAACCAGCTCAAACAGGCGGATTATATTATAGGCGGCGAAAATATATATCACGAAAAACTTCGACCGCAATTTCATTTTACTTCCAAGCGCGGCTGGAACAACGATACCAACGGGATGGTTTATTATGACGGTGAGTATCATATGTTCTATCAGCATAACCCTTATGGCTGGCCGTGGGGGAATATGAGCTGGGGACACGCTGTCAGCAGCGATATGATTCACTGGAAGGAAATCGGTGATGCTATCCATCCGGACGAGTTGGGGACTATTTTTTCCGGTTCCGCAGTCGTCGATAAAAACAACACCGCCGGCTTCCAGACCGGCAGCGAAAAACCTATCGTTTGCTTCTACACCTCCGCAGGCGGCACAAACCCCTGGTCAGAAGGACAGCCCTTTACTCAGTCAATCGCTTACAGCAACGACCGCGGCAGAACCTTCACGAGGTATGACGGCAATCCTGTCATCAAGCATATAAGAGGAGGAAACCGCGACCCTAAAGTCATCTGGTATAAGCCCAGCGGACAATGGGTGCTTGTGCTCTACATCGAGGAGGGAGAGATGGCATTTTTTACATCTGACAACCTAAAGAATTGGACGGAACAGAGCCGGATAAAGAGCTTTCATGAGTGTCCGGAGCTGTTTGAGCTGCCGGTTGCCGACAAGCAGAACAAAAAATGGATTCTCTCTGGCGCCAGCGGTGACTACTTTGTCGGAAACTTTGACGGTAAAGAATTCAAGCCGGAAACCAAAGCGATTAAGTTCAACTACGGCAACGCCTTCTACGCCTCGCAGACCTTCAACGATATCCCCCGAGAAGACGGCAGGCGTATCCAGATGGGCTGGGGACAGGTGCCTATGCCTGATATGCCCTTTAACCAGATGATAACCTTCCCCGTAGAGCTTACCTTAAGAAGTACTGACCAGGGCATCAGAATGTTTGCAGAACCGGTAAAGGAAGTCGAAAAACTTCATAAGAAAAGACATTCCTTCAGTAACATGACAATTGATGGTGCTGAAACTTTGCCTGGAATCAACGGGGAGCTTTTTCACATCAAAGCGGAATTTGAAGTTGGCGCAGCGAGTTCTTTCGGCCTTGTCGTTCGAGAATTTAAGATAACCTATAATGCAGAAGAAGGGCGTATTATCTGTAAAGGGCCTGAAAGCAGCATCGGTCGAGAAAGATTTTCCGAGCCTCGCTCAGCACCTCTTAAACCGGTGGATGGAAAAGTTAGTCTCGATATACTCGTTGACAGAACTATGGTAGAAATATATCCAAACGACGGCCGATTTTACTTTCCAATGGGTGTTTATCTCGTCGATAAAGACCCTGCTATCAAAGTTTTCTCCAAAGGCGGGAAAACCAGACTCAATTATCTCAACGTCTATGAGCTGGATTCCATCTGGAAATAAAAACTAATACCAATTGTATTTAATATATGCACGTGGTCTGACGGTGATTTGCCACGTAAATCCTTTTTGCCCGTCGCTTGCGCTCCGGACTCTGTTGGACCAATGCGAAAAAATTAATTGGCAACACGCCCTAAATCTAATTGGTACAAGATTATTCTACCTCGGTTAATTTTCTAAAGCTGCATCTAAAATACCTGAGACAGTGGACCATTTAAAGCGCTCGACGGATTTGCTTAGCTTCGGGATTTTCTCCCATAAGTTCCCGTTTTTTTTCTTTGATGCTAATAAATTTAGTTTATCCGCTAAACTTTTTACGTCACCGTCATAAAAAAAAACTTCCGTCCCTTCATTTTCTCCCTCCCCGAGTATCTCAGGGTACGAAAGCCGTCTCGGTAAAATCGGCAAAACTCCCGCTGATATTGCCTCTATCACACTTATCCCGAAAAACTCATGTCCTGCCGTTGAAACCATTACATCCGCCTCTGCCAATATTTTCTCGTATTCCGCTCTGCTTTGCTGGTAACCCCAATTTACAATCTCCGTTGCGAAGTATTCTTTTGCCCAGTTGAAAACCTGCGGCCTGTTTCTGAACTGTTCTCCGATTACGCTTAGCTTGAAAGCAGTATGGTTACTCTTCAGAATTTTGCATGCCTCAAAAAAATCCTCCGCATTCTTATCATATTCCCATCGTGCCGCCCAGAGTATATGCAAAGCCCCATTGCCCCTGTTACTTTCGAGCTTTATCTCTTTGACCCCCGGCGGATAAACGAATGATTTTTCCCTTAGCTGCTCTGTCTCCTCTATCGGCTGAAAGTCCGGCATCCTACCAAGAAAAGCTCCAAAGGCTTCCAGAAATGAATCACGATGAAATGACGAGTTGAACCACAGCTTTGTCGCCGCAAGAGCCGTCGTCAAATTCGTCATCGCAAATTGGAAATCACGCTCACTCTCGAACCTTACCGGATACGTCAACTGGTTCTCGTGAAAATATACCACGCTCGGCAAATCCCGCACATCGCTTCTCAGAAGACCCAGAAACTCTGCCAGATTCAGCATATCAGAACAAAAAATCACATCCCAGCTTTCCCCTGATTCACTACGCTCTGTAACTTCTTTGGCAAAAGTAACAGCCGAATGCCGCATTCGCCATTTCCATTTATAAGCAGGCAGGGTTAATGCCGTCCAGTTGTGTCGGCTCCGATTTGACCAACCGTCGAGAAATGCCTTGTGACTGCCCCCGTAATACGGCTCAAGTGCTAATACTCGCATAGAAATAATATGCCTTTAAAACGGAACGCTTTCTTGCTCTTTGTTTAATGTTTTACTTTTCTATCAATGTCTCCTCGACTTGCATACCGAAATGTCTTCCGCTCTTTTCAAGCCGGGCAAGCACCTTGTTGCCTTTCTTCAGTTTTGTAATCGAAACCGCCTTACCTGTCGGCTCAACCAGACGTACCGTCTCGGCGTTCTGCATAACTAAACTTATATTCTGACCTTCCGCCTGGGCCTCTATTAACATCATAGGCCTTTTCTCTATTTTGTTTCTGCCGAGATAGGCCGGTTTCGTCTTGCCTTCCGAATTCACCAGAAGAACCTCATCTCCGGACTTCAAATCCGCAAGATATTTCGTTTTCCCGCCGGCAGATAAAGTGTATGCATGAACCGCTCCGGCGTTTACTCTGAAAGGCCGAGATGCTACGTAGGGATTATCGATGGATTCGGAATGGACAAGGAAAAAACCGGATGCTGTATTGCCTACCAGCATCCCTTCGCCAAGTGTCATCTGACTGCACGTATCAAGACAGGACCTGTCACCCATTCCTAATTGCTTCGTGCTTGTAATAGTTGCTGTAACAAGATCGAGCTTGCCCCCTATGCCCTGAATTATCTCTGAGACCTTCTTTATCTGGTTTATGTCGGTGGTATTAAGCACTACACCGTCAACTCCTTTTTCGAGAATCTCTATCATAAGCTTTGCCTGCTCGCCGGATTCAACCTGCACCATAATATTTTTACCGCGACGGGCTAACAGATTCTCTATCGGGATAATCGTCCAGTCGAGCATTCGCAGAACAACGATTTTATTTTCCGGCACTGCCGCCGCCTTGTCTTCATCGCCCTTACTTTCAATATCAATAAATTCGACATCCCTGCCCGGCACGATGTCACCGTCTTTTACGACCGTTTTTATTTTGCCGAACTCCCGCACGGTCTCGCTTTTGCCGTCTGGCAGCATAACCGCCTCAGCCCCGCTCTCCAGAGCGGTTAGTACTATTTCTTTATTATATGGTTTGGCGTTTACCCAGAACTTCTTCATAAAACTTATTCCTTTTTGTTTTCAGCTTTGCAAAAATTTCATTGCCTCTTCGACCGGCGCATTTTCGTGGACCATTTTGCACAGTGCGGCGACCATTTTTTTCGGGTTCTTATGCTGGAAGGCGTTTCGGCCGATTGATACACCGATGGCGCCGGCTTTTAGAGCGCCTTCGACCATTTTGAATATATCTTCATCACTGTCCATTTTAGGGCCGCCTGCAATTACCACCGGCACCGGGCAGCCCTGAACTACTTCGCTGAAGCTTTCAATGCTGCCGGTATAGGGCACTTTGACAATATCAGCACCTAATTCGGCACCGACTCTGGCAGCGTGTTTGACGTTATATACATCGAATTCATCTTCAATACCAGCGCCGCGAGTGTACATCATCGCTACAAGCGGCATCTGCCAATCGAGGCATCGCTCGCTTACAAAACCTAATTGACCAAGCATCTCCTTGTCCGTTTCAGCCCCGAGATTGATATGCACACTTACCGCATCTGCACCGAGCTTGAGCGACTCTTCAACACTGCAGACCAGCTCTTTGGCGTTCGGGTCGGGACTCAAAGATGTCCCACCGGAAAGATGAATAATCAAACCTACGTCTCTGCCAGAGCCCCGATGGCCCGCTCGAACTATACCTTTATGCATCAATATCGCATTGACTCCACCTTCCACGACCTTACTGACCGCCGAACGCATATCCGTCAGACCATCAATCGGGCCTACTGTAACCCCGTGATCCATCGGAACTATCACCGTCTTACCCGAATTCCTGTCGATTATCCTCTCGAGTCTTATCTTTTTGCCTATCATCCTGAAAACCTCCAACTGCAAAAGAGCTAACTAAACTTTCAATTGATAAAATTCTCATTCAGCATCCGCAATTCTCCACTCGTTTTTGCGGATTTTCACATTCCCGCTGGATTTAAGTACAATCTATACAAAGATGGCAAAAAGGCAAGAAAAAAAAACAAATTCAACCACTTGCAAAACATTCTGCGTTCTTGTAAATCGGCTCTTCGGCTGTCTGTTTTAAAACTTGCCTTTCGGCCTTTTCTCTGTTATATCGTCCCCTTATGGAAACGAAACTCGCAATCCCGATAGCAGCACCTGATTTAAACTCCGCCCAAGAGCAAATCAAAAAGGCCCTCAGGGCTGAAGCTGAAATAATCGAGTTAAGAATCGACTACCTCGAACAGCTTAATGTTAATGCCGTTGAAACTCTAATCTCCAAGGCGAAATCTCTTAGGAATTCCGGCATCCCGACCATCGTTACCTGCCGGGACAAAAAGCAGGGCGGGGCAATCGACCATCCCTTCAGCTTGAGAATTGATGTTCTCGCCGCTGCCGTAGAAGCTGGTGCGGATTTCATAGATTTAGAATTTGATAACTATATCAAACTCGATAAAGACAATTCTTTACTCTCCGCCTTGAAAAAGAAAACCAAGCCCCGGCTTATTCTCTCCGCTCACGATTTCGAAGGAAAATTTCCGGATTTGGAAAAGCTGCACCGGCAAATCCTGAATGCTTATCCGAATGCTGTCCCCAAGCTTGTTTACACCGCAAAGCATATTAACGATTGTTTCGACGCCTTTGATTTGCTCCGAGGCACAAAACAGGATTCCATAATTTTCTGTATGGGACAGGCGGGACTTATATCCCGAATCCTCGCCAAAAAACTTGGCTCTCTTGTTACCTTTGCATCTATCGATGAAAAAACAGCCACCGCTCCAGGCCAGCTTACCGCAGAACAATTTAAAAAAACTTTCCGCTTCGATGGCATAAAGCCGAACACCGAACTGTTCGGTATCATCAGCTCGCCCGTAGCGCATTCCGCAAGTCCTGTGATTCATAACGCCTGGTTCCAGCAGAGCAATTTGAACAAACTATATCTGCCTTTGCTTGTAGCTGGCGGGAAAAAAGAATTTAACCTCTTTCTGCAAAACATACTGGGGCGAGCATACCTTGGCTTCAAAGGTTTCAGCGTTACAATACCCCACAAACAAAACGCTCTTGATTTCGTCATTGAGACAAAAGGTTTCATCGAAAACCTCGCTGGGAAAATAGGCGCTTCGAATACTCTGTTGATAAACCGGGACAACTCTCTTAGCGCTTACAATACAGATTGCCCGGCTGCGCTCGATGCAATCACCTCAGCTTTGAAAATAAAAAAAGAAGGCCTGAGAAATCTGAACGTAGCCGTTATCGGAGCTGGTGGAGTCGCAAGAGCCATCGTCGCAGGATTCTCCGACTTGAAAGCAAATATAAAAATCTACAACCGAACTATCGAAAAAGCCGAAAAACTTGCCGCCGAATTCGATTGTTCCTATGCCGGTCTGGATGATTTAAATGATTTAGACGCAAAACTTCTCGTCAACTGCACGAGCGTAGGAATGTACCCGAATACTAACTCTACGCCCGTTCCAAAAGAATACCTGAAAAAAGAAATGGTCGTCTTCGATACTGTTTACAATCCGCCGAAAACTTTATTATTAAAACAAGCCGAAAAAACAGGAGCAAAAACCATCGACGGCTTGTCTATGTTCGTCAACCAGGCCGCCGCCCAATTCAAGCTCTTCACCGACACTGACGGAAACGCTGAGCTTATGCGAAAAACTGTTATTGAATACCTAACCAAAAGATGAAGTTAATGCGAAAACAACTAATAATCGACAAAAGCATTTTGAGATGTTAAACGAATGACGGCTACTCGATGTTTGAATTTTATGCCGTGTCTTTTTTCAGGGATTTGAGGAGAAGGATTTCTGGATGAGGATTCCAGCGATGATGAGAGCGAGTCCAATGATGGTGGCGGGGTGGATTGACTCGCCGAGGATATAGTGGATGAAGATAAGCGAGAAGAAGGGCGTCAGGTAAATAAGATTTGCGATGTGTGCGGTTTTTTGCGATAGCTTGAGAGCGTTTAGCCAGATGATGAAAGTCAGTCCCATTTCGAACAGTCCGATATAGATTGAGCCGAGAACAGCTTTTAAGCTGAGCGGGCTGAGCTTGTTCAGAGATATTGCAGCAATGAAGAGGAAGATTGAGCCGAAAGCGAAATTGAGAAAGAGTGTGAGGATTCTGTCGCGTTTTTGTTTTAAGCTGTAAATCCAGTAGAGCGGCCAGATGAATGCGCTTGCGACGGCGAGAGTGACGCCGAGCAGGTTTATTGGTGCAAGGGTTGTCAAGCGTCCCTTTGTTAAGATGACGGCGGCGCCTGCGAAGCTGATGAAGATTGCGATATAAGTGGTTGGTTTAGCTTTTTGTTTTAGCATCGGGACGGCGAGGATAACCAGAGCAATCGGCCAGAGGTAGTTGAGAGTTTGTGCGTATTGAGCCGGCAGGAGGTTGTAGGCGTTGAACAGCAGCAGGTAGTAGGCAAAAGGGTTGAGCAGACCGAGAGAGGCGCAGCGGAGGAAGTCTTTTTTAGTGAGGGTTTTCAGGAGTATGATTTTACCGGTTACAGTTAAGTGACAGAGCAGGAAGACGGCTGAGGTGACAGAGGCGCAGAGCAGCATAGTCAGTGGTGATGTATCTCTGAGCGTGATTTTGAATGCGGTGGCAACAGTTGACCAGGGGATGACGGCGGCGAGTGCATAGAGTTGTGCTTTGGTCTGGTTTTTCATAATCTGTTTCGATTGTATTGGAGATTTTCACTGTTTTCGGCTGGTATTATATGGGAATAAGGGGTGGATTGAAATTTGTTTTTTGGCTGGGACGGTTCAGGATGTAAAAAAAGCTGCTGGCCTGTTCGGGTCGGCAGCTTTTTGTTTTCGTATGTTTTTGTTACGAACCTGGAGTCGGCGATGCATCGTTCCAGTTTGTCGGTTCGTTTCCGTAGTCGGTAAGCGTGTCGCGGTTCAGTGAATTTCCGCTGCCGTCAGGTGAAGTAGGCCAGGGGTCAACAAATCCGTTTTCCCGGAAGTTCTCAGGATGGCTTCCGTCGCTGTAATTTATTCTGTCAACTCTGATGTAAGGGACGAATCCGTCTGGTTCCGGTTCACCGGGCATCCAGAGGTTGATTTTTTCTCCTGCGTTGCTGAGCCGGCCTTCGAGCCATTCGAAAGTGCTAACGCCTGGAGAACCGAATTCCTGGGTGACAGCATATTCGTTTTTGACCAGAAGAATAGTTTCGTGTCCTGCAAGGGTTGTGTATTGCGGGAAGTAAAATTCGATGCCGCCGTCTTCATCGGTGAATTTCCAGGTGTTTTCCGGATGCGCTGGGTCGTAGAGGTTGACGGGACTTCCAGAGGTATTGTATATTTCGATGTATTCGGCGTAGTTGTTGCCTGCCGGATGATACATAATCTCTGTTATTACTACAGGTCCGACCTTTGGCGGAGCGGTGTTTTCCACTTCGTAGGTAGGTAAGCTCATAGCGGTGAAGTCAACGTCTGAGGTGCTCTTGGTGAATCTTCCGAAAGTTACATCGGCATCTGCTGCTTTGAAGTCCTCTTTTACACAGAAGCCGCCGTCAAGTGCGCCGCCTGAGCCGCTTGACAGATATACGGTTTCGCCGAGCTCGCTTAGGCCGAATGCACTGCCGAAATCAGTATCCTGTCTGAAGCATTTGTAACCGTTTGCAGAGATGGAGGTAGATGCGGGTATCTGGTATTTTGCGAAATCGTCATTGTCTTCGCTGAGGAACCAGCCGCTGATGTCGATTGATGAGCTGGTGGTGTTGTGCAGTTCAATCCAGTCGTAGTTGTATGGGTTTCCGTTGGAGTGTGAGAGGATTTCGTTTATGACGATGTCACCGGGCTGGGCAACCTGGGCGGTGTCATCCTGTCCAGGCGTGCCGCGGGCATGGGTGCTTGGCCGCCATCCAGTACTGTATTCCCAATCATTGGGGTCGCTGCTTGACGGATTGATTATATTGAGTGAGAAGTCGTTTCCGTCTGTTATGTGGAACCAGCCATCTTTGAAGCTGAAATCGTGTATTATTTGTCCGGCGGCGTCCTGGAGCTCGATTTTTTCGCCTGCGTTGTTTAATCTTCCTGGGTATGGGCCGGTAAGGTTCCCGGAGAATGTTTGGTATTTTGCATTGAAGACGGCGATGTCTTTTGCGACGACGACGTAATCGCCGTTTCCAAGAGAGATATCGCCGAAGGTAAAGTCGATACCGTTGGTGAATTTGACGAGGTTGAGATTTATGGTTTCCGGCCCGATGTTCTTTAGCTCGATGAATTCGGTATTGGGGTCGTCGGGATTACCTGTTTCTTCTGGATGATACATAATCTCTGTAATTCGCAGGTTGTCTGCGACGGGTCCTACTGCGAAGGTAGCTTCGTTTAGAGCGGTCCACTTTTCGCTGTCTTCAGCTCTGGTTTTTATTTGAGTAGATTTGCTGAAGTTCAGTGCGGACGAATAGGTATATGCTGAGCCGGAGACGGCGCCGCCGTGCAGCCGTGGGTCGGAGCCGTCGGTGGTGTAATAGATGGTGCCTGTTACGTCTGTCAGGGTGACATCGTCGGTGTCGGTTATGTAACCGCCGGTATTCTGTAGCGAGCCGTTGACCTTAATTTCCGGCGGGAAGCCGCCGTATTCGGCATCGATTTCTGAATCCATCCAGGTGAGGCGAGCGACGACCCAGGCATACAACCAGTTGTAGTAGTCCATATATGTGGCTCCGCTGGCCCAGCAGTTGTCATAATAGTTGGGCCAGATTTCGTCCTCGAGGTTGTCCCAGCGAGCATAGTTTCTATCTACCGGATTGTCAGGTGCACCGTTATCGGTGAGCAGGTTGAGATTGTCGGTGAGGTCCTGTGTCATACTGGCGGTTGAGAAAAGGGCTTCTCGCAGTTCGAACCATCTGTCGGCGTATTGCAGCAGGAACTCAGAATCTTCAAAGAGGCGCTCATACCAGAAGTAATGCTCCGGCAGGTCAAGTGGCCATATTCCCCCTTCTCCCATACAATCATCCGGACAATCTTCTGCTGTATTGGCCGTGTGTAGCCAACCCTCTGGGTCATAGTCACAAACGTAATCGGCGCCGCCGAGCGAGCCGTTGTAGTCCCAGATTGGCCCCATATTGATTTTTCCGCCGCGGTCTTTGGACAGGTATGTGCTGAGGACGAAGCCGTCAACGTTCTTAGCGAGTTCGACAAGGATGTGATGGTCGATGAAGGAAAGAACGTCGATATACTGGACATAGCCGGTGACCGGGTCGTCGAAGCTCGGACCGGACAAAACCGCCTCAAAATCATCGATGTAATTCTGTATCCAGTTCTTCTGTGTTGATGTAAGTTCACCGTACTCAGGGTCCCAGTAGAGGAGAAGGTCATGGTATATAGACGTTTCAAAGTGATCGTCCCAGTCCTTTTTGAGTAAATATCCACCGGTGATTTCGGGCTCTGAGTTGTGAATTGGTTCAAGTCTTTCGATATCAACGCGGTTTTTATCGCGTTTAATTTTTTCCATCAGGACGTAGACACCTCGGTAATCGGTGGTGGAGCTATCGAGGCCGGTGTCCCACTCGATTTTTCCGTTGCCATCATAGTCAAGGAAGACCTCGACGAAGACGGTACGCGATGCGTAGCGCCCGATGAGGTTGCTCCAGGTGTACATCTGATAGTTGCGCATCTGTGTTCTGTCTGACCAGGGTCCGTGGATAATCCAGTCGGATTCGGCAGGCAAGCCGAGGAGTGAGACAGCTTTGTCTAAGTATCTGGCGTGTACTGGATCCGGGTCCGGTCTGTTTTCGTCCCAGGTTTCGAATCTGAACTGTCTCTTGGGATAGTCTTCAGTGCTGTTGCCTCGGATGTGCATTCCGCCGCAACCGGAGTAGTCGGCGGGGTCGGTGATGGCTGCCCTGCCGGTGGTTTCGTCCGTGTCGATGAAGGCCGAGATGACCGGATGGAAATCGCGATTTGCGGTATCAATATTTTTGCCGAACGACTCAATTATCACAATCGGCAGATTGGACTGGAAGGTTGTAACATCGGAGTCCAGTTTAATATAAGTTCTGCTGGTGATTCTTCCGGCGGTTTGTCCTGATTCGTAAGCCCTTGCTCTTAGCCAAGTGGTTTCGGTGACAGAGAACGGTGCGGTGTACTGTGTGTCGCTGGTGGTAGGTTCATTTCCGTTAGTTGTGTAGTAGATATCGGCGGTGGCGGATTTAGTAGTCAGGGCGAGGTCGAAGGAGCTGGTGAAGGTGCCGCCCGGTTTTGAGAAGTAAACAGCTCCTGCCATACCGATTTGATTTGCGTTGCCCGGAGTTGTGAGAGCCATATAGAACCAGTCATTGGAGGCGTCGGGGTATCGGCCGTAGGATACGTCGGTTACCTGGTCCTGGAAGGCGATAAAATCAAAGAGCGTGGTGCCGTCGGTTGAGTAGAGAGCAATTTCGTCGCCGCCGGCACTGAGTTTGAAGTTGGTATGCAGTCCCGAGGTTTCCAGCGAGTCGTCATCAGCCCAGATTATCATATAATTATAAGGCAGCAGTGTGGTGTCGGTCGGTCGGTCGGTCGGGAATTGCCATCTGTTGCCTTTATCTTCGAGGAACCAACCGGCCAGGTCGATAGTTACGCCGGAGGCGTTGTAGATTTCAAGCCAGTCGTCGTATTCGCCCTGCGGGTCGGAGATGGTGGAGTCGTTCGAAGCCATAAATTCGTTTATGCGAAGCTGGGTGCCTTCAATTTTCCAGTTCATAGCGAGGTAAGCATAGTCCTGGAAATCGATGCCGTCATCCTGCCCGTCGAGGTCGGCACACTCGTCGGTGGGAACACCTATACAGCCGGGGCCGTCGAGCCACTGGTCGGTGAAGATATAGAGGTCGTATTCATCGACTACGCAGTCACCGTTGAAGTCTGCTTCCGGACAGTCGGTGACAGGTGCGAGAGTAGTAGCGGAACATGGATTAGAGAAATCGGTTTCGTTATTATATGGTGACATATCCCTTGTTTTGACCCTATATGTATATTGCGTTTCCGGGCTGAGTCCGGAATCGATATAAGTATTTTCATATTGCCAGTCGCTGTCGTCACCTCCAGGTCCGCTGATGGTTTCATTACAATCGAAATAATATTGGACAACGCTGTCATCAGTGGCCTCAGTGGCGGTCATAGAAATAGCGGTTGCGCTCATTGCATTTGGTTCTAATTCCCAGGTGGATGGGTTCGGCTGCGGAGCATTTTGGTCGGGCGGGCTTCCTCCGGGGGTATAAGTGGCATATATAGAATAAGTTTGGTCAATGGAGGTATCAGAACCTCCGAATAGTTCGGGCATTCTCGGTATGTTAGTCCAATTTTTTGACGGGTCGGTTACGGCCTGGCCCCATTCCGAGGCGATTGTCCCATATTTTACATCGAGCGCATCTTGATACAGGAATGCGAGCCAGATTTTTGCCTGCGATTCGACGAGGATGGGGATGGTCAGATTGATTGTCTGCCATCCCGCAGAAGAGGTGGTGGGAGTTTCTTCGGTGAAAGCTAATCTCGAACCTGGTTTGCCGCTGTCGTCATCGTATAGGCCGAAGAGCATGTCGCCGGCGCTTCCTTCTCCGTGCCACATAGTGATGCTTCGGATTGTGCCGTTCTCCGGCATAGAGAATGGGACAGCTCTTCTATTATTTATTGAGGTTGTGCTGGATAGGATCTCGGTGTTACCGACGGTTAACTCAACCGGAGATTCCCCGTCATGAACAACCATATCGACAACCACCTCGTCTATGGTTACATTTACAACATTGTCTAAATTAAATATGATATGGAAATGTGTTGCTGCTTTATCGAACTCCATAAATGTGTATTGCCAGGTTGTTTGCCGCCAAGCTCCGACAGTATAATCATCAATCGGGGCCAGACCCTCGATACCAGCAAGATGCGAATTGGCATAGTCTGCCCACAATTCTGCCCCCAGATTTAGTGGGGGGTCATAATCATCTCCCTGCCAGGTAACCTGAAAATACACTGTGCAATTTGCTCCAGTTCCTGCGGGAATCGGCTGGACAAGACTGTCTTCGCAGTAGTTCATATTCATATAACCGCCTGATTGCCACGTCCAGCAACCCTCATTATACCGAAAGCCAAAATCAGTGTTTCCGTTCTTGGTCCCTGAAGTGTAATCATAATCTGTCGGCTGGTCACTATCTGCATTAAATTCCCAGAAAACGCGTCCACTATTTGCTGCGCCGGCAAAGTCAGGGGGGGTAACGTCTTCTGCCTGAGCTATGCAGGCCAGAGCCAGGACTAAGATGAATGATATTGACAGGACGAATTTGAAATTTTTGGAAAGGACGAATTTTGGCGTGTTTTTCTCGGACGGAAAGGCATTGATATTTGACATATTTACGGTCTCCTTTTTTTTTATTAGCTTTTCACACTCCTACCCTAAATAGCGAAACGGGACGTCTTATATGTCGAGACAGTCCCCCACTAACTTTACCTATTTTACCACACAATGGTATGGATGTCAATATAATTAGCTTGCAGATTTATGTGTAAATTCTTGCGTAGAGTTTCTTAAAGGTATATATTTGAAAGTGTATTCCGTTATTTTTTGGGACTTTTAAGGTCAGAGAAGCAGAATGATAGAGATTAAGAGAAGCCAATATAATCCTTTGATAGTTTCCGGAGATATTAGGCCGTCACGCAGGGATTTTGAGATTATCGGCGTATTTAACGGCGGTGTAGTTCGTATTGGAGACGAGGTGCTTGTTTTGCTGCGAGTAGCAGAGCGGCCGGTTAGTCCGCACCCGGAAATAGTATTGGCGGGTGTATATGATGATAAAAAGTGCAGGATAGTCCTTAAAGAGTTTGCGAAGGACGATAGCAGGAATGATTTTTCTGACCCTCGGCTGATAACAAGTTCCGGCCAGACGTATTTGACTTCGATATCACATTTCAGAGTTGCCCGGAGCAAAGACGGGGTGAATTTCGAAATTGATGAGGGAATATCCTTTGGTCCGGGAAGTGCTTATGAAACGTTCGGTGTTGAGGACCCGCGGATAAGTTTTATCGAAGGCAAATATTATATCAGTTACGTTGGCGTCAGCAGTTTTGGTGTGACAAGCTGTCTTGCCGGTACGGAGGATTTTTCTTCCTTTGAGCGACTTGGCGTAATATTTTGTCCGGATAATAAGGACGTGGTGATATTTCCCGAGCGGATAGGCGGTAAGTTTTATGCGATTGATCGCCCGAGTTCGGGTTTTTCCGGCAGGGATGAAATATGGCTTGCAGAGTCGGATGATTTGCGCTACTGGGGTAATCATCGTTATTTGATGGGCGTTCGTCAGGGCTATTGGGATAGGTTGAAGGTCGGGGCTGGTGCGGTTCCGGTTAAGACACCGAAGGGTTGGCTTGAGATATATCACGGAGCTGAGTCTCAGGACAGCTATTGTCTTGGAGCGGTTCTTTTTGATTTGGAGCAGCCGTGGAAAGTTTTGGCCAGGAGTGAGAAACCGCTTTTGAGGCCGGAGATGGATTATGAGAAAGAGGGATTTTTTGGTGAGGTGGTTTTCACCTGCGGCTTGCTTTGCGAGGAAGGTAAGATTAAGATTTATTACGGTGCCGGTGACCGGAGTATCTGTTCTGCCGAGGTGCTATTGCAAGAGGTGCTTGCCGATTTGGGTTTTTAGCGGGGGCGACTTCTGTTACTGAAGTATGGTATTTTTGATTATAGACTTGTGAGACGGGGGGGATTTTAGTATCGTTTAATTGATTTTTTTGAATTTTTTTTGGGGGTGGAGTCTTTAATTTTGCAGGCGATGTATAAGAAGTTTAAAATTTTATATAGTTTTTCAGCGGCACAGCCATACAGTGTCATTATGTTTTTTGCATTGCTTTGCACGCTTTTGGTGAAGTTTTGTCATGCGTCTCGAACGGGTTTGCTTGGGGAGTATTTTTTCTGGGTCCTGTCGGATATATCTTTGCTGTTGTGTTTGGAGATTGTATTGGTTTATGTTTGTTACCGTTGGCGTAAGAGGTGGGTTATTCGTGCGGCAACGATATTTGCAGCGATTATATGTTTTTGGTCGTTTCTCAATGCGGGTTGGATAATACGTAGCGGTTCGCAGATTTTACCGACGGTTCTTTTGCCGTTATTCCGAGACCCGCTTAATTCTCTTTTAATTATCGGGGTGAATATGCTCAAGATGCCGGTTGCGTCGCTCTTTTTGCTTGTCCCCGGTGCGGCGGCAATAGTTTTTTTTGTTTCGGTGCTTGTTCGTCCTCGCTTTGCAAATCACAGCCTGAAATGGATAAGAGGACGGGTAGTGGTAAGCTGCGTTATTATTCTTGGGTTAATTTTTGTAAGAGTATTGTTTAATGTAGGATTAGTGGGGCACATAAGCTCTCAGGAGTTTGTATATAATTCTCATATACGTGCCGTTGCAAATATATTTTCTTTGGTGTCGAGGCATAATGGTTCGACTGAGTTCTCTGAGCCGAGGTGTCATCTGCCGGGTTCCCAGGAGCTTGAGCTTGTATTGGGAGGAAATAATTCTAAGCAATACAATGTAGTGATAGTTGTGCTGGAAGGAATTCAGTACCGTTATACATCGTTGTGGAACAAGGGCAGCGGACAGACTCCTTTTTTTTCAAAGCTTGCATCTGAGGGAGTTGAATTTAGTAATATGCGTTCAAGCGTTACTCATACGACGAAGGCGTTGTTTTCGCTTCTTACCGGTCGTTATCCTTCGATTTCACAGGACATAGCTGAGGCAGTGCCGGCCGTTGAGCCGTATGGGAGTCTGGTTACGATATTGCAGAATGAATGCGGCTACCGGACGGCTTTTTTCCAGTCGGCCAAGGGGGACTTTGAGTGTCGGCCGGGGCTTGTGCATAATCTTGGCTTCGATGATTTTTACAGTCGTGAGGATGTGGCAGAGCCGAACGAGTATATCGGGTATCTGGGCTCGGATGAATTTTCGATGTTGAGACCGATACTAAAATGGATAAAAGCTGACAGCAGGCCGTTTCTGTTGACATTGATGTGCTCAGTTTCGCATGACCCTTATGTGGTTCCGCAGTGGTATGGTGAGCCGGCGCAGAAGCTGAGACAACGCTATCGTCAGTGCATATCATATACGGATGACTTTATATCTCAGCTTAATGAAGAGCTTTTGAAGCTGGGCCTTTGGCCCAATACGATATTCTGTGTTGTCGGAGACCACGGAGAGGCATTCGGCGAGCATGGTATGCTGGGTCACGAACGGATAGGATTTGATGAATCGCTTCGGATACCTTTTATAATTCGCTGCCCTGGTTTGTTATCTGCCGGCAGGGAGGTGACAAAACCGGTCAGCTCAGTGGATGTAACTCCTACCTTGTTGGGGCTTTTAGGTTTTCAGACGAAAGCGACGGGTTTTGATGGCGTTGATGCGATTTTAGATATTCCGGACGAGAGAAAGATATATTTTTCCGGATGGCTTGAGGAAAGTCCTTTGGGAATGGTTCTCGGCGAGCGCAAGTATATATATAATCCTATGAATCGGGAAGTTTATACTTATCATTTGAGAAGCGACCCTTTTGAGCGGATGCGGATAAAAGTGGAAGGGCAGGTCGGTGACCAAATAGCTGAGGAAATTTTGAACTGGCGTCGCAGAAGTGTTTTTAAAATAAGGCAGAAGCCAAAAGGCGAAAAGGTATTATACAAACAATGGAGATGTTACTGGACAGATAGGGTTTCATCTGCGGAATATCTCGGACGCTTGGATTAAGAGATTTTTCAGGGACTGTTAAAGGGGGCTTTTCCTTATTTACAAAAAATTTGAAGGCATACCAAAACCCCCAAAAAACGCTGTTTATGGCACTGGTAACGCCAAAAACGAGGGTTTGGGGATAGACTCTACTATTCCTTCGTAATTCTGCGTATTTTAGCTTGCGGCTGTTTAATGTTTATTTTAAGAACATTGCCGTTGTTTTTTTTCAACATTGTTCGAGGTTTTTTTGATTCTTGCCGTTCCAAGACCGATAAAAAGCGAACTTGAAGGTAACATAAACTGTTTTATGTCTTAAAAAAGAAACGCATTGATACAACTTGAATTTCGTTTTTTTGATGTGTTAATGGCATAAGGTTGTGTAGGTAATCGTTTATTTTACAAGAGGTTAGCTTTGTTGGGTGGGGGTGTGCAAAAATTTATTTTTTTGTTCTGGCATAGTTTTTGTATAGGTTTCCTATTGCTCTTTATAATTGTTAAATAATTGGGCGGGCATCCTAAAAACATATTTGGAGGAGGATGAGTCCGCCCGATGAAATGTAACCAGGATTTGTATTGCCGGGTAGTAAGTGGTTGATGCAGGTTTTGTTAATATTAATGAAGCGGGATCGCTCCGGAGGAGGGGCGGTCCCTGTTTTTTTATGTTTTCATTTTTATTTTGGGGGTTTTTAAAGTGCCCGGTTTTTTCTACTCAATAGAGCATCTGGTGGTTATAATTTGTATGTTATGGAACAGTCAGCTTACAGAATTATAGATGCGAATTTCAATCGTGCACGTGAGGCGTTGCGGGTAATCGAGGATTTTTGCAGGTTTTCTCTTAACAGTGCCGAACACAGCGGTCGCGCAAAGGAGCTTCGTCATATTCTTTGTTCAGCGGTGATGAAGCTCGGAATTGAGCGGTTAATCTCAAGCAGGGATACTGTCGGTGATGTTGGTGTAGGCCGGAAGGTGGCCGGGCAGCTTTCTCGTGTTGATTTGCTGGATTGTCTGACGGCTGGGAGTAAACGGCTGACCGAGGCGCTTCGAGTGCTTTCGGAAGTGACCCAATCGATTGACCGTGAAGTTTCCGAAGAGATTGAACAGCTTCGTTATTCTGTTTATAGTTTTGAGAAGGAAGTTTTTGTGTTGAGTCGCTCGTTAGAGAAGTTCAGGGGCGTTTCACTTTATGTGATAATAACGAGCAATTTGCCCGGAGATATTCTTTCTTTGGTAGGTAAATGTGCGACCAGCGGCGCGGATTGTATCCAACTGCGGGCGAAGAATATTGAGACGGATATGTTTTTTGCCGTGGCAAAGGAGTTTGTTGAGATTTGCCGCTCACAGGGAGTTCTAAGTATTATCAATGACCGAGCGGATATAGCGATAGCAAGCGGTGCGGACGGGGTGCATATTGGCCAGAATGATTTGCCGGTAGAGCAGGTTCGCAAGTTGGAGCTTTCGCCTTTGATAATCGGCAGGAGTACGCATACACTGGAACAGTTGCATGCGGGTTGTGTTGAGGCAGCTACCTATGTAAGTCTTGGTCCGGTTTTTCCCACGGGAACCAAGCCGGAAGCTGAGCCGGTCGGACTGGAATATGTCAGGGATGGTGTAAATGAACTTTCTGATAAGGCGGCGCTGGCGGTAGCTATCGGTGGGATAACAGTTGAGAATGTTGAACAGGTTTTGCAAGCTGGTGCTAAAAGGATTGCGGTGTGTTCGGCAGTTACCGAAGCCGAAGACCCCCGTTCGGCGTGCGAAGAATTGAAGGAGAAGATTGTCTCTTTCGTTGCGGATTAGCTTCCTTTCGGAGTCCTGTTGGGTTTTTGTTTTTTTGGTTTATCAAGCCGGAACCGTCTATGATTTTCATTCAGGTCGTATGAATGCAATTTTTATGGTGCTGGAGTTTTGTTTTTTTCAAGGGTTAAATAGGATTGTCTTTTGGCAGGTGAATTTTGCTTTTTGAGCTTGCTTTCCCGTGGTTGCGGAGCATGTTTTTCAGTGCTTATCCACGATAGATTTGTGTATTAGCATCCTGCCTGTTAAGATAGGTAAGAATTTTGGGATTATGGCAAGTAATACAGGTTAACTTTTAAGTTTTTTTAATATCAGCTACGATGTGTTGTAAGTTTATATTTTTGAAGAACTTAGGGTTGATAAGTTCAGGTTTTTGCCGTTTTTGGGTTGGTGTTTTTGCAGGGTCGTTTTTCTGGTCCTGGTTTTGCTCAAAGTTGAGATTGAGTTTGTGCTTGTGAATGTAAAGTTTTCAACAGGTTTTCCACAATATTTTAAGTGTTTGACGGCAAATATGAATTTCCAGCGTTATTCGAGAACCGGATGTGTTGAAACTTTCGCTTTTGTAAGTTCTTGTGAATATTGATGATAAATAAAAAAAAGAAAGAGAATTGATTTGAAATTGCTTTGCTTCTAAAATCTGAACACTTGATTTAGCTGAACGAGAAATTTAGTTTGAGGTTTCGTAATGGAAAACAGGTTGCGTCATAAGTTAGAGAAAAGTAGTGATTTTTTGGTATTATTGGAATTGGCGAGCGGCCCGCGATTTAATTTTGCTCCGATAGAGAACTTTTTAAAATCTTATAAAGAGACAAAATCAGGAGTGTTACCGTCTGGATTTGACTTTGTTGGGATAACGGTGCCTGAGAATCCCAGCGGCGTAGCCAATATAGAGCCGGCCGATGTATTGGGGCGTTTGCGCGCAAAAGATTTACTGGGTGATCTGGATTTTTTACCGCATATCAGTTGTAAGGATGCCAACAGGGATAATATAGTCAGTACACTGGTTAAGTTTCGTGACGCCGGTGTTGAGACAATCTTAGCATTGACGGGTGATAAGCCGGCAAAATCGAAGGGCGTATTTGAGCTTGATTCGATACTTCTTTTGCAGTTGCTGACAGATATGAACCGTGATGCCTATTTGCGTTCCCGTCCTGAGTCGCTTGGAAATGTGCCGCAGTTTTTTTCCGGAGCAGCGGTATCGCCATTTAAGTACACGGAGCCCTCGCAGATGCAGCAGTATTACAAGATGGAGAAGAAGATGTCCTGCGGGGCGGAGTTTTTTATCACACAGATGGGCTGGGACTGGCGGAAATCGGCGGAGCTTTTCCGCTATATGCAGGATGAGCGACTGGAGGTTCCGGTTATAGCTAATGTATATTTTTTGAGTAATATGACGGCGGCGCCGCGTTTGATGCATGATGGTAAGCTGATGGGATGTTTTGTCAGCGATGAGCTTTTTAATAAGGTTTACAGCGAGACTGTAGAAGAGCACATAGAGCGAGCGGCCCAGCAGGTTGCGATGTATAAGTCGATGGGGGCGGCGGGGGTGGATATTAGCGGTGTCAGCGACCTGGAAATTTTCAGTAAGATATTCGAGCGTGCCGGGCAGATAGGAGATGGTTGGCAGGAGTATAAAGATAATCTTTACTGGCCTAAAAAAGGCGGATTTTATCTTTATGATGAGCAGGGACAGAGAGTGAAGTTATCAAAGCCGCGAAAAAAATTCAGGCAGCGTTTCTTTAACTTTTTCCATGACAATGTTCTGGAGCCGGAGACTTTGTCCGGCAAGGCATTGAAGGGCGGGCTGGCGGTTCTAGGGATGGATAAAGGCAAAGGGGTGTGTTATAAACTTTTTAACGCATTCGAGAAGTCGTTTAAGTATCTGTTTTTTGATTGTGAGAGTTGCGGTGATTGCTACCTTCCGGAGAATTTTGGTTATTGCTCACTCGGCGGATGCGAGAAGGGTCTTAGTAATCCTCCTTGCGGAGACGCAACGATAGACGGTAAATGCGGTAACGACCTTGAGAAAGATTGCGTAGGAGAGCTGATATATAATGCTGCTGCGGCCCAGAAGGACGGCAGAGAGCGGTTGCGCAAAGCGCTGAATAAGAAAAGGAATCCAGAGCTTTTAAATACATCATCAATTGTGAATTATTTGTTTAAGAAAGACCATACTATGGGCAATCCGGTAACATTGATTGGAGAATCGATACACGCATCGATTCCCAAGTCAGGTAAGGTAATGAAGGAGCTTGCGGGACTTGGGAAGGACGCATACACTAACTCGAGCGGTCCGTTGAATTATATCAGGACGTTAGTTGACTCTCAGGTTGATGACGGTGCAGATTATATAGAGGTTAATCTCGATGCCTTTAGTGAGGATGACCCTCAGACGGCGGTAGATATGATGATCGAGTATGCTCGTCTTGTTCGTAAGTGGAGCCGGTCAGTTCCGATTTGCATCGACAGCAGTGATGATAATGTATTGATAGCAGGATTGAAAGAATGGTATAATTGCTCTGAAAAAGTAAAGCCGCCTTTGTTGAATTCTGTTAAGACTTATACGATGGATAAGATACTTCCATTGAAGAAAGATTTTGATTTTTCTTTTATTGGTCTTTTGATAAGCGAGGAAAAGCCGAGCGGGCCAGGCGGTTCGCATTCGGTTGAAGAGCTTTATTCATTGGCTAGGCAGATATTCGAGACGGCAACGGGTAAATACGGGTTTAAGCCGGGAGAGATTTACTTTGATACGACGGTATTTCCATTGGCGATAGATATGCCGATGGAGCCGGGAGTGCCGGGTTTTACGTATCGGGCCTTTCAGACAATCAGGAAAATCAAAACCGATGAGCGTATGAAGGGTGTTCACTGTTCCCTTGGAATAAGTAATGCGGTTCGAGACCTTCCGGGTCGTAGTATTGGCGTCTGCCGGGCGTATTTGGCCAAGGCGATGGAGTATGGTCTTGATACTGCGATAGTCAATACAGCCCATCATTACGGCCGGGTTGCCCCGGCGCCGGAGCTGTTAGAGCTGGTAGATGTATTTGTGAAGATGGATGGCTCGGCTGAGAAAACGAACAAGTCAATGTCACTTATGAGCGAGTTTTGCAAACTGAGCCGGAAACCCTCCAAACGATGAATAAAGAATTTTTCAGGCGTAACTTGGTTTTCACATTGCGGTGTGGGTTATGTCGGAGCGGGTAAATGCGGAACAAGTATCAGCGGGTTAATAGTATATTTTATTTTCTGGGTAATCTGCTTGGTATCTTTGGCTTAATACTTTTGTTTCCGTTGATACTTGTTTTTTTCTATTGGGGCCGGAACGGCGAGAATTCTGCAACGTTTTATGCTTTTTTGATACCTTCGCTTATTTCTTTTGCGGGTTGCTTTCTGATTCGGCGTTTATTTAAACGTGGTCCTCTGACTTTGGCCGGCTCAATGATAATGTGCGCACTTGCCTGGCTTTTGGTATCTGCGCTGGGAGCCCTGCCTTTTGTGCTGGGTATCGGCTCCAACTACCTCAATGCCTATTTTGAGGCAATGAGCGGTTTTACGACTACGGGCATAACGGTATATTCCGGACTTGACTCGATGCCTTATAGTATCCTTTTCTGGCGTTCTCTGACTCAGTGGCTTGGCGGTCTTGGAATACTTTCCTTTTTCCTGATAATTATATTCGGAGGAGGAGGCAAAGGCGGCTTTCATCATATTTTCAGTGCGGAGAGTCACAAAATTTCTTCCGGTAGAGCGGCTCCGAGCCTGTTGAATACTCTTAAAATTTTGTGGGTGATATATCTAAGCTTCACTTTTTTTTCGATAGCAATACTTATACTCGAGAAAATGCCGGTTTTTGATTCTGTATGTCACTCGCTGACGGCGTTGTCAACGGGCGGTTTTTCTCCTCATGACGCCAGTATCGGCTACTACAAGTTGAGTGGCCATCCACATTACAAGCTTATCGAGTACACGTTGACTTTTATAATGATGCTTGGCGGGATAAACTTCCTGATTCACTATCGAGTTTTTAAAAGAGACTTCAAAGCGTTGTGGGATAATATAGAGATTCGCTACTGGTGGGGATTGCTGTTCGTCTTTTCTTTTGTAATTATCGTTGAGCATTTTTATAAATCGGGAGCACTGGGCGGTTTGTTCGCCGGCGACGGGTCCTTTAATATAAGGGTTTTGGAAGAAGTGTTTCGCAAGAGCATATTTCAGGTGATGTCCATACTTACGACCACCGGCTTCGGCACTGAGGATATCGGCTCGAAATTTTTCGGAGCCGTTGCCAAGCAGTTATTTTTGGTTATGATGGTAATCGGCGGCTGTGTGGGCTCTACAGGGGGCGGTTTTAAGGTATTGCGAGTGGCGGTGCTGAACCGTCTTTTGTTCAGGGAGCTGTTTAGATTGCGAGTGCCCGGACGAGCTTCAAGCCCACTGGTTATTGATAAACAAATAGTGCCTGATGATGAGGCGCATCGTATAGCTGGATTGTTTTTCGGCTGGATATTGTTGTTGATTATTGGCGGAACAATAACAGCTTTTTTCACGGAACTCGGAGCATGGAAGTCCTTCTCAGGTATGTTTTCAGCACTTGGCAATATAGGTCCGTGCTATTTTTCCGTGGAGGAGATGATAAAGCTCAATCCGGTAGTTAAAATAACATATATATTCGGTATGCTTGCAGGCCGGCTTGAGATACTTCCAGTGTTGCTTTTATTCAGCCGGAGGGCGTGGCGGTAATGAAAATTGTCAGCGCATAAATGATATTTGGAGGAATTTCTAAATGTATATTATAATTGCAGGCGGCGGTATGGTAGGCAGCAGATTAGCACAAAAGCTGCTTGATAAAAAACACGATGTGGTAATAATAGACGTTAACAAAGAGATTTGCGACAAGTTGTATGCTCAAACAGGAGTTATTGCAATTAACGGTAGCGGCACGCAGATAGAAGTGCTGCGCAATGCGGGGATTGAGAAAGCCGACCTTTTGGTGGCAGCCAGCGGAAATGATGCGGATAATCTGGCTTGTGCGATACTTGCCAAGAGCATGGGGGTTTCGGAGATATTGGTTCGCGTTAGAAATCCGGAATATGAAAATGCCTATAAAATAGCAGGCGTGGATACGACGTTTCGAGTTACCGATATTCTTGTTGACCGGATGATGATGGAGATAGAGAAGCCGAAAGTGCACAAGGTGACCACCATAGGCGACGGTCAGGCGGATATATTTATGACGGCTGTTCCGAAGGGAGCGAAGGTAAGCGGTATGAGCATTAAGGACATTGCCGCCAGTGCCGGGTTTCCGTCTGAATGCACCTTTGTTGCCGTTTATAATAAGGAAAACGAGGAATTTAACATACCAAGAGGTCAACAGATTATAAAGGAAGGTGACAAGCTGTTTTTGATTTCACGAACTGAGCATATTACCGAAGCTGCGGATTTTCTTACGGCTGTTGGGGAAGGGTGATTTTTTAAGAATGTGCGGTTTCTTGCTCAGATTTTAGGTTGTCGGGATTTTCAGGGGCATTTTTTCACTTGCCAGGGGGATTTGTATTTGGTAGAAGGGTTTAAAAGTTTGTTTTAACTTTTGAAATTTTAAGGAAGGGAACCGCATTATGGCAAAGAAAAAAGAAAAACCGCAGGAACAAATCCAAACCGGGCAAAAGGCAGAGAAAACTGGGGCTAAGCGGCAAACCGAATCGAGTCCCGAAATTGATAAAGATTCCCGTATGTGGGCGATGTTTTGTCATTTAGGAGGTATTGCGGGACTGCTGCCTATTATGCCTCTTTTCGGCAGTGTTATACTGCCGTTGATTCTCTGGCAGGTTAAAAAGGAACAACATACATTTATAGATGAGCAGGGCAAGGAGGCGTTGAATTTCCAGATTTCAATACTCATATATAATAGTGTCTATAATTCTTTGTGCTGCATGTATAGGAGCACTCCTGCTGCCGTCAGTGCTCATCTTTGATATAGTATTTATCATTATTGCGTCACTGAAGGCCAATGATGGCAAATCCTTTCGTTATCCTCTTTGTATCCGATTTATAAGGTAGTGCTTTGTCACGGTTAAAGATTTGGGTGGGTATTGCCGATAATTCTCTATGGTTAAATTATCATGGAGATTTATCATGGTCAAAAAATACATTGTTCAGCTTTCAGAGGAAGAACGGAGT
>JAUVVQ010000042.1 GCA_030604525.1 Phycisphaerae bacterium | reverse complement strand
GCCTAATTGGTGCGGGATGGCAAAAATTATCGGTGTTAATCCCGTGTAAATCAGTGTCTAATAAGATTTGGAGGAAAAAAGGGTCAATCAAAAATATACTTTTTATGCAAAACAAACCCAATTTCCAAAAAGCCGCAACAAACGTAACCTCTGTGTTAAGAAAAGGTTACATCAATATTCCCCTTCACAACAGCTTCAAAAACAAACCCAAAACGAACCCAATTCCAAACCCAGCCGTTCTCCGCTATTTGTTCTACACGCTGTCCTTTGTCCGCTCTACGCTATTTATTCCCCGCCTGGAAATCAACATTTGACTCCTGAAGTTCGCTTCAATACAGAAATAACGTTTAGTTCTACCGAGCTAACCTGAATCATAAATTAATGGAGAATATCCCGTGCACCTGTTACTCATTAACGTCGGAAGAAAATCAGAAATAAGAATCCCCCAGGGTCTGCTTTATCTGGCAAGCGCACTGAAGAATTCCGAGCACAAAGTTACAATCCACGATGAGAACCTCGCTGAAAATCCGCAAAGCTCACTTCGGCAAATCCTTGCCTGCAAACCCGATGCCGTAGGTCTCAGTGTATATTCCGTCCCCTCACTGTTGAGGAGAATTGAACAAATCTCAAAAGCTCTAAAAGAAAACTCTAAATCTGCCCCCGTAATCTGGGGTGGTTGGCATCCTACCTTATACCCGCAGCAATCCATCTTAAACGAAAATGTTGACATCGTCGTCAAAGGTCCTGCTGAAAAAATACTATTCTCTCTCCTCGACGCCCTCGAAAAAAAACATCCACTCAGGAAAATACCCAATCTGCTTTATAAGGAAAATGGGGAAATCATCCAGACTAAATCCGAACCGTTCGACCCTGATTCTTTATATCCTCCCCTGGATTTCAAACTTATCGACATCGACGCTTACCTGAAAAAACACGATGCCGGCGAGGGTACTCTCCAATACCTCACCACCAGGGGATGCTACGGAAACTGCAGATTTTGCATAGTCTCAAAAGCATTCGAACACCGCATAATTAGAAAGCCGCAAATGCAGGCTGCCTTTGAATTAAAATACCTCATCAGAAAACACAATGTCTCCGCCATCCATTTTTCCGACGACAACACCTTCTCGAATAATCAGCAGGCGCTCCGTCTGTGCAACATCATCAGGATTGCAGCCGATGGGAAAACAGTCCCCTGGCGATGCTCCACAAGAATTGACTCTCTCGCTCAACTTTCCAATGACACTCTCAAAAAGCTAAAACAAAACAAATGTAAGGGCTTTGTCCTCGGAATCGAATCCGGAAACGATAAAGTCCTGCGAATGATGAGAAAGGGAACAACCGTCAAACAAATCAAAAAGGCCCTCAAATCCCTGCTCGACAATGACATAGAAAGAAATCTATTCTTCTTCCTCTTTAATTTTACAGGCGAGAGCCAAAAACAAGCCCGGCAAACGCTTACCCTCGCTCGAAGAACGCGATTAATGTTCCCTTATTCTGATATCGCTCTATCAGTCTATTTCCCCGGTGCCTCCGACTCAACCTGGCTGCCTGAGAATATCCCGCCTCGCCTTGCTTCTAAACAGTCGAAAATCTTCGAAAACTATTACAACCGGCACATCAAAAATTATCGACTGAAGGGTAAAAGTTTGAAAATCCTGCGGTTCTACTTCGCCGCCTGCAAAAGAAAAAATTATAACTCCAGGAAAAAAACTTCTTCTTTACGAAAGTTATATAAAATATCAGTCCTGCTTCGAATCAAAACAGGTCTCTTTATCTTCCCCTGGGAATATTACTTATCAAACTTCCCTTTAAAAAAAGTAAGAAGGCATCTTAAAGCCAAATCCGCAGAATAAACCTTGCTGCTTGACATGTCTTCGCGGTCATCTTAACCAGGAAAACCTTTCTGATAATCTTCATAAAAACTCCCAAAACCTTTTCTCGCTTATTCCCTTGCGGTTGAAAAGATATCTCCCTGGAGAACAAAAAAATTCAGAGCTGCACCTGGCAGCACAGCTCTGAATCGAAAAGGAGGAGGTGATGTGAGTTATCTACTAAAATTCCATTACCATTTTTGTATATTCAACTTTGTATATTCAACCAGTCTCACTTTCGCTTTTTGGAACCAGCACATCTCTTGCCAGTTTCCAGCCCTTTCCGCGTATCGATATTATTATCTGTGGCTCTTGCGGCTTCGCTTCTATTTGCTTGCGAAGTTTGCTTATATTAACGTCAAAGGTCTTGCCTCCATCTTTGGCCGAGGAACATATCGAATCCGCCCATATCGGCGACAACAAAAGCTCGTCTCGAGATATCACTCGCCCCGGATTCGCCAGAAAATACTTCAGCAAATCTGTCTGGATTCCTCGAAGTCTGCCGACCTTGCCGTTGCACCATACTTCACCGCTGCCAAGGTCTATTACTGTGTTTTTCAAGCGAACCTTCTTCACCTTGTCTATTGGTGGCTTGACGCTGTAACGGAGCCGGCATGCTATTCGCCTGGATAACACACTGCTCTTGCATTGCCTGCCCACGACTACATCGTTTGCTCCGCTCTCGAAGAGACGCTTTTCGAACAATAATGATACCTTCTTGGCCAGCACCATCAGAATACTGTAGGGATTGCCCGTTCGAAGAAATTGACAAAAATCAAATATCTCTTCCCCGACAGTTCCTTTATCTATTATGACCAGTCTGTAGCACCTGCTTTTTGTCATCTGCTTTCCCTTTTTCAGCGTGGAGGCCTCTTGGAGAACGAGACCTGTCTGTTTAACCCGGCCAGCCAGATGTCGCCGGCGTTGATGATTCTTATCAATTTGTATTCCGATTTCTCTTTCCACTCTGAAGACAAATTCTCCGCTTGTATCTCTGATACACTCGACTGCAGCACTGCAGCCGAATCAAAATTTAAATCAAAATAACTCAACGCAAAACTTCCCTGCCGATAAACCTGGGAATCCTTTCCGGTATCACTGAGAAACTCTTTCTTAAATAGTATCTGTTGCGGAAAGCCGATTTCGCTATGTCAGGCCTGCGGAAGCAGGGGGCTACGGCCTAAAAACTGGATTCCCGCTCCCAGCTTTCGCGGGGACAAGCTTCGCGGAAATGACAAATGTTGTTTCCGCAACAGATACTGACTAACCTCTCATCTCCTATAATTGCTGAGAGCGAATCTTAAAAGTAAAAGAAAAGTAAAACTTTTCTTCCTTGAAAAACCGGAGTAAAAGGTTTCCTCTAAAATCAATTTCCTTTGAGTTACTTAAGCTGTATTTGCGTTAACGAAAGCTTTCCTTGTTCTTTGCCGTCTCTCTCGTTTTAATTACAATGTATATTATGCCGGCCAATAACTAAAATTTTTATCCCTAACAGTGACAGCCCTCTGTCACAGCTTGGCAAAAAAGTAAAATAGGAAAAAAGTGATAATCGACCTATGCCTTCTATTTTACCTATGATGTCGAATATAAAAGCGAATCTACGTCCTATAATTTACGAAAGCCAAATCCAGTCAATTTAGAAACTGATGAAATTACAACCTTTCATCCCCGAACAGCACAAGGTGACATTAAAGCTTATACCCGGTAAACTTCCCTTGTTTTTTTCCAACACGTTAAAATCGTGTACCAGCCGTCAAAAAATTAACATCTTGTCAACCGCTCAGCCGTTGATTATGATGTAATATACTTGAAGTCCGATTGTTAAAAGCTGAATGAGTTGATTGCATATTGACGATGTTTTAATCGGCTTCAGAAGCTGCCGATGGGAATATTGATTGAGAAAGTAAAAGGAGCAGAAGAATTAAATGAGCGAGCAAAAAGAATTTTATAACTTTTCCGAAATAGAGAGAAGATGGCAGGATTACTGGGAACAAAACAAAACTTTCAAAGCTAATGATGCTGACAAAAGAACAAAGTTCTATGTTCTCGATATGTTTCCTTACCCAAGCGGACAGGGGCTGCACGTAGGGCATCCGGAAGGATATACCGCAAGCGATATCATCGCAAGATACAAAAGGATGAACGACTTCAACGTTATGCATCCTATGGGATGGGATGCTTTCGGTTTGCCTGCAGAACAGCGCGCGGTTGAAACCGGGACAGAGCCGAAGGCCACAACCAAAAAGAACATAAGCAATATGCGGCGGCAAATAAAATCACTCGGTTTCAGCTATGACTGGGACAGAGAATTTAGCACTACCGACCCCGAATACTACAAGTGGACACAGTGGGTATTCCTGAAATTTTTCAACAGCTACTTCGACGAAAAGCGGCAGAAAGCAAAACCTATCGAACAACTGCCCATACCAGACGGACTTACACAGGAACAAAAGCAGGACTATGTCGATCGGCACCGCCTTGCTTATGAGGCCGAAGCCCCCGTTAACTGGTGTCCCGCTCTTGGTACCGTCCTCGCTAATGAAGAAGTCATTGGAGGCGTAAGCGAAAGAGGAGAACACCCTGTTGTCAGAAAACCTATGAGACAATGGATGCTCAGAATTACCAAGTACGCTGAAAGACTACTGGCGGACTTGAAAGACCTCGATTGGCCGGAATCTATTAAAAAACTGCAAATCGATTGGGTCGGGAAAAGCGTTGGTGCTGAGGTGAACTTTAAACTCCATAACCGAGACGATGATATATGGGTTTTTACCACTCGACCGGATACTCTCTTCGGCGCTACGTATATGGTTATGGCTCCGGAACACCCGCTCGTCGATAAAATCACTACGCCTGATAAAAAACAGGAAATTGATGAGTACAAAAACTTTGCAGCTAAAAAAAGCGACCTGGACCGGACCGATTTGGCAAAGGAAAAAACCGGTGTCTTCACAGGCGCATACGCAATAAATCCCGTACCCGTAAACCAACAAAAAATCCCCATCTGGATTAGCGACTACGTCCTGCTCAGCTACGGCACAGGTGCCATAATGGCTGTCCCCGCTCACGACGAAAGGGATTTCGAGTTCGCCAAAAAATTCAACCTCGAGATAATCCCCGTTGTGGATCCTGGTCCTGATTCTGTAAGTCTTGGAATTGAGATTGCTTTTGCCGACTATACAGAAACAATGACCGATAAACAGTTTGAGGCAAAAAGACCTAAGCTTATAGAAGAGTTACGTCAAAAGATACTTTCTCGCAAAAAATGCTATACTGGCGAAGGTTTAGCAATAAATTCTGGGCAATTTAACGACACACGAACAGACCAATTTAAGATGGAAATAACAAAATGGCTTGAAGAAAGAGGTTTGGGTAGAAAAGCTGTGAACTACAAACTGCGCGACTGGCTCTTCAGCAGACAAAGATACTGGGGTGAACCATTCCCCATCCTCCATACCGCAGATGGACGGAAAATATCTCTTTCCGAAAATGATTTGCCGTTAATCCTGCCCAAGGTCGAATCTTATAAACCTGCCGGTTCCGGTGAACCTCCTTTGGCAAAAAATGAAGATTGGGTTAACGTTACTTTGCCCAACGGCACAAAAGCAAAACGAGAAACAAACACTATGCCCCAGTGGGCCGGCTCCTGTTGGTATTACCTTCGCTTCATCGACCCCAAAAATAAGCAAAAACAATGGGACCCCGAAAAGGAAAAATACTGGATGCCTGTGGACCTCTACATCGGCGGCGCCGAACACGCCGTCCTCCATCTGCTCTACGCACGCTTCTGGCACAAGTTCCTCTATGATTTGGGATATGTCAGCACGAAAGAACCTTTCCGCAAACTCGTCAACCAGGGCATGATTCTCGGTGAGGACGGCCAGAAAATGAGCAAATCAAGAGGCAACGTCATTAATCCCGACAAAATCATTGCTGAATACGGCGCAGATTCAATGCGGCTCTATGAAATGTTTATGGGGCCTCTGGAAGCCATTAAACCGTGGTCTATGAACGGGCTGCAGGGCGTGTATCGTTTCTTAAATAAAGTTTGGAAAACTATCATCGACGAAAATAACGGGAAACTCCAAAACTCGATAAAAGAAACAGAACCGGATGAACAGACGCTGAAAATCCTGCACCAGACCATAAAAAAAGTAACTAATGATATCCAGACTTTCAGCTTCAACACCGCCATCAGCCAGATGATGATTTTCATCAATCACCTGAGCAAACAGGACATTAAACCGAAATCTGCCGTCGTAAAATTCGTCCTGATTCTCTCGCCATTCGCACCACACATCGCAGAAGAGCTCTGGCAAAGATTAGGGCATAAAAACACCCTTGCTTACGAAACCTGGCCGAAATTCAGAGATGAGCTTACAAAAGAAAAGGAGATTGAACTCGCTGTCCAGATAAACGGAAAAATTAAGGACAAAATTATCATCTCTGCCAATGCCGACAAAAAGAAAATCGAACAAAAAGCCCTGAACTCTGATAAGATAAGAAAAGCTCTGGACGGAAAAGAACCGAAAAAAATTATCGTCGTAAAGTTGCGGCTCGTTAACATTGTCGTATAGCTTAATCTTAAGGGCAAACTATTTGCTCAGAACCTGGTGCTCGGATAGCTCTCAATAAAAAAATGTGTACTGAAATAGAAGCAAAATTAAAAGTCGATTCGATAAAGCAAATCGAAGACCGATTAAAACAGCTTGGCGCTGAATTCATAGAAGAACAGCAGCAGACAGATTATTACTTTGACGATGAAAACAGAACCTTAACCAAAGCCGACAAATGTCTTCGATTACGCCGAGAGATAGTCAGGAATAGTGAAACAAGATTTTTGACTTATAAAGGACCAAAACAAAAAGACAACTATAAGACAAGGAAGGAAATTGAAATCAAAATCACCACCCCCGATGCCGTCAGGAAATTGCTGAATGAATTAGGTTACAAAATAGCTTGCACCGTTGGAAAAAAAAGGATAATCTGGAAACTTCAAAACTGCATTGTTGCTCTGGATAGCTTACCTTCTCTCGGCTCATTCGTTGAAATCGAAGGCCCTGACAACCGGCAAATCGAAAATGTCCAAAAAAAACTTGAACTGCATAACTTAAAACATATCACTCAAAGTTATGCGGAATTAAATGAGAACAAATCTCTTTAAGAGCTTATAATTGGTAAAATTAATAACAGCAAAAACTTGTAAATATAATTTCTCGAAAGAAACCGGTTGAATTATGAAACCCGATGATGGATATATAGCTTACATAGTCAACCCGAAATCAGGGGCACAAAGCCGGAAGGAGAACGGCAAACAGTTTGAAAATTTCCTCATAAAAAGGGGCTTCAAAGTTAATGTAACCCTTACCTCCTGCCTCCAGGACGCATGCGAGATTGCTACCGATGCTGCCGTTGACCCCGATTGCGCAATGGTTGTTGTCGTTGGAGGTGACGGGACCGTAAGAGAAGCTGCTCATGGATTGGAGGGCTCGGATACCCCCTTGTTTATCATCCCTTCCGGAACGGAGAACCTACTCGCAAATGAGCTGGGATACAACCCCAAGATCCAGTATCTTGTCAAAACCTTCCAACAGGGGTATTCTCGCCCGCTCGATTTAGGAAGTGTAAACGGAAAATGCTTCACTTCGGTCGCCGGCTTCGGGTTCGATGGCACCGTTGTTAATAAAGTTACCCAGCAGCGAACGGGACACATCGATTATTTCGATTACTTCTGGCCGATATGGAGAACCTTCTGGAATTATCATTTCCCGCCTATGAACGTAAGCGTCGATGGAAATGAAATATTCAGTGGGCGGGCCCTCGTATTTGTCGGAAATATATCAAGGTATGCCATCGGACTTAAAATACTTCACGATGCTGATTACAGTGACGGCTTACTCGACGTCTGCATCTATAAATGCTCCTCACAACTGCGCCTGGCAAAACACGCCTTCTTGACAATCTTAAAACAACACATACACTCCAGTGATGTTATTTACACGCAGGGCAAAAACATCAGTGTTACTGCTGATAATCCCCATATAGAAACTGAAATCGACGGCGACCCGGGACCAAAGCTGCCCGTAGAAATCAACGTTATACCACAAGCCATCAAATGTATCATGCCAAAAGGCGCAAAACCTGCCGGCTTGAGAACAAGATTTAAAAGGATACTGAAATAAAAAATAAAATTTAATTCTCGAAGACAGGACGGTATAATAACCCCGTTGCTATCTACTGTTTAAATTAAAACTCTTTTACCTGAATGAAAAAAGTGGCTGAAAAAACATTCGAAATCGGTATCGAAGATAAAAGATACAATCTTCCCGCTGTAGTTTCACCTATTCAAATCGGGCAGAAAGCCCCTTTGTTTGTAATCGCTGGACCTTGTGTCATAGAATCAAAAAAATCTTCTCTGAACATAGCAAAAATACTCGCTTGTCTTGCTGATAAGCTTGATATCGGGATAATCTTCAAAGCGAGTTTCGACAAAGCGAACCGCTCCAGCATTAACAGCTTCAGAGGACCGGGCATCAAAAAGGGGCTCGAAATTCTCGCTCAAATCAGGGAAGAGACAAGTCTGCCCATAATCACCGACATACACCTGCCGGCCCAGGCAAAAATTGCCGCAGAGGTCGTCGATTGCATACAGGTTCCAGCTTTCCTATGCAGACAAACCGACTTGCTCTGCGCAGCAGCAGAAACCGGAAAACCCATTAACGTAAAAAAAGGCCAATTTCTCTCACCGGAAGAAATGAAAAACATTATTGAAAAAATCACCGCCTGCAAAAACAGGAAAATCATTCTCACCGAACGCGGAACTTTCTTTGGCTACAATCGGCTCGTAAACGATATGACCGCTATACCGGTTATGCAGAAGCTTGGCTTTCCCGTCGTCTTCGATGCTACGCACAGCACACAGCAGCCGGGAGGCCTGGGATTCGCATCAGCAGGAAAAAGAGATATGGCACCAGTTCTCGCCAAGGCCGCCGTCGCCGCAGGCGCAAACGGAATCTTCATCGAAGTACATAACAACCCGGAAAAAGCAAAATCTGACGCCGCATCAATTATGCCCATCGATTGGCTCGAAAAACTCCTGACTGTCTGCAAAGAAATCTTCCGCATTACCAGAAGGTGACAAATGTCTCAAAAACAACAATATATCTACGGTCCTGTTCCCTCTCGAAGATTGGGACTTAGTCTTGGCTTAGACCTCGTCCCATACAAAACCTGCACACTTGATTGCATATATTGCCAGCTTGGCGCAACTACAAATAAAACTATCCAAAGAAAAGAGTACACCCCCATAAAAGCAATCGTTACCCAGCTCAAACAGAAAATCAAAGATGGTCTTGAAGCTGACTACATCACCCTCGGCGGTTCAGGAGAACCTACCTTGAATTCAAAACTCGGCCTGCTTATCCGCGAAATAAGAAAAATCACAAATATCCCTGTCGCCATTCTCACGAACGGGACACTACTTACCGATAAGTCCGTAAGAGATGATTGTGCTCTCGCTGATCTTGTCATCCCTTCCCTTGATGCCGCCGATGAAGAAACCTTCAGAAAAATAAACCGCCCGCACCGTGATATCAGTATAGAAAACCTCATCTCGTCACTGGTAACCTTCAGGAAAGAATTCTCAGGAAAAATCTGGCTTGAAGTTTTCCTGCTTGAAGGGATAAACACAGCACCTCAACAAACTGAAAAAATGAAAAAAGCAATAGAGCGAATAATGCCTGACAAAATCCAGCTTAACACCGCTGTCAGACCTACTGCTGAACCGTATGCAAAAATAGTAACCAGGCAAAAACTTACTGAAATTGCTGGCCGCCTCGGACCGAAATGCGAAGCGATTGCCTATGCCTTTGATGAAAACAAGCCCGAACAGAGCGAAACAAAAAGCAAAGTAGCTCCTCGAAAAGCCGAAATAACAAAATCTCTCTTATCGATGCTGAAAAGAAGGCCCTGTTCTATAAACGATATCTCCTCTGTTATGGAAATTCACCCAAACGAGGTGATAAAGTATATCAACCATCTAAGGATGCAAAATCTTATCCTCGCTGTAAGAAAGAACAAAATTATATTTTACAAAGCAAAATAAAACAAAGCTTCCCGCCCAGGGAAAAATTTTCGACCAAAAACCTCATTTTTCCCCCCATTTTATAAAGACTCAACTTTCATTGGCCGATAATAAGTAATGTCGACTTTGGGAATTACGCTATTCTGAGAACATAGACGAAAAAAATGAATTTTTTGCTTTAGTTTTTTTTCTGTAGACCGATAAAAACTATAGATATTTATCCGTAGCGTTTGTACGTAGCTGCTCTGTTAACCGAATTGTTGAAAAAACAATGCTAAATATGAGTGATTCAAAAAAACAACTGATTCTGAATAAGGGCTCGCAAAAGTTTATATATCGATATGATAGCGGGGATGAGGACCAACTCTTGAATGTCCTGATAGAACAGGCAAGGGACGATAGGATTGATTTCGATTGGTTTGACGCTGCTGTCTTAAGTTTTAAACTTACGCAAGCCCTGTTAGGACAGGCAGACACGCTCTTGTGCGAAAGTTCTGATTTTCCCGGTTAGAGTTGAAGAAATAAATTGTAATACTTTTTAATAGGCCAGCGAGGCGAATAGGGTAGGTGTATTATGGAAAACAGTAAAACCGTCCCAGAGTTCTTAAATTACTTGAGATTCGAAAAACGTTTTTCTGAACATACAGCCAATTGTTATGGCGCTGATTTAAGGCAGTTCACTGAGTTCCTGGTTGATAGGTCAGAAAGTGTCCCTCAGACAACTGAGCATCATCAGCCGGTTACTTCTTTACCGCAACAACAGTATCAACATACATCCACGGCAACGGTAACCGCAGAACCAATGACCAACGTTGACAAAATCTTAATCTCCACTGATTCTAACGATGTAAGAGCATACCTAGGACGGCTTAATGAAAAACAATATTCAAAGGCCACTATTGCTCGAAAGCTCGCTACCTTAAGAAGCTTCTATAAATTCCTTATGAAAAGAAACAAAGTTGGTGTAAATCCAGTCGCCTCCATTAGAACTCCAAAGCAGGAAAAGAGACTGCCTCATTTCCTCGAATATGAAGAAGTAAAAAGACTGTTGCAAACCCCGCCGCTGGATAATTGGCTCGGGGCAAGAGACAGAGCTATCCTCGAGACGCTTTACAGCACCGGTATGAGAGTTAGCGAACTGGTCGGACTCAATATGGACGATATAGATTTCCTCGGTGAAATCGTGCACATAAGGGGTAAAGGCAAAAAAGAAAGAATTAATCCAATCGGTTCCTCTGCTCTGCAGGTCATACAGCATTATCTCGAATTTAGAAACAAAAGAGCGCAGAACAATCCGAACTTCGAAACAAAAGTTCTTTTCCTGAATAAGCACGGAAAAAGACTAAGCACAAGAAGTGTTCGTCGAAAAATGGATAAATACCTCAAAATGGCTGGACTCGACCCCTCCATAAGCCCACACACTCTCAGACATAGCTTCGCTACCCATATGTTGAACAATGGTGCAGACCTCAGAAGCGTCCAGGAACTATTGGGACATCAGTCTCTCTCTACTACACAGATTTACACACACCTGACTACGAGAAAAATAAAAGACATCTATCAAAATGCTCACCCGAGAGAAAAAATGCAGCAGCAGGAACAGGAAGACCAACCGCAAGACCAGGCTGAGAACCAAACGCAGGAGCAGACTGAAAACCAACAGTGGTAAAAAATCCAAACGTATCAGCGAAGCGATAAAATATATTTCTTTTGGCCCCGATTCATTCGGGGCTTTTTTATTGTCTCTGCTTTTGAAATCACAATCAAGCGTGGCGGCTTTAAGCCGCCACGCCTGATGTTCTTACAACATCAAATCAGATTTGATGTTACCTTCTTCTATTACACAACGACTATTGAGCCGAGACAGCTACCTCATCGATGTAAACAAGATTATCATTGTCGCTGGCATCGCACCTGAATCTGAGCCGGGTATTGCTCGTCAGGTTGTAGCCGGTGATGGTTACCGAGTCGTGATAGAAGTCATCATTGAGAAATTCATCATCCCAATTCCATTCTTCCACTGTCTCGAAACTTTCACCGCCGTTGGTGGATATCTGCAGCCAGAAGTCCTCGTTGGAATTATCGAAACCTGTTGGATAGTACCAGAAATCGACCTTGACCTCGTCATAGGCGACCAAGTTAAGATCATCGGTGGTCATTGACGAAGCAACACCGCTGTTGTCCCTCAGCTCGATGGCGTTGTCATCCTGGTGGGCGTAGGTGCCTCCTTCGTACAGGGCGCAGTCTCTGCCGCCGTCGTTCCAGTTGCCCCAGCCGCTTTCGAAGTCATCATAGATAATCTGGGGCCAGGCAATTCGGTCGGGATGACACATGTTAGTTTTGAGTTGGTGGAATCGCGAAACGTTCGGCGGCTACGGCGTTATGAAGATACCGAATCTGTAGGACCTTATGCAATATGTCTGCCAGATGGGATTCGAGCATCACGTCGCGGTGAACCTGTGCCAGAGAGCGGACGCAATAACCGAGGCCCTGAGTACATACATGGGCTGGGAAGTTTATCGCCACGTGTAACCCATGAGCTAAGCTCATATTACCATGATAAATCTTACAAAATAAGCGTGGCGGTCGGGAAGACCGCCACGCTTGAACATCTTTTTGATATCAGGGCAAATCCCCAATATCAGTCATTGCTGTCTCCGCTACTTGCTTAACCGCTGCATCCTGTTGCAAGGTCGTCACCGGGATCGTGAGGCAGCGTACCATGGTCCACATCATCTACCGTGAAGCTAAACGACGGTTTCTTCATACAACCTGCGGTAGTAAATACCGCGTCACCATTTTGGTCGGTCTGCACATCGTAGAAGGTCTCGTTGAAATCGCCGCTGAATGTTCCATCTACAAGGGCGTTCTGGACCGGGTCGCCGCAGTCGTCGTAGATAGTAACCGCAGCCTGGCCGTTATCCTTGCCCCTACCACAGTCTACTTCGGCGCAGACAACAGACTCAATGTGCATGTCCGTCGGTGTGCAAGGGGCATCAACAACGCTGAATTTAATTTCAGCCAGGCCATAGGCGCCGGGGGATCCCCAGTTGCTGATGGCCGTAATCAATACATACCGTGCACAGACGTTGCCGAAGTCAGGACCGGCAAAACCGGTATAGTTATCCAAACCTGATGCCTCGGGCCACTGGAAGCTACCTAACGCAATCCAGGTGCTGCCATTAAAGGAGTAGTCGATAACGACGTCCTTAAATCCACGGTTTACACAACAGGCCTCGTTGGAGTTCCATATCCAGCTATCGGCCAGAGTGTACATGTATCCGAGGTCATAGTGAATCCAGAAACCGTCGCCGCGAGCGGGATTGGGACTTGGTGCCGGTACTGGTGGTTGATCAAAATGGATCCAACCATCGTCCCATTCGGTTGAGTGTTCGTCGCCGACAAGACCGGAGCCGTCCACGGTCAACAGCGGGCCTGCCTCGCCGCTCTCACAACTGCCCAGGGCATGAACATCGGTATCATGGCCGGCACCGATATAATCGGTGTAATAGCCGCCGGGACAGGAGGTAAAGGGAGGTGTGGTTGCCGATTCGGCTGTTGATGGGTCAGTCTCATTCTGGTTGGCGCTGTTGTCGCGGGCTGTGACCGTGTAGGTGTACTGTGTTTCGGGGCTTAAGCCGTAATTAGTGTAGCTTGTACCTGACTGCCAGTCGCTGTCGCCGCCGCCGGGGTTGCCGGTGGTCTCATCAAAGTAGTATTGAACACCACTTGGATCTGTTGCCGTAGTGGACGTCATGCTGATATAAAGTTGTTCATCAGCAGTCGGGACAGAAACCCAGGTCATCGGATCGGGTGTCGGAGGCGTACTATCGGGTACACCGGCGGCCGCGGTAACCTCAACCACATCAACGTATGCATCCTCGCTGCCCCCGGATACCTTTGCTCTGAAGCGAATATACATCGAGCTGACAGCACTTAGGTTATCAACGAATATGCTCTCATTGTGCCATACGTCCTCGGTATCGACGTCTCCATCCAGCGAGGCCATTTGCACCCAGCCGGAGCCGGTGTCAACGTCAAACCGCAGATATTCGCCGCTGTCAAAACTTCTTTCGATTAACCACGCAAAAGTAACCGTGGCATCTGCCTTACCAATTACGTCGATAGCTGCCGAAACCAGCGCCGAATCAGTTACACCGCCGTCAATTTCCGCCGACCAGTTGCCCTCGTACGGATTTGCCGTTACACGCTGCCATTCGCCGTAGGCGGTCCAGTTGTTGCTCCAGTTGGTTGACGACTCAAAGTTGTCCGTGAAGACCAGAGCGACCTCTGTAGTTGCGGATTCTGCCGTTGAAGCGGCAGTCTCGTTCTGGTTGACGCTGTTGTCGCGGGCGGTGACGGTGTAGGTGTACTGTGTTTCGGCATCCAGGTCGCCATCGTTGTAGCTGGGATTCGCCTGCCAGACGCTGTCGGAGCCGCCGGGATTGCCGCTGGTTTCATCAAAGAAGTAGCTCACGCCAGCCGGATCTGAAGCGGTAGTTGCCGTCATGCTGATAGAGTCTTGATCATCAGCCGTCGGCACAGAAGCCCATGTTATCGGGTCCGGCGTCGGTGGATCGTAATCGGGCATTACTTTTACCAGAGAAACATGGTCAAACGCGGCGTTGGAGCCCGAACCTGTGTTACGTAGGCTGATACCGAGTGTCTGACCGATTGCGGCGGGATAGTCATCCGCATTGAAAGTTACCGTAATGGGAGTCCAGATCGTCGGCCAGTCATTTACCCAATAGAGATGGCGGATACCCATTATATCCGGTGTTGCAGTGGAGTTAGATCGATAATCATATCCCATATAGTATATACCGTTCTCTTCCCATAAATGGGGATGGCCAGGAACAAGAAATTCGCCCTCATCTCCAAGCATAATTGAATTACCGTACTCATCCTCGCCGGAATCGTACTCCGTCAGACCAACACCATCCTTGTCGTAGAACGGCCCGGTCGGACTGGTACCCCGTCCCATACGAATCGTGTAATTTATGTCCATATTGCCGCAGGTGGTGAACATGTACCAATATCCGCTGTGTTTATAAAGAGACGGGCCTTCCATCCACGTGTTGCTCCCTGTCCATTCATCGCCACTCCAGAGAACAACTTTGGTATGCCATTCCGCAGGATGTGTATCAAACTCAGGGTCCTCAGGGTGATCAATAAGAAAACCATCGAAGGGATCTAATTCACTTACATAGGCCGTGCCACCACCCCAGGTCATCTACAATCTGCTGGTAGCGTAATCATAATACAAATGAGCGTCAATGACCCAAGGATTTTCATCTCCAGAATGTTCTAAAACTGGTTCACTTGGTTCAGAATGGTTGTAAAAAGGTGGACTGCCTGTAAAAATACCAAAAATCTGAGCAGAGTATGGTGGATCTTCCGAATAACCACCACAACCATAGATCGCGTCCAATCCTTGAGGTGTCATTATGGGCGCCAGCCCACAGTCATTTCCAGGCTCTCCGGCATCGGACCATGGATCGTTTATAGGATCCTTATCTATAGTCTGATAAAAAATAGTTTGCGCTGTCGACATCCTGTAGTTCCCGTCCAACCACACATTGCCGCCATCATCATTATGAATGGTTGCCGGGGCACCCGAGAGTCGTACCGGATAGACGTCTTGCGTAACGGCGGTAATAGTTGACGAACCATAGTAGAATCGTGCTTCGGCATTAGTCGCAGCGGAATTTGCTGCGGCATTTATACTCCGGGCCCAGACCTTGAGTGAATAGGTTTCACCGGCGGCTATGGTGTGGCCGGTCATCTGGGATGTATAACCTGAGCCGCCTGAACGGGTAGCGTAATTTTCCCCGTCAGGCGCTGCATAGTACTCGGAATTGCTGGTACTCGCATTACTCCAGCCGGTAGAACCCGATTCGAAACTGGGATTTGTCACTGTGATGGTATCAGCTAAAACGACACCGCTAAAAAATCCCACCGACATCATCACCACAAACAAAATCATTAATTTCCTAAATTTAGTTTTCATTTGTTCTCCTTTTCGAAATCTTGAATATTTTTCACAACTTTTTTACTGACAATTTCGTTTTTTCCCAATCATACCTCCTTTCTCCCTGCTAAAACGGTTAACATAGAGCAAAGCGTATCCGCAATCCTGAACCGACAAACCTGCCGATGTCGGGAAGATACAATTAGTTTCTGTAAGAGAAATGCCTCCACCTAACGCTGTTTCTATAATCCTTCCTGCCTCTTTATCCGTCCTCCTGGAAAACATTTTTTCTCTACCTTCCTAATTTCTGCTCTTGATGTTCTCACGCCGGCCATCTCTGCCAAAATCAACTAAGAGAGCATCAACTCTTCCCCTGTTGCAGAAGCGATTGCTGTAAGTTACTCCCTTAACTTTCCTGACAGATGCCGGTGCGCAGACGTATATCGCAATCACCACACCAAGAAATGTCCTCAGCTTCGACCGAATGTCTCAATCAAAGCCCTCCACCCATAAAAAAACGGTGCCGTTCCGAAGATCTCTTTAAAATCCAGCTTCAAACCTCATTGTAAAATTAAAAAACCAACCCGCAAGTGTTTTTTGAGAAAATCATTTATTTTTTTACCCTCAAATGCTATTCCACTAATCAGCCGTATCTGTTGAACTTGATTTGTCAATATTTTTTATCTTGGATTTTTCCTCTTAGGTGACTGTCAACTCGTATTTTGATTGCGCCAATCGCAAAAAATTGCTCTGAAAAAAAACTTTGCAACAGCGACATCATAAAAGACAGATTATAACGTAAAGACAGATGCCTGTTGTGGCTCTGCCGGCAGGACATGAAAAGCTTAAATGGAGGAAAGAATAATACTACCCACCCCTGGATAATTGCTCGGAAAAAACTTATTTAATTGCTCACTGTCGCTCCAGTTGGTTTCTCGAACCGCAGCTTTGCCTGACCTATCAAGTAAAAACTGCCCGTAATGCAAATCAAATCCTCTTTGCCTACAGCACTGTTCGCAAGCTGCAGCGCTTCGCCAAGATTCAGAGAACTCTGACACATCTTGCCGGATATGTTCGTATACATCTCCGCAAGATAGTCAGGTGAGACAGACTTCACTGAGGAACTCCGCGTGAATATCACCTTGTCAGCTCCGCATTGAAGCTTGTTAAGCATTCCTTCCACATCCTTGTCTTTGTTACAGCCGAATATCACTACCATTGAGTCGTAAGGAATACCCTGACCTATCGCGTGCATCAACGCTTCTATACTGTCTACATTATGAGCTCCATCTATCAATATCCGCGGATTAGAGCTTATCATCTCCATCCGACCAAGAAGCGATACCTTATCGAGTCCTTCTTCGACCTTATCGTTATTTATTTTAAAGCCACGGGACTTCAGCTTATCAATCATCGCCAAAGCAAGCGCACAGTTTTTCGCTTGATGACTGCCGTGCAGAGGCACACGTATATGTTCGAACTTGCTCGTCTCGGTCGTAAGGCATATCCGGGTGTGAGGCCCGTGTTCCGGCGATGCCTCGAACCTGCTTGAAAAATCTATATCTTCTCCCGTTACGCTCAACGGTGCGTTCACTGCGGTTGCCTCTGCCCGTAGAACCTTCATTGCTTCCGGGTACTGTTTTACTGTTACTATCGGTATCCCCTTTTTGAATACCCCCGCCTTTTCCTTGGCTATCAGGTCTATCGTATTTCCAAGCTGGGCCTGATGGTCTATACTCAGACTCGTAATTCCAATGACTTCCGGCTTAATCAGGTTAGTGCTGTCAAGTCGCCCGCCAAGACCGGTCTCAATGACCGCTATATCTACCTGTTCATCTACAAAGTGTATAAACGCAAGGCTTGTCATTATCTCGAAAAAGGTCGGATTGTCTTTTTTCGCAAGTTTCTCTACAGGAGAATAAATCCTGTTCAAAAGACCAAGCATCTGACTCTCAGTTATAATCATTCCATTAACCGCTATTCGCTCATGAAGACTAATCAGGTGTGGGGAAGTGTATAAGCCAACCTTATACCCGTTAGACTCTAAAACCCTCGCAACCATAGTAGCTGTAGAACCCTTACCTTTTGTGCCGGCTATATGAACTGTAGGGATTTTTCTGTGTGGATTACCAAGCGCAGAAAGGAAGCGTTTCATCCGGCTGAGGTTGAAAGTAGTTACATTATAACGCAGACGCTGCTGCTTTTCATAGTCAGTCCGCTCTAACAGGTAGCTAAGTGCCTGTTTATACGTTCTGAACCTTTTCTTCGACTTAACTGTCTGCTTTTTCGAAGTGCGTTTAATGCTTTGTTTCTTCCGCCTGGAATTAGTGGTTCTCTTTTTAGTTTTCGTGCTCGCAGCTTTTTTAACCATAGCCCATTTGAGTTATAAATATATAAATCAGTATTATAGCTAAGCTTCAATGAAAAGTCAATGTATTGTCAAATCCGCTTTCTAAAATAAAAGATAAAAAAAACACGCCGGAAGGTGATAAACCCTTGCCTTGAAAGAAGTTAAAAAGCGTCAATGTTTTTAGCAAATTTCTGAATTCCGGCAATAATCTGCGATAATTCTAAATATGTTATAAGATATACTTATAGAGATATAGTTCTTTTGCGGTAGTTTTGGCTGCTTATTATGAAGGTTTTGCGTAGTCTTTATTTGCTATGTATGTGCCGGCGAGGGTGTTCAGCCGGGCCTGTTTTTGGGGTGAAAACGGGGGTTGAGATGGGTGAAATATGTGGATTGTAGGGGTTATTTGAGTGATTAAATGCGCAAGTGTTAAAATAGGTAAGGGAAAAAGTCGGGGAAATTGGGTTCGATTGGCTTTGTTTTTGAAGCGTCTGCGAAGGGGAATATTGATATAAGGTTTTGTTAGCACAGAAGTTACGTTTGTTGCGGCTTTTTGGAAATTGGGTTTGTTTTGCATAAAAAGTATATTGTTGATTGACCCTTTTTTCCTCCAAATCTTATTAGACACTGATTTACACGGGATTAACACCGATAATTTTTGCCATCCCGCACCAATTAGGCGTGAGTTTCCACTCAATTCGTGCGGGACAGTCGCCGGACACAGAGAATAGAAGTTAGAATTAAAAAGTAGAAAAATAAAAAGG
>JAUVVQ010000019.1 GCA_030604525.1 Phycisphaerae bacterium | reverse complement strand
TAAAGGGGGCACTATGAGTATCGGCGATGTCCTGGAGCTTGCAAACCAACAGAGTGATTAAACAGTTGTGCTTTCGAAGCTCGAATGTTGGAGGTTTGGTGATTTGCGGGTGGCAGCTTGCGGGTTGGGGATTTGTGGATTTTGAGTGGTGGTTTTATTTTGATTTTCCGCAGCACTTTTTGTATTTTTTGCCGGAGCCGCAAGGGCAGGGGTCGTTTCTTCCGACTTTCGGCTGGTCCAACTTTATCTGCTTAACTTTTATTTCACCCTGCGGAGCTTGAGCGGCGGCCCGTTGTCTTTCGGCCATTGCGAACTGGCCTACCTCATCGTGCTTTGTCTGGCTTACGTTCCAAACGCTTCTGGCATGTGCGCCGGCTTCGAGTCGAACCTTGAAGATTATATCGGTTACCCGGTCTTGGACGGTTTCGAGCATCTGCTCAAACATTCTGAAGCCCTCACGTTTGTATTCTGTTTTTGGGTCTTTCTGTGCGAGCGAGCGAGTCCAGATACTGTCCTTCAAGTGGTCCATAGAATAGAGATGGTCTTTCCAGGCGGTATCGTAAACCTGCAGCAGGACATACTTTTCGAGGTCGGTCAGCTCCTTTCGCAGGAATTCATTTCCTATTTCCTGCAAGATTTCTTTACGCTGCTCGGTGTCGCCGAGAGCGTCTTCCCGCAGTGAGGTATCAAATCTCCTGTTTGCCCAGCTTAGTAAATCAGTATCGGTTAAAGTTTCTACTTTATTTTCGATTTCGTTGACGAGCTGGCCGTTGTTAAATTTTTTGCTTAATTCGAGGAGCTGGTTAAAGAGCGTTTTTGGTTTTGTGTTTGCAATCTGTTCGGCTGAGAATTTGGTGTTATATTTTTTATTGGCCCATTCAGCGAGTGTTTCGAAGGCATAGATGCTTGTCTGCTGCGGGCCATATACCATATTCATAGCAAACTCGACGGGGTATTCGATTTCGCGTTGTTTGTATTTTTCCCTTGTTTTTTCAGCGAGGAATTTCTGAATGCCGGGGATGTTGGATTCTGCAATTTTTTCGAGCTCTATTTTTATACCAAATTTAACTTCCGCCCATTCCCTAAATGTTTTTTTGGGGAAATCGTGCTGCAAAAATTCATACAATTTTGAACAGTCTTTTTTATCGACTTGCCGGGCGGCGGCTTGTGTGAGCTGCTGCTGGATTTGTTCGGCTGACTGATGTTTTGCTTTTGAAGGGCTTATATTAACATCGAATGTGCTCATAGCCCACTTGGAGAGACCCTGGATGTCCCAGGTATCCGGGTCGGAATAATCTTCGAGATACTCTCCGAGGGAGAGTGAAATATCGTTAGCAACATCGTCTTTTGCCTTGTTCTTTATAATTTTTTCTATTTCCTGCGGTTTTTGTTCGGTGACATTCCTTTCTTTTAAATCGACGTCGAAATTTTTCCTTGCCCATTCGATGATACACCTGGCCGGATAGTTTTCAGCAAGGATAGTTCGACAATTTTTTTCAATTGCAGCCTCATTCATTTCACTGATTAGTTGTTTTAGTTTCCTGCCAGCGAGGATTTGTTTTCTTCTGTCGTAGAAGATTTTTCTCTGGTAGTCCATAACTTCATCATATTCGAGGAGGTTTTTTCGTATTTCGAAGTTTTTCTCTTCGACTTTTTTCTGAGCTTTCTCTATGCCTTTGCTGATTCTCTTATGATATATTGGCTGGTTTTCTTCCCACCCGATCCAGGAGAGAGCTTTAACGGTCCACTCCGGGGCAAAAGTTTTTAGTAAATCGTCATCGAAGCTGAGGAAGAATCGGCTTGAGCCGGCGTCACCCTGCCTGCCGGCACGTCCCCTTAACTGGTTGTCTATTCTTCTTGCCTCGTGCCTTTCAGTTCCGAGGATATGTAGTCCGCCTATTTCGGCGACGCCCTGTCCGAGTTTAATATCGGTGCCCCTTCCGGCCATATTCGTAGCGATTGTTACGTTTCCCCTGTTATTTCCTGTTCTGTCTTTGTGCTGGTGTCCTGCTTTTGCGATGATAGCAGCTTCTCTTTCGTGCTGTTTTGCGTTAAGAACCTCGTGCTCGATACCAAACCTTTTCATTAACGAGGTCGAGAGCACTTCACTTTTTTCTATGCTGATGGTTCCGACGAGTACCGGTCTTCCGGCGGCGCTTATTTCATTGATTTGCTCAACAATAGCTTTGAATTTTTCCTTCATTGATTTGTAGATGGCATCATAACGGTCATCTCTGATACAAGGTTTGTTTGTTGCTATAACAATGACGTCCAGCTTGTAGATGGTCATAAATTCACTCGCTTCTGTTGCGGCGGTGCCGGTCATGCCGGCAATCTGGTCGTAGAGTTTAAAGAAGTTCTGGAGTGTGATAGTTGCCAGTGTCTGTGTTTCTTCCTTTACGGGGACGTTTTCCTTTGCTTCGACGGCCTGGTGTAATCCGTCAGACCATTGTCTTCCGTGCATAAGCCGGCCGGTGAATTCATCAACAATGATGACTTCCCCGTCCATTACGACATAGTCTTTTTCTTTTTCGAAGACGACGTGTGCTTTTAAAGTTTGCTCGAGCAGGTGTGGCCATTCCATATTTGAGCCGGTAAAGAATGAACCGATGCCGGCTACATCCTGTGCAGCACTAACCCCTTCGTGAGTCAAATGGACGGCCTTTTTATCGAATTCGACTTCATAGAACTGAGTTGCCTGAGCTAATTTTTCCTGAGCGAGCTGGAAATCTTCTTCGCTTTGCTTTATAACCTTCTCCGCTTTTTTAATACGTTCCCGGTCTTTTGATTTTTTTGCTTCATCCAGCTCGCCTCTGGCGTTTGCAATTTTTTTCTCGGTTGTGTCAGTCTGGTTTTTTATATTGTCATAAGTTTTTTGTTTTTTGATAAGCTCCCTTCCGACATGGTCAGCTTTTTTGTATCTGCTGACATCGTCGAAAGCCGGTCCGGAGATAATGAGAGGAGTTCTGGCCTCGTCGATTAAGATGGAATCGACCTCATCAATAATGGCGTATTGAAGAGGTGACTGGACCATCCGGTCGAGGGAAGTTTTCATATTATCCCTGAGGTAATCAAAGCCAAACTCATTGTTTGTGCCGTATGTTACATCAGATTGATATTGTTCTTTTCTGTCTTCTCCGGCGGTATCCATATCGGCCTGAATAATTCCTACAGTCAACCCCAGCGCCCTGTAAACGGGTCCCATCCATTCAGCATCACGTTTTGCCAGATAGTCATTTACAGTAACGATATGAACTCTTCTTCCCGTCAGGTACACGAGATAGACCGCGAGAGTAGCTACGAGAGTTTTTCCTTCTCCGGTGGCCATTTCGGCAATTTTACCTTCGTAGAGGACGCATCCGCCGACGAGCTGGACATCGAAATGCCTCATCTGGATTGTTCGCATTGAGACTTCCCTGACGACAGCGAATGCCTCGGGTAAAATTTCATCAGGTGCAGCGCCATTTTTCAGAGCGGTTTTGAACTCATCTGTTTTGGCTTTCAGAGCCGAGTCATCAAGCTGCTGGAACTGCTGGGCGAACTGGGCGGCTTTTTGTGCAATTCCCGAATACGATTTAAGCAACCGTTCATTGCGGGAGCCGAAGATTTTCAAAAGTATATTGTTTATTTTCTGTAAAAACATATCAGGTCGGCACAGGTAAATTCATAAAATCGAATTTCAGCTTAAGGTCATAGGCATATCAGTTTTTACGCATTTTTTACGCGTGTAACATATTGGTCAGTTCTGGTATCGACTGTAATAACATCGTCTATTTTAATAAAGGGCGGCACTTGAACAACGAGTCCTGTTTCAAGTGTTGCAGGTTTGTATTGATTGGTAGCGGTAGCGCCTTTTATTTCTGGAGTTGTATCAGTTACTTTCAAATCCACGGTATTCGGCAAATCGACGATAACGGCTTTGCCCTCGTACATACTGACCTGCAATTGTGCGTTTGGTTTCAGATATTTTACGCTGTCACCGAAAGTATCATCGTAAAGCGATATCTGTTCGTAAGTTGCGGTATCCATCAAGACGTGCTCATTGCCGGAGGAATAAAGGTATTCATAAGTCCCTTTGTCCAAATAAGCTTCCTGGATAATTTCATCAGAGCGCAGTCTGACCGTTTGAGTTGTCCCCTCGGTGATATTTTTTATTTTTGTTTGATATACGGCACCGCCTTTCCCGAGTTTTACGTGCTGGTAATCAATAATAACGCAAAGTTTTCCATCTACTTTGATGGTTTGTCCTTTTTTCATTTCCGAGGCCTTCATTAGCTACTCCATAAATTGTGGCATCATTTGTTCAAATTTTACGAACTTTCACAAAAATAAGTATTACACAATACCTGCCGGATGTCAAGAAAAGGGTAGCGTATAGCGGGTCCGCCTTCAGCGGATGAACAGGTAGAAGGTAGAAGATAGAGGTCAGAATTAAAATCGAAAAATAAAAGATAATTTAGCATCCGGAAGTCTGCTTGATAATCTTAGAGGATACCAATAACCTGAATATTTTATGGGCAATCATATAAACGCTGCCAACCACCTATATGGGACTTGCCGGGCCGAGCTTCGAGCTTGCGGATGTGAATGTTGACGGCCTTGGCCGACTGACAGACGCAAACGAGACACTGACAAAGACAGACAGCAGCACTGTTGCACATTCGCTGGATTATCAGTATAATATGCTCTCGCAATTGACCGATGCCAACATCACCGATATTAGCGGTTACGACTGGGTTTGCTATCTTTATAGTTACGACCCGTTCGGCGATTTATTAGAGACTGATGGCTCATTCGACAATCCGTTTATGTTCACCGGGCAGTGGTTCGATTCCGAAATCGGCCAGTATTATCTAAGAGCCAGAATGTACGACCCTGTGATAATGCGTTTCACGGCTCAAGACCCGGTAACCGGCAGAACACAACTTGAAATAGACAATTTTTTCATATTTTCCATCCTTTCGTAAAGTTATCAGTATATTCCATTATCTCTACCGTAGAAATCAACTCTATCACAGCATAAAACCAGCTTGGTCAGAAAGTTAACTTATTTTAAGCTTTTAAAAAGGAATGTTTTGTTTTATACTGTGGATAAATCCATGTGCTAAGCTCTTTGCAAAGTCACGGATAGTTATACAATTTGACTGACAGGAAACAATAAAATATGAGTCTTAAGAAGATGCCAGCACTACGGATAGGAGATTGGGAAGCTGATATACCAATTGTCCAGGGAGGCATGGGGGTCGGGATCTCATTATCAGGCTTAGCTTCTGCGGTTGCAAATGCTGGCGGAATAGGTGTTATCGCTACTGCTGGAATTGGCCAGTTTGAGCCGGACCTCAAAACAAATTTCAAAAAAGCAAACAAAAGAGCCTTGCGGAAAGAAATCCAAAAAGCAAGAGCCAAGACGGACGGTATTATTGGTGTAAATATAATGGTAGCCCTTTCAGATTTCAACGACCTTGTGCAATGTGCAGTAGAAGAGGAAGCGAATTTGCTTTTTGTTGGGGCAGGCCTTCCAATAAGACTTCCTGAGACATTGCCACTGGACAAATTAGGAGAACTGGCTACTAAATTTGTCCCTATCGTATCTTCCGGCAGGGCGGCCAAACTTATATTTAGATCGTGGGCAAAACAGTTTAACCATATACCTGATGCGGTGGTTGTAGAAGGACCATTAGCCGGTGGACACCTCGGTTTCAAAAAAGAGCAGATTGACAACCCTGACTATACGCTGGAAAAGATACTACCGGAAGTAATCACTGCGATAAAACCCTATGAAGAACTGTTTAATAAAAGTGTCCCGGTGATCGCAGCGGGAGGAATATATACAGGTGCGGACATTCATAAGTTTATGCAGTTAGGTGCTCAGGGTGTGCAGATGGGAACCAGGTTTGTAGCAACTCATGAATGTGACGCGTCTCAGGAATTTAAGGATTCGTATTTAAACTGCAATAAAGAAGATATAGTCCTAATTGACAGCCCCGTAGGACTGCCTGGAAGAGCTATACGAAATGAGTTTCTTGAACGGGTCTCGTCAGGTGTTAAGGAAACTTTCAAGTGTCCCTGGAAGTGTCTGAGAAGTTGTGATTTTAAAAATGTTCCGTATTGTATCGCTCTTGCATTGGCGAATGCAAAAAAGGGTGATCTTGAAAACGGATTTGCTTTCGCGGGAGCTAACACTTATCGGGTAGATGAAATCATCTCTGTTAAAGAACTTATTGAGACTTTAACAGAAGAATATGGATGTAGCAATGCGGCGGTAGCTACCGTACAGAAAACTGATATTGAACATTTCAAGTAACTGCTGTTGAATTTACTATCCTTTCCCAAATGAGTTTCAAGATGGTCCAGCCGCGAGAGGAATTTGGTCCGCTGGTTTGGCAGATGTCGTGCCATTTGACAAACGATAGGTTTGCCACAGCGAATCAGACCTATGAGTCCGTTTCGCAGGAACTTTTTATCCGGCACTGGCAAATTTTTACCTATTTTTCGAGAAAATTGTGCAGGTTTGACAATATTGATTCCATCAGAGCTTTACATTTCAAGCAAATGGGTTTCCTTGTGTAATAAGGGTTTATGGAAATTGTCAACTACCCCTTACGTCGTCATACACAAGTAGTGTGCCTTGAATGAATTATCCCCTCCAAAATGCTTTTCAAAAACCCCCTAAGTTTGAGTTCTTCTGAAAAAGAACTCTTTTTTCCCTATGTGGACAAGATGGCTTTAATATCACAAAATCCCTGCTGCCCGGTAAATTTGAGCAATTGACTTTTTTTAGTTTAGCAAAGTTTTTAGCAAAACCAGAGCGTGAAAATTCCGATAGAAGTTTAGTAATCAGGCCTAAGCGTATTTGGTAAGCAGGTCTAATTGTATTTAAGATGATGGAGTATAGCTCCTCTTATTATAGGACAATGGGAAAAAATAAGCAAAAATCTCAAGGGGCTCCGAAAAAGGGAAATGAGAACATCTCTCTTCTGGAGAAAATTACGCCATTAGCCCAGGAGGTAAATTGCCTTGATATCGAAAGAATAGCAAAGGTCTGCATCGAAAAGGTCCCCGAACTTATCGGTGTAGAGCTTGCTTCGTTATATATACTTGACCGCTCCAACAGAATCCTGCATCTGCAAAAGTGCAATCATCCGTTTCTTATTAATAGGATAGTCTCTTTAAACCAGAAGCCCCCATCACCTATGGTTATGGCTGTCACCAGCAATGAACTAATCCTTACAAGTAACATTGAGACTCACAACAAACCTATTATTAAACAATCCCAGCGAAATTTCGCTCGAAATTATAAAACAAAGAACTGTGCAATTGCTCCGCTTGTCTGTCAGGGCAGCATTGTCGGCGTACTTAATCTGGCAGATAAGACAGACGGCAGTGGATTCACCAAGGAGGATATAGTTCTTATAGAGCTTTTCAGTCAGCTTGTTGGAGCTTCCCTGGGAAATATCAAGATGTTCGAGAAGATACAACATCAGGCAATCCGAGACGGCTTGACAGGGTTGTATAATCATAAAAGGTTTTATGAGATTCTTGAGCGTGAGCTCTGGAGAAATCGAAGATACGGCGGTCAGATTTCGCTGATTATGATCGACATAGACGACCTTAAAAAGATAAACGACGCTCACGGCCACCGGGCGGGTGACAAGGTCATAAAGAAAGTCAGCTCGAAAATCCAGGGATGTATCCGCCAGATTGATATAGCAGCTCGTTACGGCGGTGACGAATTTGCCGTTATCCTTCCTAATACATCGCTTGCCGATGCCAGGCACGTAGCAGAAAGAATGCTTGAAGCTGTTTCAGGAAGCTCCCTATTCTGGAAGAGAGAACCGATAAAGCCGTCTATCAGTATCGGGCTTGGGGAATATGGACCGGAAATTACACCCGAAGATATCACAAACCGTTCGGATAAAGCTCTTTATATGGCAAAACAGTCGGGTAAAAACACCGTCAAAGTTATTGAACCGGTCGCCGGCTAATATCTATAACAGCAGCTTTTAAATCGAAGGTCATCTCTCTTACCCAGCGTAAATATGAACGCTTTACAAACAAACCTGTTTATCATCCTTTTTGGAAGCTCCGCAGATACAATTGCACTTCAAACAATGCCTTTATCGAAATAACCTTTGAAAAAAACTGGCATCATGGATTTTTCCGTGTATAATCATTGTTTTTAGAATTTATTTAATAATCAGGAAAGAAAATGGCTCTTAGTGGATTCTTTAATCCTAAATCAATCGCTGTTGTTGGAGCGTCCCGGCAAAAAAGCAAGGTGGGATACGAGATTCTCAAAAATATCCTTGATGATTTTCAAGGTAAGGTATTCCCCGTAAATCCCCAAGCCGATTCCATTGAAGGAATAAAGTGCTTTGCCGACCTGAAATCTATCGGCGAAGTACCCGAACTGGTCATTATAGTGGTTCCCGCAGGGATTGTTCCGGAGATAATGCATCAATGTTCCCAGGTTGGAGTCAAGTCGGTAATTATTATTACTGCGGGCTTCAAAGAGGTAGGTGAGAAAGGCAAAGAGCTTGAAGAGGAAGTAAAACGAATCGCAAAACGTTCAGGCATTCGCCTTATCGGCCCGAACTGTCTTGGCGTGATAGTCCCCGGCAACAAGCTGAATGCAAGTTTCGGCGGAAAGATTCCGCTGGAAGGCAGCATAGGATACATCTCTCAATCGGGAGCGCTTTTAGCGGCAATACTGGATGCCGCCAATGCAAGCGGTATCGGCTTTAGCAAACTTATCAGTATCGGAAACAAAGCGGATATAAACGAATTGGACCTCGTTGAAGCTTTAGGAGACGATGAAGATACCAGGGTGATTGCAGGTTATCTGGAAAATATAACCGATGGGAATAATTTCGTCAGAGAAGCTGAGCAAATATCACATCAGAAACCTATCCTGCTGATAAAGTCAGGCAACAGTGAAGCCGGCGCAAAAGCGGCTTCATCCCACACCGGAAGTCTTGCGGGAGGTGAAGTGGCTTACGAATCGGCTTTTGCAAGAGCCGGGATTATCAGATGCAATTCAATCAAGCAGCAGTTTGATTATGCCCAAGCTTTTGCGGACCAGCCGCTGCCGGCTGGGGGGAAAATTGCCGTGATTACAAACGCAGGAGGCCCCGGTATTATGGCGGCAGATGCAATCGAAGGGCTTGGACTTACTTTTGCCAAGTTTAGCGAAGAGACAATTTCGAAATTACAGGAAAAGCTTCCCCCGGCAGCCAATATATACAACCCGGTGGATATACTTGGTGACGCCCTTTCAGACAGATATGAATTCGCACTCGATACGGTCATTGACGACGGTAATGTAGATGCGGTAATGGTGCTGCTTACTCCGCAGGCGATGACACAGCCGGCAGCCATTGCACAAGCCGTTGCTAAAGTGGCCGGGGAAAAACCAGATAAGCCAATCTTCTGCTGTTTTCTCGGAGCTGAAAAGGTCGGTGAGGGAATCAAGGTGCTGCAAAAGGCCAATATACCACAATACGATTCACCTGAAAGCACAGCTAATGTCATAAAGGTAATGTCAGACTACGTAAGATGGCTTTCAAGACCTAAACGCATAGTAAAATTATTCCCCGTTAATCGGAGAAAAGTCGAAAATATCATCGAAAGACATCTGCGTCAAAAGCACAGGCAAATCGGAGAGACGGACTCTAAAGAGATTCTACAGGCCTACGGATTCAAAACACCTGAAGGGAGCATCGCAAGAAATCCCGACCAGGCGGCAAACATCGCACAACAAATCGGCTTTCCGGTGGTGCTGAAAATATGGTCTTCTGAGATTGTTCATAAGTCGGATGTGGGCGGTGTAAAAATCGGCTTGAACAACTCTCAGGAAGTAAGAGATTCCTTCGATTTGATGATGTACAGAATACCCCGAAAATGTCCCGATGCCGATATACTCGGCGTGCTCGTTGAAAAGATGCATAGCACGGGAAAAGAGGTTATACTGGGTATGAATCGAGATGCGAGTTTCGGCCCACTGATGATGTTCGGTATGGGCGGGATAATGGTGGAAGCTTTAAAAGACGTTTCTTTCTACCTCGCACCGCTCACTGCTGATGAGGCAAGAGAAATGCTTATGAACACTAAAACTTATAAAATGCTCAAGGGCATCCGCGGAGAAGAAGGTGTAGATATCGACGCTATAGCAGAAGGGCTGCAAAGATTATCCCAGCTTGTCACCGAGTTCCCCCAGATTCAGGAGCTGGATATTAATCCATACGTGGTCGGGCCGGAAGGAACCATCCCAATTGCCGTCGACGCAAGAATAACTGTAGAGAAAACTTAAAGAAAAAAACTATGACGCAATCAAAAGAAAATAAGAAAGCAGGGGCAGCAGACAGCATTCTGGAAAAATACAAAGGTAAAATCGTAAACTCAAAAAATGCGATAAAGAGCATCAAATCGGGCGATACCATCTTTATCAGTACGGGTTGTGCACAGCCCCGTCATCTTGTAAATGCCCTAATGGAGCATTCCGCTCATATTTACGATGCCAATATAATACAACTGCTGACAATGGGCGATGCGCCTTACATTCAACAAAAATACAGCGAAAAATTCAAAACAAATTGTTTCTTCGTCTCGGACAACGTGCGCGAAGCAATAAACAAAGGCATAGGTGACTACACCCCGATATTCCTATCCGAAATACCCGAGGAATTTGAAAGCGGCAGAATACCTATCGATGTGGCTTTAATCAGTGTAAGTCCGCCCGATGAAAACGGGCTTTGCAGTCTCGGAGTCTCAGTGGATATCGTTAAATCCGCCGTTGCCAACGCACGGTATGTTATAGCCCAGGTCAACAGCAATATGCCCCGAACTTTCGGTGACAGCTTTATACACGTCAGCCGTATCGATACGCTTGTGCTCTGTGATGAAGAAATTATCGAAAGCCCGCCATCTCAAATAGACAACGTTTTGCGTGAAATCGGGCAAAACGTTGCCCGGCTCGTAGAAGACGGCAGCACTATAGAATGCGGCATCGGGCAGATACCTCAGGCGGTGGGCGAATTCCTAAAAGACAAAAAAGACCTCGGAGTTCATACTGAGATGTTCGGCGACTGGATAATCGATTTAATTGAATGCGGTGCGATAACCTGTGCGAAAAAGACCATTAATCGAGGAAAAATTATCGCAAGTTTTTGCATGGGAAGCCGGCGCCTCTACGACTATATTGACAACAATCCCTTCTTCGAGTTTCATCCCACAGAATATGTTAATGACGTCGAGGTCATAAGCCGGCACGATAAGATGGTCGGCATCAATGTCGGTCTTGAGGTGGACCTTACAGGCCAGGTTTGTGCCGACTCGCTCGGATACAAATTTTACAGCGGCATAGGAGGTCAGGTTGACTTTATCCGCGGAGCGGCAAGAAGCCGAGGCGGAAAGGCCATCATCGCAATGCCTTCCACTGCTAAAGACGGACAGGTCAGCAAAATAGTCTCCCATCTCTCCGAAGGTGCCGGGGTGGTAACCACCAGGGGTGACGTCCATTATGTAGTGACCGAATACGGAACCGCTTACCTTCACGGGAAAAGCATTCGCCAAAGAGTGCTGGATTTGGTCAATATAGCACATCCGAAATTCAGAAAGCAGCTGCTTCAGTCTGCTAAATCTCAAAATTATATTTACGAAGACCAGATAGAGCCGTCCGGCGATTTGGCGTATTATCCACAACAGCTCGAACATTACGATACTCTAAAAGACGGAACCCAGATTTTCTTCAGGCCAATCAAGCCCATAGATGAGCCCGCTCTTTCAGAGATGCTCTATTCGCTCAGTGAGCAATCCGTCCAAAAGCGATACATCACCCGAACAAAATCATTTCCGCACAGGGACATCCAGAAATTAACAAACATCGATTATCAAAAGGACATCGCAATTGTCGGCACTGTCCCTGGAGTATCAGGCGAAGAGATTGTCGCGATAGGTCAATATTTTCTCGACCCGAAAACACAGGCCGCAGAGGTCGCTTTTATCGTCCAGGATGAGTGGCAGCAAAAAGGGATGGGGACATTTTTGCTTGCCTACTTAACCAAAATAGCAAAACAACAGGGAGTAAAACGCTTTTATGCAACCGTGCTGCCGAGTAACAAGCCGATGCTGGCTATTTTTTACAACTCCGGTTACAAGGTAAACACCGAATTTGACGGCGAGGTCTATAATATCGCTTACGATTTAGCCAAAAAATAAAAAATGAATTCTCGTAATTCCAAAAAGAACACAGAAGAAAAGCCGGAAACTAATTTGGATGGTCGTAAGGCAGCTTTCATATATACAGAAGAATTCGCAAAGTACCCATATCCTGCTGAGCATCCTTTCAACACCGTCAGAGCGCAAAAGGTTCGTGAGCTCATCCATTCGATGGGGTTACTTTCCGCAGAGAACAGCAAAGAAGTGGCGCCAAAAGCAGCTACAAGAGTTGAGCTGAAAAAGTATCACTCGGCAAGATACCTCCACGCTTTAAAAACCGCCTCGGAAGGGAAATGGGATATCGAAGCTTTGAATATGGGAATCGGCTCCGGTGACTGCCCGATTTTCAAAGAAATGTATAATTATTCAGCTCTGGCCTGCGGCGCATCTCTAAAAGGAGCTAAGCTGATTATTGCCGGAGAGGCGGATATCGCTTTTAATCCATCGGGCGGATTTCACCACGCTTTCCCGGAAAGAGCCGCCGGCTTCTGTTATCTGAATGACGTTGCACTTGCCTGCCTGAAGCTGACAGAGAACGGCAAAAGAGTATTATATATCGATGTCGATGTTCATCACGGCGACGGCGTCGCAGATGCTTTCTATCAACGAGATGATGTATTGACTATTTCATTCCACGAGAATCCGAAGGTGCTTTTCCCGGGTACCGGATTTGAAGACGAAATCGGCTCCGGTGACGGGCAGGGGTATTGTGTAAATGTCCCGCTTCCGGCAGGCACATACGACCAGGCCTATATGCACGCCTTCAATTCTATAGCGGTCCCGCTGTTGAAATCGTACGAGCCGGATGTAATTGTCTTTGAGCTGGGGGCGGATGCTCTTGCCAGCGACCCGCTTGCTCACCTGGCCATTACAAACAATACATACGCTGATATAATCGATATCCTGATGGATTTGAACAAACCCATACTGGCCACCGGAGGCGGAGGTTATAACGTCGAGAATACCGTCCGCGCCTGGGCGCTGGCCTGGAGCTTATTTTCAAACAAAGCCGATTCCTATGAAAATATCGGCCTCGGCGGCGTGATGCTCGAAAGCACCGACTGGCAGGGCGGGTTAAGAGATAGAGCTTTGGCGGTAACGAAACAGCAGAAAAAAGCTGTCGAGCCGGTCATTGAAGCAACCATTGAGAAAATCAAAAAAACAATCTTCCCCATTCATAATATTTGATTTTTAGTTATTGATATAAAAAAGCCCGAATGGCTGTCATTCGGGCTTTTGTTTTATCCGGTATGTAATTTTCCGTGAAGGTTTATTTACTGACCTGTCCTATCGGCCAGACGGTTCTGCCGTGATGTTCATTCAAAACCTCTGCCAGTGCAGTGTAAATTGCAGAAAGGCCGCAGATAATACCTTCGTAACCGGCAATAGTTTTAATGATTGCGATGCCGGACCAGTCCGCCGCCGCCAGGAGGAAAAACAAGATAGCTAAGGTTATAAATACAAATTGAAGTGCTTTGGTTGATTTCAAAGTAGCGAAAAACATAACGAAGGTAAACAATCCCCACATAAACAGGTATGCTCCCATCGCCGAAGATTCAACTTTAGAAGCTAATCCCATTTTAGGCAAAATTAAAAGAGCCACCAAAGACCACCAAAAAAGACCATAGGAACAAAAAGCAACGGTTCCGAAGGTGTTGTTCTTCTTCCATTCCATAATACCGGCAAATATCTGTGCGAATCCGCCGTAACAAATTCCCATTGCCAGAATCATAGACCCTAACTCATAAAAGCCGGCGTTATGTAGATTCAAAAGCACCGTTGTCATACCAAAACCCATCAGGCCGAGAGGCGCCGGGTTGCCGGTATTATCCTTTATAGTGGTTACAGATTCAGATGTTTGGTTTTCCATAATTTTCACCTTTCAATAGACCTCTTTTATAGTCGGTGGGGCGCCTCCGTTCGGGGACGCTCCTTAACCTTTATTCTCTTAGCCGCGGACTTCAGCTGCGACCCTTAACAAGCTTTTCCACCACACTGGGGTCGGCAAGAGTACTGATGTCACCCAGATTGTCAGTGTTGCCTTCGGCAATCTTACGCAGAATCCGTCTCATAATCTTACCGGAACGGGTCTTGGGAAGAGCTGAAGCAAATTGAATCACTTCAGGAGTAGCTATGGGGCCGATTTCCTTTCTGACGTGTTTGACCAGTTCGCCCTTTAGCTCTTCAGTTTCCTCAATGCCGCTGACAAGGGTAACAAAAGCATATAAAGCTTGACCCTTAATATCGTGCGGCATGGGTGTAACCGCTGCTTCCGCTACTTTCTCATGACTTACCAAAGCGCTTTCCACTTCAGCAGTACCGATACGATGACCTGAAACATTTACCACATCGTCGATTCTTCCCATCAGCCAGTAATCTCCGTCCTCATCAACTCGGCAGCCATCACCGGAAAAGTAGAGGTTGTCATACGTCCTAAAGTAAGTATCAATGAACCGGTTATGGTCGCCCCACATAGTTCTGAGCATACCAGGCCAGGGCTTGCGAATACAAAGTTTCCCGCCTTCATTTACACCACATTCGCTCCCGTCATCCCTTAAGATAACCGTGTCAACGCCGAAGAAAGGTCTGCTTGCGCTTCCCGGTTTTAAGCTGTGAGCGCCGGGCATCGGCGTAATCATAAATCCGCCTGTTTCCGTCTGCCACCAGGTATCAACAATCGGACATCTCTTATGCCCGATTTTCTCATAATACCATATCCACGCCTCCGGATTAATAGGTTCGCCGACAGTGCCCAGAACTCTCAAGGAATCCAGTTTATACTTTTTGGGCCACTGGTCACCCTGTCTCATCAAAGCACGAATTGCCGTTGGAGCAGTGTAGAATACGCTAACGCCGAACTTATCACAAATCTTCCAGAAACGACCGGCATCCGGGTAAGTCGGTACACCCTCGAACATCAAGGAGGTTGCGCCGGCGGCAAGCGGACCATATACAATATAGCTATGCCCTGTTACCCATCCGATATCGGCTGTGCACCAGTAAACATCGTCATCGTGGATATTAAAAACAAGCTTGAAAGATAAAGAAGTGTGCAGTAAATAACCGGCTGTCGTATGAACAACGCCTTTCGGCTTGCCCGTCGAGCCGGATGTATAGAGGATAAACAGCGGGTCCTCTGCATTCATATGCTCTGCCGGACACTCCTCGGAAACGCCTTCCATTTCCTCGTGATACCAAGCATCTCTGCCATCCTTAATATCACACGCCTCGTCGTTGACCTTGACCACAACAACGCTCTCAATGGTTGGAGTATTTCCCAGGGCTTTATCCGCAATCTTCTTCAGTGGGATATGTTTGCCCGCCCTGACGGAGACGTTTGAAGTGATTAGCATTTTGCAGTCCGAGTCGTTTACCCTACCTTCAATGGCATCGGAGCTAAATCCACCAAAGATAATCGAATGTATCGCCCCGATTCTAGCACAAGCAAGCATAATAACGCTTAATTCCGGAACCATAGGCATATAGATTGCAACTCGGTCTCCTTTTGCGATTCCTTTCGACTTGAGAACGTTTGCAAATTTACAAACTTCCTTGTGCAATTCTTCATAGGTGTACTTTTTGACGGAATCTTCTTCTTCCCCCTGCCAAATCAGAGCTGTCTTTTTGGCAACAGGAGTCCCTAAATGCCTGTCAAGACAGTTATAAGCAACATTAAGTTCACCATCGGCGAACCAGGTATGTTCGATTTTCCGGCCTTGTACATCCCATTTGTACTCTAAAGATTTTGTGGGTTTCTTAAACCAGTCCAGACTCTTTGCCTGTTCAAGCCAGAATTTATCGGGTTCCTTAATAGACTCCTCCCACATCTTTTGATACTCCTCCATGCTGCTGATATAGGCACTCTTCCGAAGCTCAGCAGAAGGCGGGAAAACCCGCTCTTCGCTCATAAGTGAATCAATAGCTTTTTGCTGCTCTGGCATAATAATTCTCCTTTTTGTGCAATTGAATTTTTTTATAACCTAACCACTTTTATTTAATGCAAATACACCGAATTATAAAATGCTACCAACTTTTCCGAATATGTCAACAGCAAAAAACCATTAGAATGTATATATAAACGATGTCTGCGCACGCAAATCGTCGGCATCACGCTGACCCTTATACTCTGTGTGCCACTGAGAAAGCTCAAAACCAATCTGCGTATTATCATTAATAGAGTAAATAACATTGGCAAAGATGGAACGGTTCAAAGTTCGGTCATTTAGATTAACGTCTCCGTTATCGACATCATCTATGCCGACACCGCTATTGAAGCTGAACTTCTCCCACGGTCCCATGCTCGCGGCAACCCAGCCGCCTTTGCTGCCGATTTCCTTATAGGTAGATATGTTGACACCCTGGCCGATACCGCCAAAGTATTCATTCAGGTTCTCACCGTTAAAGAATTCGCCTTTGACGGTCAGCCACTTGTTAATCGGCTGGGTCAAATCTAGGTTAATCGACCAGCTATTGAACTTCTCGTTAGAGCCGCTGTCGGAAATATCATACTCTTCTTTTGCCCAGTGCCCCGATACACCGAATGTTGTCGGCTTATATCCGAGCAGCGGGAATGTCGCACTAACCCTGCCCTGAATACCGGGGAACCCGGCATCCTCACCTGAGAATCGAAAAACTTCTCAATACTGGGCTGTCCCCAAAGCGAAAATCCAATGGAACATCCTGCAAAAAGACAACAAACCTTATGCAGTCGCAGTCAAAACCTGCATTGAGCTCAAAAGCGGAGACTATACCGAAAAAAAAATGAAAAATGCTTACCTTTTCTTCCTTGGAGCTGATTTAGAACCTGTAAAATGAAAGTGAAAAACAAAAAACCGGCCGGCTTTACACTAATGCTGGTAATCTCTTTTATCGGTATCATAGCGATAGAGGCAGTCTTATTAGCCGCTATCTCAAATTCACTCTTCTCACGAACAAACGATGCTTATCTTACAGCCGGTCGGGAAAACCTTAAAGCAAGCGCTCTAAACTGGGCAAAAGTAAATATACAAAAAGAAAACGCCGAAAACCTGGGCAGGGAAATCAAACTTGACCTCAGCGAATTCAAAAATAAACGCTCAACCCTCAGCGTAACCATAGAAAGTCTCAACCAAAAGAAAGCAAAAGTGGAAATTTCAGCTTCCTGCAGCTGGGCGAGACAAACAAAAAAATCCGCTGAACAATATCAAATAGAGCTGCCGAGCAGCGAGCAGTAATACAGAAATATTTAGCTGCCGTCCTCCCCCGGCCCGATAGAAAACTGTGTGAAATCGGAAAGGTTGAATTCCCCAATCAGAGAATTCACATCAGCAACGCTGACTTGCTTTATCGCTTCTATATCATCGCTGAGTTTTCGGTATTTCTTCAAGTAAATCCAGTTTAATCCCAAATCAAACAACCGCCCGCTTGGGACCTCGTTTTTTATCACCAGATGACTTAATAGTTTGTTTTTTGCCTTCCGCAGTTCATCATTTGTTATTCCATCCGCACGCAGATTTGAGAAAACCTTCTTTACAATCTCCAGGACCTTTTCAACATTTTCCCTGCTGCATCTGATATAAGAATAAAAGAGCCCCGTCCCGTCCATAGGTCCCGAATGCATAACGGCCTCCTCAGCTATGGCATTGTCCACAAGCTCCCAGAAAAATCTCGAGCCGACGGAATCACCCACTATTGAATCAAGCAGTGAAGCTGCGAATCTCCTGTCATCCTGGGCCGAAACACCGGGACTCATCAGGCATATATGTTCCCTGGCAAGGTTGGCTTTTGCTATCCGACCATTTTCTATGCTGCCGCCGAAATCATCCAAAGCCCTCGTTACATCCTGCCTTTGCCATCTTCCACAAACTTCTTCAACAACGGCACAAACCTGGTCCCAATCGAAATCGCCGACAGCTGCCAAAACAATATTATTCGGAGCATACCGACTTTGGAAATAGCCGCGCATCTGCTCAGCCGTAAGCTTATCGATGCTCTCTTCAGTCCCAAGCACACTATTACCGCAGGGATGCTCGCCAAAATATAATTTTCGGCATCTGTCCATCACATCGAATTCCGGCTGGTCTTTATACATCGCAATTTCCTGCTTGATAACATTCTTCTCCATACTAAAATCATCATCCCTCAAAGCCGGACGCAAAAGCTGTGACCATAACCGGCTAATTTCCGTTAAGTATTCGGGTAAAACCGATGCAAAAAAAACCGTATTCTCTTCACCCGTATAGGCATTAAACTTTGCCCCCTTGCTGTCGAACGCTTCGTTTACCTCGAAGGCGCTTAATTTTTCAGTGCCTTTAAAAAGCATATGCTCAAGAAAATGCGAGACGCCGTTTATCTGCCCGTTCTCATCTCTGGCGCCGGTCCTTACGAAAAATCCCACCGCCGCTGACTTCGCAGCTTTGTTAAGCTCGCCGATTATAACTAATCCGTTATCCAGTTGTCTCTTTTTGAATTCCATCTTATATACAAACCCAGACTGATATTTTTAAAAAATAAATTCTAAACCTAAGCTTCCAGCTTTATACTTTCAGGTCCGATTGTCACCGCAGTAAATTTATCGAACTTATTTCTCCGCAGAAAATCCGTTACCGAATCAACCGAAGTCTGCTCTACCTTACTCTTTATCTCCTCGATGGAACGGACTCTGCCAAGTATATGATAATCACTGCCGTTCGCACCCGCCAGATACCCTGAGGACTCGCTCTGCATTACCAATGAGCTTTTAAGCCCCACTTTGGCACGCTGAAGCTCCTTGTCCGTTATCCCCTCGCTTAGCTTATTAAACTCCCGGATGATAACATCAACCGTTTCCTGTCCCTTATCAGGCGTAGTCCCCGCATAACACATAATGCCCGCAGCATCTTTGAGAGTATGATAGCCGGCGCCTATGGCATAGCAAAGACCTCTCTTTTCCCTTACCTCGGTAAACAGTCTGCCGCTCATCCCACCTGAGAGAATTGATACCGCAACCCGGGCGTTATAATAATCCTCGTCGGTCGGCTTTACTGTTCCGGTCATCAAGCCGATGTGAACCTGGGCTCCATCGTTATGAATATGAAGGTATTCCCGCTCCCGCTGAACAATTTGCAGCGGCCTCGGCCTCTTGTGCCGCCCATTTTCGAAAAGCTCTTTTACCTGTTTGACCACGGAATCGAACTCATATTTGCCTGCTATAGAAAAAATCGTCTCTGAAAAATTAAAATTCTCTTCTATCAGCTCCCTGCTTTTCTCGGCAGTAAGAGCTTTCAGCTCATCCACATCCCCGGCAGTGCTTCTTCCCAAAGGTGACGGATAAAACTGCTCGCGGAGTTTTATCATAACCTTCTGCCGAGGGTCGTCGTCAAGTGACATAACATTATCCACCGCAAGTTGTTTGGCGGCATCGAACTGCTCATCTTTCAGCATCGGTTCTCGAACGATATCGGCGTATAAGTCCAGTGCTTCCGAGAGGCTGCCCGCTTCGAGTGCGGAGCCGATTGTTATATAACCAGAGCCGACCGCGCTGAAACGCTGCAGTCCGAGACCGTCAATCGCATCGGAAAGCTCTCTGCTGTCCCTGTCGCCGGCACCTCTGAAAATCCAGTCACTTATAACATTACAAGCCCCGCAGCAGCCCTGCTCCATCCGGGATGCTCCGGCTGGAATCATAAACTCGAACGTTGCCGAGCCGACTTCCGCCATCTGCTCGCCGAGAATTACCATCCCGTTTTTCAATATATGTTTATCTGCCATATTAATTGCCAATAACTTATCAATGGAAAATCGGAAATGCTAAACCTTACAAGCAAACAAAAACTTTATCAAGTCCAAAATTAAGGATAAAATGAGTGCGTAACATAAGCAAAACATTCTGAATATTAAAGGACGCAAAAAAACGACTCGCAGGATACAATTGAAAAATTTATTCAAAATGCAAAAATAGATATTATGCCGATTGGAATTGATTTTTGCGTATTAACCCAACAGAGCACGGAGCCAAACGGCTCTGTTTTATGTTAATTAAGATAACTGCTCAGACAATTGTTCTAATTGACGATAATAATCGAATATCGCAGGGACATACTTTATCAAAAGCCAGACAAAAAAAGCCGTAATAACACACACAATAGCTGTAATAACGATTTTTATTACCTTTGTATAACGGGGATGAAACCAGACAAGCGGCAGTACAAGCGGGCCTACAAACAGAAAAGAGACAATGATGTTGCCGGTCTTGAAATACCATTCTACTTTCCTGACGGGTTGTCTTTCCAGAAACTCGCCGCAAAAACGGCATTTTATCGCTTCATCCTGAATCTCTTCTGCACAAAATGGACACTTCTTCATAAGCTCTACCGTTCTCTATGCTGCTGTAAACCAAACACAAACCGCTTAAGCTATGCCACCGCTGCCGGTTCCTCTGCTTCATCGTAGTCACCGAACCTGACACTTATCTTCTTGCTGACCCCCTGATGCTGCATCGTTATGCCAAAAAGAATATCCCCCGTACTCATCGTTCGTTTCGAATGAGTAATTATGATAAAGTGAGAGTCCTTAAGGAACGCTTCCAAAAGCATGTTGAAACGCTCATTGTTGGCCTCATCAAGCGCAGCATCAATCTCATCCAGGAAACAGAACGGCGAGGGCTTCGTCCTGAATATCGCAAATAAAAGCGCAATCGCTGTCATCGACTTTTCACCACCGCTAAGCAGCGTGATACTTCGCGTCTCCTTACCGGGCGGTTTCGCTATTATATCTATACCCGCTTCGAGTATATCATCCGCTTCTTCAAGAACAATATCCGCTTTTCCTCCGCCGAAGAGTTTACGAAATATCTCCTGAAAGTTCGACCGAACCTCTTCGAATGTCTGATTGAATTTCTCTCTGCTCTTCTTGTTCAGCCGGTTTATTAACTGCTTCAATTGAGACTTGCTGGTATTTAAATCTTCAACCTGGTTGGTTAAAAACTCATTCCTGTCCTCAAGCTCCTGCTGCTCGTCGATTGCATCCAGATTGACATTGCCGAGACGCTCAATTTTACCGCGAAGCTCGTTTATCTCTTCTCGGATTTTATCCCAGTCAACCGCTTCTTCTTCGTAATCCTCATAAGAAGCAGCCAAATCCATCTCTAATTCTTCCTGAACTCTTTCAACAAGGTCCTGTTCCTTGACCTCTATTTGGCTTAAAGCGATTTTGACCTCACCTGCCTGATGCTCAATATCCTCATGCCTCATCCTTTTCTCCCGCAGCGTCCCCTCTGCCTGCTGACGTTCGGCAAGCATCTGTTCGATTTCTTTATTAAGGGATTGCGTGCCTTCTTTGCCTTTGTCCTTTTGTGCGTAAAGCTCGGAAACATCAGATTCGCAGCTCAAAATATCCCTTCCGGCTTCTACTGTCTGTCTGCTGCAGAGTTCCGCTTCCTTCTGTGACGCCACGACGGATTCACGATTCGCAGCTATCTGATTATCAAGAGATTCGATAGTTTGTGCAGCCGACCTCTTTTGCTCGGTTATCTGGCCTGCAGAAACTTTTAGCTCGGTTAGCTTGTCGCTAAGCTTCTGCCGCAATTGCTTCTTTTGGGCATGTTGACTCTCAAGCTCCTGTATCTGCGCATTATGCTCCTCGTTTACCGTCTCCATTTCCTCAAGCTTTTGTTTTGAGTTATATTCATTTTGCACCGATTGCTTAATTTGCGTCTCAAGCATATCCATCTCACTGTCAATCAGCGGCTGTTCTTCACGCAATCGTTTAATATCCTGCTCTAAGGCCGCAAGTTTTGAATTGACCTGTATCTTCTCGGTATTCGCCTCGTAAAAGGCGGTTCTCAGTTCCTTGCTTCTTTTCTCAAGATGTTTATTTCTCTGCAGCTTTTCCCCAATCGAAGATTCCGTTCCTGCTATCTGCTCCGTGATTGTCTTTATAGTCGCTTCCAATTGCTGCAGACGGCTTTTACGGGAAATAAGACCTGTCCGCCTGCCTACCGGACCAAGCTTTATCATCCCGTCCTTTGAAAGCAATCCTCCCGCCAAAGTGACAAACTTATAATCGCTGGATAAGCTCTCTGCTAACTGACCGGCACTGTCTATCGAATCAACAAGAATTACTTTACCTAAAAGTCGCCACATCAAGACGGCATATCTCGGCTCGAAATCCACGAACTCAACCAACCTGCCCTTAACGCCGTCATAATCGGTCAAATCCGCTTTGTCGGAGAACGGCTCGATTTTATCCAGACACAAAAAGTTAACCCTCCCGTCAAGCTTCTCAATAGTCTCCTTATCCGCAAGCACTTTATTGCTGTCGGTGGCAATCAGGGCATTAGAATAACCTTCCAGAGCCGCTTCCACCGCACCGGCATATTCCATATCAACTGAAACCTTCTCCGCCAAAACACCCTCTACGTAACCAAATTGGCCGGAATGGCCCGAACGCTCCTCTAAAAGCAGCTTCGCCGCCTGACCGATACCTTCCCGCTTCTCCTCCATATCTTTGAGAATTTTAAATTCACTATTCAACGCACTTCTGGCCTCTTTGCTTTGCGCACCTCGTTCCCTGTCTTCCTGAATTGACTCAACCAGCTCTTCTAATTCTTTGCTCTTGCAATCAAGATTGCTCTGCAATTCTTCCAGGACGTTTTCAATGTCTTCCAGGCGGGCATTATTTTGCGCCTTCTCAGAGAAAAGTCCCTCTAAAGCCCCCCGGGCATCCTCTGCTCGGTCGGCAAGTTTTTGTTTCTGGTTAGACAAACTGTCGCGGTAGGATGAAATGCTCTGAAGTTCATTATGCAGTTGAGCTGTGCGACGGACTATATCGATAATACCGGATTTCTCATCCTCCAAATCAGCTGCCAGTGAGGCGCACTGCTCTGTCACTTCCTGAAGCTGCTGCTGGATTCCCCGGCTTTGATAATCATTCTTCTCACCGCGCAGCTCACAATCTGATTGTTCCTCTCTGTATTTCTCCAGGCCGCCATCAAGACGGGCCTTTTGTTCCTTTAATTCCGTTATCCTCCTCTGAGCCGTGCTCTGCCTCTCCTGCAGCTCTTTAATCCTGCTCTGCAGGAATTCTATACGCTGAAGCTTTTGCTCAATCCTGCTTTGAATCTCAACCATAGAATTGTCAGCCCGGCTGAGCTGATGCTCTTTTTCGGTTATCTTCCGGCTAAGCTCGCTGAGATAAGAATCTTCCCTGCCTAACTTAGCCGCTACGGAAGCAAGCTGGTCTTCAAGCACGTCAAGATGCTTCCGTTTTTGACGGCTGTCCAACTTCAACTGGTTATATTCTGCCAGACGGTAACTTACCTGTAATTCCTTAAGCCGGTCCGTATATCTCAGATAGTTCCTCGCCTTGCCCGCCTGAAGCTTGACACTCCTTAGCTGCTTTTGAATTTCACTGAGAATATCCGCCAAACGAAGAAGATTTTGCTCCGTCCGCTCAAGTCTCCGAAGAGCTTCTTTCTTGTGTGCTTTATACTTGCTGATACCTGCCGCTTCTTCAAATATCACTCTCCTGTCAGAACTCGATGCATTCAAAACCTGCTCTATCTGACCCTGCTCGATAATCGAATATGCCTTGGCGCCAATACCGGTATCCATAAACATCTCACGTATATCACGCAGCCGGCAGGGTTTATTATTTATCGAATATTCACTCTCGCCGCTCTTATAAATCCGACGAGTTACCTGAATCTCCTCTGAATCTATCGGCAATCTACCCGTCCCCGGCTCCTCCGGATTCGACATATACAAACTAACCTCGGCGGTTCCGGAAGATTTCCTGCTGGAGCTGCCGCTGAAAATGACATCCGACATCCGGTCGCTTCTAAGACTCTTGACACTCTGTTCGCCAAGAACCCACTTTACAGCATCAACTATGTTACTCTTTCCACAACCATTAGGTCCCACTATTACTGTAATTGGCGAATCAAAACTAAATTCCGTCTTATCAGCAAAACTTTTAAATCCGTCGAGTTCAATCTTTTTAAGCCGCATTTCCCGTCCCTGTAGTCCTGTTTAATTACTAAAATTCCATTTCAAAACGATTCACAAGTAAAAACACAATATTATTATCGGCCGATGTGCTATTCTTTCTTGACAATTAAGGAACTGTTTCAGGAAGCGGACCAGCACGAAATTCCGCTTGTATAGCACCTTGTTGACACATCTTTTGTAGAAGGGATATGATTTCAGCATAAGTTACATCCAGCCACTGCCTTTCCGAAGCTTTCAGCTCCGCAGCCAGATTTCTAATTATATCGCTAATCTCAAAAGAGCTGCTCCGCTTAATCGGAGGAGCATTGCGAAGATTGGGATGCTTACGCAATATCATCAGTTCCTCCTGTCCCTGCGGAGAATTTATCACAATATTCCCGTTAGATGACTGGGCGAAAACACCTCTCCTGCAATAGATTGGAGCTCCGAAAATCACTATCCGCGGCTTGCCGCTTCGAGTGACATAAATGCCCTTGTAATTCGCCTGGGCTACATGGTCAAGATAAAATTTGCGGCCTATAAGCTCAGTTGTCACCGCTATATCATTCAGCTCTATCAAAGTTTTATAAGCCGCAAGCTTAACTTTGAAATCCTCGTCCCTGACAAGCAAACGGGAAATCGCCCCTGCATTTTCACGTCCACCAGAATCCTTAATCGCCCCCAACGCCTCAAGACGATATAAAGATTCTTTATCAAGTGCAATCTCGCGAAGCACCTGAAGCCCTTTATCGCTACCAAGATTAAGCATACACCTTGCCGAACAAAGTTTCACTTCATCATCGGAAGAATTTAGCAAAGGCCAAATCTGCGGTAAACACTTTTTTCCAATCGCCTCAAGGGCAATTTCCGCCTCACCCTTGTTCTCCGAAGAGACCATCTTAGCAACCAGTTTGATTATCCTGTCCTTTCCGGTTTGAGGACCTTCGGACAACGGAGTAGCTCGAAGAAGAGATTGGAAGTCTATTTTCCGTTTCCTGTATTTTTCGGGCGATTTTACTTCTACAAGACTTGGCGACAACGCCCGTGCTGCCTTACCACCGAAACGCTCGTTTATGCGGTTGCGAAGAATGCTGGATGTACGGTAATCCGGCTGACGAAGCAATATCCTTATGTTGTATTCATCAAGCACTATTCCGCCTCCAAGAACATAACCGCTCCTTTGCTCCACCGAACCCTTACCCAGAGGATTAATAAAAACAGGCCCCTTGCCGCTGGCTAAAATTTTCACTGACGAACTAATCCTGTCGGCCGGCTTAAGGTCCGCACTATACAGCCACCCGCCTTGCAGCGAAGTGGTTTGAGAACCCTCAATCGCCCTCACTGATAAATCGAATCTTTGTCCCTCGTAAGAACCCGCCGGCATGATGCCTTCAATCTGGACAACCGCCGTATTCATACTGTTAATTATTTCATCTGCATCCAGATTCATGGATTGTTTCAAAATGTATTGACTAAGATAGCTTCTTATATTGGGCGGACATTCTGCCGAGCCAGTCCCATTGAGCGAACCAACAATACCGTAACCGCCGACACGGATTGCGCCAGGTAAAAAAACCTCACCTATTTCGCCAATCGAACCGGCCTGAGTTATCGTCGCACTCTCAGGGACCTTCGCCTTCTGCACGCAGCCGATTATAACCGGGCAAATCAAACATACTGTTAAAAACAGAATCTTTCGCTGATTTAATCGCATAAATAGCAACATCAGAATTCTCTCGAAACATAACTTTTCTTACGAAAATACTACGCTCCCAATCTCTCAAGGTCAAGTTTATTTCCGCCTCCGTCATATAAGATTAAAAAATCTATCCGCCAAAGCCAATTCCAGGCCAACAGCTTCGTAACCTATCACTGAAACAAGAAAAAAACTTTAGAAAATTATCCCTTGACGACACGCTTTAAAAATATTAGCTTCCTGGATGTTTTCTTGAGTCGTATCGAACTAAAAAAGCGTAAACCTGACAGGAGGAAAATTATGAGCAAATCCATCATCCCAAAACTCTGTCTAATCCTCACTGCGGCAGTCTGCATCAGCGGATGCCGGTTAGGCCCCACCGACCGGGAACTTATCAACAATAGAATGGACAATTGGAAAACCGCTATGCTTGGGCAGAACATCGATGAAATAATGAAAAACTACTCTGAAGAGTTCACCTCACAAAACAGTGCGGATAAACAGCAGGTAAATGATTTCCTCGAGTCAATAATCGCCCAGGGCTATCTCGATGACATCAAAATTGACATCGAAAACGCCGACATCCGGATAGAAGATAACACCGCCGTAGTTGACCCCGTTAACATCACCACTATCTCCGGCGACACAATGACATTGACACTTACCCTGCAAAAAGAAAAAGATACCTGGCTTATTAAAAAATCCAGCAATAGACGATAAAATAGCCGATAAACTTTATAAATCCAGAGAGTTCGTCTTTAAAAATATATCAGAAAAGAAGCTGTAGCAGAGTATCTTCCTCTGCCGGGCTTACCATTTTCCCATATATAATCCACACTGAGAAATTCTTCATCAAATACACGAGTCCCATCAGGAAAATTTAGTAAAAAAGTTTTGGATTTCTCCCCCCGCAAATCGCTTTTGTCCTCGCTAAAACGTAACCTGTTTTCTCAGCTTAGCTTATCCCGACCCTCTTATCATAGCCGTTTCCCTTTCCAGCTTTTCCAACCCCGCCTTCATCCCCTCTGTGAAATTTTCCCGACCAATCTCATTTTGCTCGCCGGGGTCCTTTAACAAATCAAAGCCAAAAACCCTCCCTTCGGTCTGCACAACCTTATATCTCTTCGACCTGACTGCAAACGCATCCGGCTCCGCCCCGCCGGTATACTCAATAAACAGACTGTCCCTCAGCTCTCCCTTCTCACCTTCGATAACAGGCACCAAACTCTTGCCGTGACAGACGGAAGGTATTTCTACACCAACCAAGTCCAGAACAGTCGGCATAATATCAAGACCGCTGACAAGTGAATCTATAACCTCACCTTTATATCCTTCACCAGGCAAAGATATTGCAGCAGGTATATGAATATGCTCATCATAAACACCGTGATGACTCGTATGACCATGCTCATAAAACTCCTCTCCGTGGTCGCCGGCCACAATAACTATCGACTCCTCCATCAAGCCCTGCTTCTCTAAAAATCCTAATAAGTCACCAAGGTCCGCATCAGTCCGCCTGACTTCACCGTCATACAAAGCAATTATATGCTTCACATCTTCCGGTGACGGCCTGTTACTGTATAACGGCTCATCCGATATCCCGCTCCCATCAATACCACCGCTGTAATCAGCATCAAAAAGCTTATCGTAACCAGAGCCGGGAGAATAATCCCAGTGATTGTCATAATAATGCACAAACAAAAAAAACGGCTTGTGCCTGTTGTTACCTAACCATCTGATAACTGCGCCATTAATCAGTCCGTTGCTTCTCGACTTGTTAATGTCAACCTTCCCGCCCTCACCAAAAGTAACACTATCCAAAAGCAGCTTGACACTGTAATCGTCATAATAGGAAAATCCCTGGGCGAAACCACTCCCTGAGGAAAGCCGCGGATTACAGCAAAACCCCGCCGTGTAGTAACCCTCTTCCCTGAGTATTTCAGCCAATGTCTCACATTCAGCCGAAAGCGAATTATTGATATGACTCGCTCTATGTTCATAAGGATACAAAGACGTAAAAATCGAACCGGTAGCAGGCATCATCCAGCTCGATGTGGAAAAACACTCCGTAAAAAGAATATTCTCTTTGGCAAACTCATCAAAAAAAGGACTCGTCTCGCGCTCATAACCAAAACATCCGATATGGTCCGCCCGAAGCGAGCTGATTGTTATCAATATCACATTCGGCCAAGCCCTCTCTCTAACAAATCCTCTCTTTGAAACCTTCCCTGCTTCAAAACTGCAGCCGGTAATAAATAAAAGAGTAAACGCAAGGAAAATTAAAAAACACTGATAATATATCCTCCGCATAGTAACATCCTACTTAATCGCATCAGCATTTTTTAATTTTTTCAGCATCTTTTCCGCCTGTTTTGTCGCCTCGGCGGAAGGAAATTTCTCCTTAAGACGGTTGAGTATATTATAGACCTGGCCATAATCCTGCTTCGCCAATGAATCTGTCGCACGCGAAAGCAAAATCGGAGCAACTATCGGATTATTACCATATCGTTTTAATAACTTATATTCTAAACCCGCTATCATCCCCAGCTTACCGCCACCCCTGCGAAGCGCCCACCACTTTATATACATAAGCTTTGATTTATATGCCTCAGCCCTTTTATCTGATATAGCTCCGTCAATATTCATAAGTATTTCCTCGGACTTACCAGCCCTTGATAACGAATAGTAATAAAGCCATATTGCCTTTCCCGCCCGCCCGTGCTCCGGAAAAGTTTCATATATCGTTCGCGACTGACCTGCAGCAAGGACAAAGTTACTGGAATCCAACCACAATTGTAATATATCAAAATGAAGACCAACTATATCATCGACCTGCTCAGCAGGGGTAATCCCAATAGCCCTTCGCAGGCAATCCGACGCAATATGAGCGTTCCAAACCCCCGCCTTCTTGGCTGCCGACTTGTAAAAGTCAACCTTGGAAAATTCCTCTCCGTCCATCTTCGCAGCGGCTCGCCCAAGAACCATCGCCTGAAAGCTCAGTCCGTAATGCAGCAGAGACGAATCCGAAAGCGAACGAAGCTGTCCCGAACGACGCATCCACCGGGGCAAAACTGCTATCCACACAGGATGCTCCTCTGAACTATGAAGAAGAGGCAAAACAAGTGTATAATTATATGTCCCCTCGAAATCCGGCTCCGCTATCGCAAGTGCCTGACCCGCACGCGCTACAACCTCCGTCAATCTCTGTAATCGAAAATCATAATAACTCGACAAAAACCGCTTCTCCGCATCCTCTAAATCTTTAATCTTCACTGGATTCCTGAAAAGTCCCAGAGAATCCTCATGAAAACTCTTCGCCGGTGCCACCATAAGAGCTTGCTTCGATGTATGTATCTCTCCATACCCGAAAACCTGCCCGCTCTTAGCAAATAACTGCCTGCCCGTCGCACGCTTTAACTCATTTATCATCCGCTTGACCAAAAATTCCGCCGCCTGAAAACGAGATTTTAAAGCGATAAAACCCGAATTCTCCCCGTGTTTTGTCCTGAGATTCTCAAATATCGCCTCACCTGTTTCCAAACAACGCTCGTCTTCGTAAAGCTCTAACGCATTGTAAAAGTCAGAAAATGTATATCCGCTCACTTTATCATTGCCGCTTGCAAAACAAACAAAAATACCCGGCAAAACGACAACACCCAAAAACACAGACAAACCCGGCCTGCCTTTGGAAAAAACTGCCAACAATTTACAAATCATTTTACATTCTCCCTTTTAAGCGTTTTGATATCTTTCTTTATCGATTTCAACAAATCTGTTAAATGACCATCATCAGGCGGTATATCCAAAGTAGACAATAGCTCCAAACAACGATTATAATCTCCCATATCACCCATTATAATCACCCGCTGCAATTTTGAATAATTCCTTATGATTTCACATATCCGCCGCTGACTCTCATCATCAGTTATCTCATCCGTATCCAGCGAACAAACCTGCGAAAAAAGCTCAATGCTTCTCTCTTTATCACCCAGAAAATCCAGCAGACAGGCATAATGATATCTTAACAAAAAACCACCAAACCCTTCCTGCTCCTGCTCGCAAAGCCCTTCCAGCAGCTCGGCAACCTCTTGCTTTTCCCCCTCCCCTCGCTCTTCGCGAAAATAAGCTATCAACCTTGCCGGTGCACTGAAACTGCCCCCGGGAAAACTTATCTTATAAGAATTTTCCTTCAAAAATCTAACACACTCACGTTCCAGCTTTATAACTGCTGTTCGATAATAATCCGGAAAAGCTTCAATCAAATCCCCGGCTGTCTTTAAATAACCCGCCGTATCATCCTGCTTCAAATAAAGCTGCGAGACCATGTCCTCCGCCAAAGCAATATAATTATCAACCCCTTCGAAATCCTTGCCCTTGAACAGTCCAGAAACTCTTTTGTATTCGGAAATCGCTGCCGAATAATTACCATCCATCTGATATAGCCGGCCCCTCGAAAATATCGAAAGCAATAAAAGTTTCTCTACCGCAGGACTAAAAGCTCCCGGCTCCGAACCCTCTCTCTGCCTTTTTGCTGTCTCTATCAATTCATCATATACTTCAAGCGCCTTAGAATAATCACCACTCATCTGAAGTATCTGACCAGCCATATTAAAACTGCAAACACGTATTTCCGCACAACAATCCTCTTTATGCGCAACCGACAAAAATCGCTTAACCGCCTCATCCTCCATCCCCGCCTTAAAATACAGCACTCCTGTCCTGTATCTTATCCTGCATTCCAGATAATCGTCATCGCAGTTAACCAAAAACCTCTCCAGCGTATCTATAATATCCAGTGCCCTCTGACTGCTTATCTTATCTGGAACCTTATAAGATAAAAGCAAACTCTGCCTTGCTAAGGGCTTGCTTGACGAAACGCTCCCGTTCGTCAAAACGACTAATACCAACACGACTAACTTAATCAAATTTCCTTTTTTTCGGATACCCATCTCTTAACCTCATTGAAGAAAATGTTTTTATCTCAATACAACTTTCAGCTCTCTTTTTACCCTCACTTTTAAGTCGACCCGGGGGCAAAACGCTGAACCATTCATACCCAAAGTCACCGACACCAAGATTCAGTATCGCCTCCCACGAACCCTCCCAGCCCCCGCCGCGCCTATTCAAATCATATATCGTAGATTTATACCCCGATTCACTGTAACTGTAATCCCACTTCCAGTTATCTGTCAGCACCAAAGGTATATCCTGATGGCAATAGGAAAAACTATACCTCGCAAGTATCCTCCCAATCCCTTCAGGACAGCTCTGTCCTTTACTGTGTCTAACACCTGAAGGCAAACCAAATGTGTAAATATAGTCAAATCTATTTCTGCAGCTCTGGTTAATAAAAGGACCCGCCCGCTTCGCCGGCACCCATATACTCAAACTTGTCAAATCCACCGGCTCCATTAAAATCGTCTCCATCGCAGGAAGACCACTGAGACCTTCACCGCCGGACGCACCGCACGAAAAACCAAAACCAAAAAACAGCGTCAATAACAAAAATATATTTCTAAACTGCATAACTATTCCCTTTCAATGTGTCGAAAATGCCCCACGCCTCTTTGCCTGCCTCATACAAAAACCGTTCACGAAAACTGTAACAGGTATCAAAACCACTATAAAACAAAACAACGCCAGTAAATTCACCCAGACCTCGCCGGGACCGGCTCCCGTAAGCAAACAACGCCTCATCGCCTCAAGAGAATGGGTCAAAGGAAAAAAAACGAAACCCGCTGCAGCCAGCCCGGAAAAACACTTACCGGAAACATCATCCCCGCAAGCAACGCTCCCAAACTGGAAAATATCCAGTTAATCGGGTCGCCTCGCTTCACTACCACAAGTATGCTGCTCGATAACAAACCGAACATAAGGAATATCGGTGCGCTAAGAACCACAACTAATACCGCCAGCAGCCAGTTCGCCTCCGGCAGGCGAAGACCGAATAGAAAATAACCACACAAAAAATAAAAAAACACACGGACGGTATCGAACAAAAACTGCCACAGCGTCGAACACAACATCAACCAGGAATACCTCATCGGACAAGCACACATCGCCTCAAGCGTTCCCTGATTCATAATCTGACGTATGTAACTCGTCATCCGAACTAAACCGGTGCGAAAATAACTGTTCACCGCCAAACCTACTAAGGCAAACGAAAAATAATCCGAACCATACCTGGATAGATGAGAGCTGCCCCCGCTGTCAGAGACCATCCTGCCTATGAAATACACGAGAGATACGGAAAAAAATATCTGAAAAAACTGAAAAATAAACTGAAGCTTATATCCCACGGATATCTTCATATCCTTCTTGATAAACGCCCATGCCTTCAAAAGCTCACGAAGAAATAATCCCCTCCCGCCAGAACCAAAATCCCGATACCCAACTGTGCAATTTGTCATCTGCATCTTCGAATCCGTATAACCTCTAAATGTCACTATATCCTGCCTGTTCATTACCGTTACTGCTGACCGTCTCAACTTTCACCGGCCACGACAAATCTGATGAAATGCTTCTATCCCCTCTCTCTATGTTCCTGCTCCCTGCAGACAAATCTGTATCCACTAAAAAATCTCCGCAAAATCCCGCCGACGAACCGTCGTAACAAATCACACCTTCCTCTATCGCTATTATCCTGTCACAAAATCCTGCCATCTCCTCCAGTCTGTGCGTACTCCAAAGAGCCGCACGCCCCTCTCCTCTCGAAACATAATCTCTTACTAACTCTATGACCGCCTTCGACGATGCAGGGTCAAGACTGTTCGTCACCTCATCAAGAAGCAAAATCTCAGGCCGATGAAGCAAAGAACGCATCACGCCAACCTTCTTACGCATCCCCGCTGAGTAATCTCGAAAAAGACGACCCGCTTCACCCTCAAAACCAAACATCTCCAAAAGCTCTTCAATACGCCTCTCAATCTCCCTGCCCGCCAGACCATAAAGCCGCCCAAAAAAACGAAGATTATCACGACAGCTAAGACGCCAGAAAAAACTACGCTCATTACCCGGAACGTAACCCACCAGTGCCCGCAAACGAAATCCTGCCTTACCAACATCCTTACCGCAAAGCTTAACCGTCCCGCCGCTTGGCTCCAGCAAATCCGCCAGTATCCGAAGCAAAGTCGTCTTACCCGCTCCATTAGGGCCGACAAGACCCACTACCTCTCCCGCCTCAATCCGAAAACTCAGACCGTTCAACGCAAATACCTGCTCCGACTTCCCGAACGGATTAACAAACTGACTTATAAGCGGACGCTCTACTGAAAAATGCTTCTTTAAATCTCTGACTTCTACTATCGCCGGCTTCATACCTGATTAAAACGCCTAAAAAAAATATCACATTAATCTCAACGCCGCCCTTAAAAACGAACAGCGGACAGCGGCTAAAAGGAAAAAAACTGTACGCTATACGCTAAAACGCACACCTGATAGCACTATCCTTATTTGTTTAAAAAAGCGAAACACACCCCCAATACGTTGATTACAAAATATTTTTTTTTAATAAACATCCCACCCGCCGTATTCGCTAACCACATAAAGGCAAAATAAAAATCTTCTATCAATTAATAATTCTTAAAAAAAATGCAGAACTTTCCAACCAATACCAACACGCTAAACATCGAGCCAGGCCTCGCCGGACTCAACGAAGAACAAATAGAAGCCGCACGGCAGCAGGCACAAAAACAAAAAATACCCCTCCACCAGGCAATCTACCAGCTCGGCTTTATCACTGAAGAGGATTTCCTCAAAGCCGTCGCAAAAAAAACAAACACTCCATACACCGAAATAAACCCCGAAAATATCAAACCTAAGACGCTAAAAGCCATATCCGCAAACATCGCAACGCATTACAACATAATACCTGTAAAAATCACCGAGAACACCATTCACCTCGCCACCGCAGACCCGTTCCATAAATCCCTGAAAAACGAAATCGAGATCGTCCTGAACAACTCACACAACGTCCGATTCGTCCTCGCCGATTCCGATAGCATCAAAAAAGCTATCAGAAAATCCTATGGACTCGGCGCCGCTACCGTAGAGCAAATGACCACCGATGAAATAAAACAAAAACAATCTGAAAAAAAACAAGACCTGCTCGAAGAATCAAAGGCACGAGACGCCTCCGTAATAAACCTCGTAAACCAGATACTCGCAGACGCAATCACCGCAGGAGCAACCGACATCCACATCGAACCATACGAAAATGACATCAAAGCAAGATACAGAATCGACGGACTCCTCTACGACGCCGGAATACCAAAAACCATTAAATACTTCAAAGAAGGTATCGCCAGCAGAATCAAAATCATCTCCGGACTCGACATCGCTGAAAAAAGACTACCACAGGACGGAAGAGCACAGGTCAATCTCAAAAATCAAAAATTCGACCTCAGAATCTCAATCCTGCCCACCCGTTTCGGCGAAGCTATTAATATCAGAATCCTCCCGCAGAGCAAGCTCATCTCAGACCTCTACGCTCTCGGTATGACAAGCTCCACCGTCCGCAAACTAACACAAACTATAAAAAAACCTCACGGCATAATCCTTCTCACAGGACCAACGGGAAGCGGGAAAACAACAACACTATACACCTGTATCCACCTGCTCAAAAAAAACGCAAACACTAAAATCCTCACCATCGAAGACCCCGTCGAATACGATATGCACGGCATCGTCCAGATGCAGGTCCAGCCCGCTATCGGATTCACTTTCGCAAGAGCGCTGCGCTCTATGCTCAGACACGACCCTGACATTATGCTCGTCGGAGAAATCAGAGACCTCGAAACAGGCCAAATCGCCATAAGAAGCGCTCTGACAGGACACCTCGTCTTCAGCACCCTACACACTAACGACGCCGCAAGCGCAATAACAAGACTCCTCGATATGGGTATCGAACCATTCCTCGTCGCCTCATCGCTCGAAACCATACTCGCCCAACGGCTCATCCGCATCATCTGTCCAAACTGCAAAAAACCATACCAGCCGGAACAGGAAACCATAACCGCTATAAATGCCGTCACTAACAACAAAAATATCACCTTCTACCACGGAACCGGCTGCGCCAAATGCCGATTCACCGGATACAAAGGTAGAACCGTTATAACAGAAATGCTGACCCTCTCACCAGAAATCAGGGATATGACCATCGAAAGAAAACATTCCAGCGACATCGACAAAATCGCAAGAAAGCAGGGTATGAAATCCCTCTTCCATTCAGGGATGGAAAAAGTGAAAAATGGCATCACCACACCGGAAGAAATCCTGAGAGTCACTAAAGCCGCCATACCCGAAGAATAACAACAATCCTTTCGCCTTTCCCCTCTGACCGACCTCTACTATCTACTTCTATCACCTGCTCACCTGTCCTGCTGCTCTCCTGCTCTGGCCGGGGGTTGCTTTTATCGTTTATGCTTAGCCCACAGTTTTACACTGTGGGTTGCTTTAAATCTTTTACAAAAAATCCAATTTTTTGTTTAGCAGTCGCCGTCCCGGCGACTCTTTACCATCTCAACGTACCAATCTCAAACCGCCTCACCTCCCGTCATTGCGAGGAGCGAAGCGACGCGGCAATCTTCATTCTTGTCATTCCTGCGTAATCGCCACTTTGTCATTCCCGCGCAGGATTGTCACCCCTGCCCCTGCTTTTGCAGGGGTAAACTTGTCCCCGCGGAAGCGGGGAGCAGGGGCAGGAATCCATTTTTTTTAAAAATAAGCTCTGCTTCCGCAGAGCGTTCCGCTTCGCTTAGCCCCCAACTTTACGTTGGGGGTTCTTGTCTTTACGGGGTTGCTTTTACATTTAGGGGGTCAATTAACTTCCACCGCCTCCCAGAAATGCTTCATATAGTTTGTATCCTCGATATATTCCTGAATTTCCTCACCTCCGTTCCTGCGTAAAAAATGGTGAATCGAACCGCGAATTAAATCTTGCAGTTTTTGACCGAAAAGGTATAATTACAGACTAACTAACATCGGGAGCCGACAACAAGGAAGGCAGATAATTCGTGATTGGTAAATACTTGTCCTGAGTGAAATCGAAGGAGTGATTAGTGAATTGTATTTGGTCAATTATATCTGAGGCGCCTTTCTATGGAATCATCCAGCTTACAGCAATTACAACAAATTCCCGGCGTTGGTATTACTATTGCACGGGATATTGGCAGAACTTCAAGGATAAGGAATAACTAACTGCTCACGTGGAATTGAAGAAGCAACGGGAGGCGGAGTAGGCGCTGTGATCGGAGGATTTTTAAGAGTACTGACACCGTAGGTCAGCCTTATTTTTTATTTAAATAGGTATCCAGGTCATCAACTTCAACAAAATCTATCGCTTTCTTATAATGGTATGCGACTTGATAATTTTGCTTTACGATAAAAGCTTTTTTCAGTGCCCACCTATCACAATTAGTTACGGAAAAATGCTCTAATATTTTTTCCCAGTTGTCTTTAATAAATTCTTCCTTCTTTATTATTTTGCTGAGATATGATTTTTTGCCTCTTAAAAATTCGTCAATATCAAATTTTACTCCATAAGGTGTTACAGATTTTCTACGATTTTTCGCATCAAACAAAAAAAACGTTTTTGTTTTCTTATTTACAGCTAAGATATCAATCTCACCGCAGTCTGGTCTTTTGGGGAAATCTTTCGACAATCTCGTAAAGTTCAAAATATTTGCTTCGTAATTCTCAGCCCCAAGTTCAGCACGTATAATTTCTTCTGCTTCCTTCTCAAGTTCTTTATCAAGCTTTCTTCGATAAGCTGACATGCATTTTCCTATAGGAGAATCCTCATTTGTCTTATAAGGAAAATCTCCCTGGTATACCGTACTGGTCCAAAACTTTGAGGCCTCGATACACATTTGATTCCCAAAAATATATATGTCTTCTTTGCGATAAATTGGGCATAAATTTAACCTCTTATTTTCTCGAAACATTTGAGTTGGTATTACTTTATCTTTCTTGATTGATTTCTGTTCTATGCTAACAAAATCAATGATTTTACCTAAATCCTTGCTGGATGGGCAATTCACAGCAATTTCATATTTCAAAAAATCAATCAAATCTGTTTTACTGCATTCATTTATAAAGTTAGGTAAAGAGGGTGTGCCCTCATATTTACCAAGGGCATACATCACACATACCATATCCATGAACTTAAACCCATACTGCTCTGAAAAAGCAATGTCCAAGTCATCCAGAAATGGTGGTCTATTAACTACTTTCTGGCTATCCTGTTTTTCTGTGTCACAACACCTATCTTGGGCAGAAATAATTTTATTTTGAGCTTCACCTTTTGCAAAGTCAGCAATATCAAATGAATAATCCTGAACTTCATGCTTTATTTCATACATATCTGTTATGCGAATTTTATGTTTTCTAAGCCCATACTTTAGAAAATCAATCGCGTACGACAAGTTTACTGCGGAATCTGCTAAGGCCAACAAATTGTCCCAGAAATCGCGGTTTAATACTTTGTTTCCAGAAGGATTTAATTTGATAATGTTGGTACACAAATATTTTATTGATATAGCAGCTTTTGAAAGTTTGTCATAATTTTCCATGAATCTTGCTTTTACGTCATATTCTGTATACTTAGAGGAATCAACCCCAGCCCTGATATTTAAATTAACTCTTTCACATGCAACAAAATCCAACTGTTCAAAGGCATGATAAACAACACCTGAATTGCATTCGCCCAATTCTTTTTCGATTATGTTTGATATAAAGTCAAAAGAAGATTCGAGTATCGTTATAGCTTTTTCACCATCATATTCTCCTGGTTCAATTTCCTTGCCGGCAATAAATTCTGCGATTTGCCTGTGCACTCTTGCGATATCCGAACCGTTCGGTTTTTCATAATCTCTGTATCTCTCTGCTTTTGGATTATCAATTGGGACCTCGTCAAGTGAAAATGCCCTAAGGCCAGTAGGTATGATTTTATCGATAAATACCTTTATTTCCGTTTCTAAGATTTCCTCTCCGATAGATGGCTTCATGTATTTCAATAGGCTTTTAAGCAATTTGCATAGTGCTGTTTTTTCGCCTTTATTGTCCTTCTGGGAAAATATGGATGGTAGACTTTTGCAATCAAACACTACCGCAGTTCTCAAGTTTGTTGTCTGCTGGATTCTACCAGTCATTATTTCGATGGGATTTTGTTCATTCACTTTTGAAGCAATGGAAAGTAAATGTGTTATATCGTTTCGCTTAATATATGTCACCGGCATTACAGAAATCCCATATAGCTCATCCAGACAAATCCCATAGACATCAAAAAACTCCTTCAAATGTTTTTTAAATTTATTGAAATAATATGTATAGAAGTGAGCTATAAATTCTGAAAACTTTATTTCTTCTCCGATACAGAAGTAACCGTCGGGTGGCAAACTGGCGATAAATAAACCATTGTCGAATTGTGTTGCATAGGCTGCAGTTAATGTTGATGTTGCATTGAGTCCATAGACTCCATCACCTCGATCCTTGATCTCATTAAAATAATCAGGAAAGTATCTTTCTATCAATTCGTAAATAGCATCTTTGCTCTTCTCGTAAAGTTTTTTGAAGTAATATTCACTCCAGCTATGCGGCTCGAATAGAGCAAAGAAATATGGTTTGCCTTGCTGGAAAAAACTATTTCCATTCTCTATATAATAAATAAACCTATCAAGAAAATCCGTGGTTAAGATTCGAGTGTTTTTCCTGAGTTCATCATCATCCCTTAAAAATTTGATAAACGCTAAAGGTGAAGATATAAGTTCGAAGACCCTTGGGACATCGTTAAGGATCATGATAAAATTATTTTTGTCTTTTAAATCTTCTGGTAGGCTAAAAATGATAGGTTCTAATTTTAATTTTGGAATAATATATATGGCAAATATTTCGGCTACAGCAGTTGGGATAGCTGGAATTTTTTGTGGATTGTCAGCATATCTTAAACCTATGAGATCGCCTTGTTTCATGCCCTGAACTATTTGCTGAACTTCCTGAGATACCATCGCTAATTGCTCATCAAGTGTTTTGTCCGTATTGATTGGCAATAGTTTAAATAAGAGTATTTTACCACCATCCGAAACAGCCGCATAATCTAGTGCTTTGTCACGGTTAAAGATTTGGGTGGGTATTGCCGATAATTCTCTATGGTTAAATTATCATGGAGATTTATCATGGTCAAAAAATACATTGTTCAGCTTTCAGAGGAAGAACGGAGT
>JAUVVQ010000037.1 GCA_030604525.1 Phycisphaerae bacterium | reverse complement strand
CTACAAGACTTGCTTCATCAAGAACTGCAGAACCAGACTCTACATAACTGCCTGCAAAAGCCGCTTCCGCATAACCAATTACGATAGTAGCTTGTCCGTCGAGAAGATTAGACCAGTTTCCAGGTCCTAATACATCAAATAGCTCAAATCCAGATATAGCATCAAACGGCTCCGGGTAAGGATAGGTATCTCCTCCACCCAAATATGTTGTAAGAGCCCCAACGGGGGAGGGCATATAGGCCTCAAAGCCAGAAGGGAGAGGAGAGGTTTCTGTAGAATGTGCCGGAATAAAAAGTCCGGCAGTCATTTCGCCCGACCAGTCCATATATACGTTTGATATTTCTGTGAATTCCACGCCCAGGTTAAAATCGAGTGTCCAGTCCGGTGTGTCAATACCGTATTCTCCCGCACAATCCAGCGGGAGCGTAACTATCTCCGCCTGCACTGTACATACACCAAAAAGTACGGCAATTATGGCTGCCGCAACTATCCTGCTGGCTTTTCCCTTTCCTCTCCACAAGGATTTTTGGGCTTTCATTTTATCGCCTTTCCAAATAAATTTTTATACATTTTATTATACTATAAAAACTACGAGTTTTCAATCCTTTTACTTTTCTTTTAATCCGGAGCAAGACGGACTGCGCCTTGGATTTCGAGGATTTCCCGGCTGGTATAGCCAAAAACGGGGATTGAGCTTGCTGAGAAGCACCTTTGGGCGTGTAGGTGTGTATCCATTTTTTCTTCCTTTTTGTTTTAGAATTTACGGATTGATATTTTTTATCTGTGTCCGTCAGTGTTACCTGTCCTGAAGAGGGGCGAAGGAATCTGTAGCTGATAATTATATTTTTACTTCTTTGATTAGCTTATCTGCCCATCTGGTAGCTGAACGAAAGGACCTTCGGCGAGACCAGCTTCCTGTAATCAGCCATACTCATCCGGACAGACTTCTTGTGACTGCCCGCCTGAAATACTATATGGTCGTCCGACTCGATTGATTTGTCGATTATCACCGGCAAATCATAAAGATTACCCAAGGGTGGCTCCGCTCCAAGCTCACAATCCTTAAATATCTCGCCTAAATCCTCCTCGCTCAAAAGCTCCGCTGTTTGAGCACCCAGTTGTTCCTTCAATGCCTTCAAGTCAATCTTGTGGTCCGCTCCCAATACACACATAATATTTTTATCATCCGCCTTCACCACTACCGGCTTGGCTACAAATTGACCCGCCTCATGCTCCGCCGCCGCCATATGCTGGGCTGTAAACGTCGGCTTATGCTCACTGACCGTATAGCTTACCCCGGACTTATCTAAAAAATCTATCACTTGCATTTGCCTGTCTCCAAAAAAAACTTCCCTTTAACTTACTCCTTCTGTATATCTTATTTCTATCTCTAACTCTTTACGCTGTCAATCGAAGAAATAAATTTTTTCTCCTCTCGATAAGATGCTAAGCCGCCTTTGAAGACAAGCCCGAAAAACCACCCGAAAAACTATTCCTCTGACTTCTCCGGCTTGCCTAATATTCCTAACGGCCACCCAAGAATCGGCAGCGTCGTAACTGTTACTTCCGGCTCGTAAACATTACCTTTTACATCCATCCGTACTACACCGCGGCCAATATCTTCTGTTAAGCTTTGAAGCGGCGAAAGCTCCAAACCCGGCTTCCTTTTACCCCGAACATTAAGAACCAAATCCAGGAACATATCCTTGGTATTCATAAAACCCCTCCCGTTAAGTGATACCGCTCGACCGGATAAATCAATATTATCGAATAAAACTCTATTTCCCTTTATGAACGAGTCAACCTCCATTTTATAGAATAAAAAGTCTTTCGGCGCCTTCATATTTAGTACGTACAGAAGCTTAGACAAAGGTGACGCCTTGCCGACCTCCATATCGAGAATGGAAAAATCGCATCTGCCTATCAAGCTCCCCGGCCTGCCCGCCTGCTTTTCCACATTAAATAATCCGCTAATCAAGCCGCTGCCGTATTTGCTTCTTGCCTCCATCTCCAACCCCCCCTCCTCACCAACCTCAACGCCTTCTCTCTTTCCATCTCCCGACCCCTGCCTTGATGATGCCTTATCTTCAAGGAATCGTTGCAATTGCGCATCTTCGAAAACCAGCTCAAAGCCATATCCCCATCCAGCCCCGCTTGCTTTCCTGAATTCAACTGAACCTGTTGACAGACCTCCGTAAAAATCTGCAACCAGCCCTTCGCTTTCCCAGGACTCACCATTATCTGCGCTGCCGAACCCCATCCTTAAATCTCTAAGCAGAATATTATTTATCCTCACACTCTTGGCCTTAACCTGAATGTCACCAATCGATATGCCCTCGCCCGGCCTGTAAATACCGTTAATATCCTCTACCATTGCGTTGACATCCGATATCTGAGGCGAGGTGTTAAAACTGCAATCCTCAAGTTCAACCCCACCGCTGAAACTATACCCTTTTGCTCCCTCGCTTTCAGTCATCCGCTTTATATCCAGGCAATTTACATCGAACTGGCCGGTCGGACCAGCTTGCTCATAAATCCCCCGAAGCTCCGCAGGCAAACAAAGCCCAACACGCTTATCAAGCAAAATATCATCCAGCTTAACTTTCAGCCGTTCTATACCGAGACCGTCCTGATGCAATACCAAATCTCCGCCAACTTCTATCCTCGGCGCTTGCGAACCAATAGCGATGCCGTCCGACAAAACCCCGCTTATACCTTCCAGCTTAACTTTATCTTCCGTTATCAATACCCTCCCGCAAACATCTTTCAATCGATAGGGAAGCTTCTCGTAATCAATACTGTCACCAAGGCACTCTATAACTATCTTCTTTTCACCACAATCTGAGCCGCCCCCTCTATTTAAATTAGCTTCAAGGTTTATCGCACCTTCAGGCGCAAGCTCCTTTACGAATTCTTTTAACCCGCCGGGTAAGCTCTCTATTAAATCATCATTTACCTCAATCCCCTCGCCGCTCACCGACAGACAATAACGCCAGGACTCCGGCTCTGTTTCCGGCTTTATCCAGCCGTTTATCAAAACCGCACCGTTATTATATCTGGCTCTTAAATCCTTAAGCGTTATCGAACCTGGCGTGATTACCGCAGAACCGGATGCATCCCTTAATCCAAAAAAACCTTCTCCCTCTATCCGCGCTTCTCGAAAATCTATATCCGACCTGAAACTCACTCCCTTCGAACCGTCGCTCGGCGTAAATACCTTCGTCTTACCATTAACATAACCGCTCAATCCCAGCATCTCATAAACTTCTCCTTGATTCGCACCAAGTGCATTGCCAAGACGATTATCCAGGGGAACATTCTCGCCATTCACCGCCAAATCATATTCCCACCGGCCGTCGCCAAATTTCACCGTGCCGTTAATCGTAACTTTACTTCCCCCCAGCCGGGATACTACATCAGAAACTAATATCTCACTTCTCGAGAACGATATCCTCCCCTCCAGATTCGAAAGCGGATATGGAAATCCTTTGTAAATCGCACCCCCTCCAAAAAGCTCGAGCTCTAAGCTTTGCCTCACCGCACCGCCTTCGCTCTTAATCTGATAATCCAGCCCGACCAGACTCGATGGAGAGGGAGAAAATAAATCCCACATACCCTTTTGTTTGACGCTTAAACACGAATACAAATCATCGTCCAATACCATATTATCGCTGCTTATCCTGATATCGTAATGTCTCTGACCTCCAGAGGCATCTATCGTTCCGTTGAATGATAGACCAACACCATTATGCTCACCTTTCAGATTATTAAACCTGGCGGATTTCTCAGTAAAAGACACCTCACCAAAAATATCCTTTACCGAATAAGGAAGTTTTTCATCGCAGACAGACACACCTTTGCATCGCACCTTCCCCGTCACCTGACTGTCGCCGAACCGACCAAAATTACCCTTCGCATCAAGCTCTATATCAAAACGTCCCTGAGGTTCAAAACGTTTGAAAATATTCGCCAGTCCGGTAAAAAACTCCGAACCTTTTTTCGGTAAAACGCTCTCGAAAGATTCTCCGTTGTCCCTGTAATCAGCCGTCAAATCTTTAATGTTCACTTTTAATTCGTAATTGTCGCTTGAATCGTACTGCAACTGTCCGGCAAATATCTTTAGCGTCCAGACCCGGTCAAACGATGGTATATCAGCGGACGAAATCCCGCCGCTCATCGCTACTACGCCGGGCCTCCAGTATCCGCGCAATGTGCTCTTGTTACCTGTCGGCAGCTCCGCTGTCTCAACCGTAAAACTGTAACCTTTACCGAATTCTGCATCGGGACCAAACATCCCGCCAATCGGAACAGAAAATACAACCCTCTCCTCCTTACCCATAACCTTACTGTATAAAAGCTCACCTCGCCTGAGTTTGATAACAGGTATCCTGCCAACCCCGCCCTTGCCGGGAGAAAGTTTTATCAACCCCGTATTCCACTTGCCCGTTTCCAAATCCTCCTGGGCGTTTAATACAAAATCCTCTACGACTATATCCTTCAGACGGGGACGAAGCAGAAGAATACTCCATATCCCGAAGTGCGCCTTTACCCTATCCGCCTTCAATATCGTATCATCAAAACCACTTTTACCTCTTGGCTTTATTACAAGACCATTGATTACCACGGAACAATCGATATTGAAATCAACACTGGTATCGGTGATTTTCGTCTCCGTAAGAGACGCAATTTCATCAAGAGCTACTTTGCAAAGAGCTCGGCCACCAAGCACAAACAGCACAGGCACAAGACAAAACAGAATTAAAAACCCCAAAACCCAGCGAATGATTCTCTTGTGAAATTGGCTCATTACAAAATTACCCTAACTGACAAATGCTTCTTTATCTGAAACAATTTTCAAAGCAGCGAATACTCCGACCGTTTCTTCCCTATTTATCACCACGCCATATCGCCTTATCTGCAATATCATTCCGGTAATAAGCACCTTCGAAATTTATCTTGCCCGCCGCCTCATAAGCCCTCCCCTTCGCATCCGAAATCGTATCTCCAAGGGCTGTTACACCCAGAACTCTGCCGCCCGATGTTAGTATCTCTCCTTCCTTCTCCGTTGTCCCCGCTTGAAAGACTATCACATCCTTATCCCGCTCCGCCTCTTCGATACCGGTTATCTTCTTGCCTTTCTCGTATTTACCCGGATACCCGCCCGATGCCATAACTACACATACCGATGCCCGCTCGTCCCATTCCAAATTCGCTTCTGATAAAGTCCCTTCACAAACCGAAAGACATACCTCCGCCAAATCGCTCTTCAGACGCATCAATATCGGCTGGGTCTCAGGGTCGCCGAAACGTACATTGAATTCCAGCACCCGCGGACCGCCGGCCGTTATCATTAAACCCGCATAAAGAACGCCTTTATAAGGCGTCCCCAAACGATTCATCCCGTCAACTATCGGAACCAGTATCTCGCCGGTTATCTTCTCCATCATCTCATCGGTCACCACAGGCGCAGGACTGTATGCACCCATCCCGCCCGTATTCGGTCCGGTATCTCCGTCTCCAATCGGCTTATGGTCCTGAGATGATTCCATCACATAAATATTCCGGCCATCCACAAACGCAAGTATCGACGCCTCCTCGCCAAGCAACTTGTCTTCTACGATAATCTTATCTCCCGCCTCACCGAATAACTTATCACACATTATCTTCTCCGCCGCAAGTATCCCATCTGCCGGGTCGTCGCATACGAATACCCCTTTCCCCGCAGCCAGACCAGCCGCCTTCACTACCACCGCTTCGTCCCGGCTGGCTATGTAAGACTTCGCTTCCTCGTAACGGTCGAATATCCTCCCCTCCGCTGTGGATATCGAACACCTTCGCATCATCTGTTTCGCAAACGCCTTATCAGACTCTAATTTCGCCGCTGACGCACTCGGACCGAACGCCTTGATACCTGATGCCTCGAACGCATCTACTATTCCCGCCGCAAGCGGCGCCTCCGGACCTATCACCGCAAGAGCTATCTGCTTGTCTCGACCGAATTTCACTAAACCCTCTATATCATCCGCTGATATCGATACATTCTCTCCGCACTTCGCCGTCCCCGCATTACCCGGAGCTATATAAAGCTTATCTACCTCTTTCGACTGGCCAAGCTTCCACGCCAGCGAATGTTCACGACCCCCACCGCCTACTACTAATACTTTCATTCCCATACCTCATACAAAGTGTAGTATTCCTAATCTACGTTTCGATTTTCTTTTCAGTATTCCGCCGTATTCCTGAATATCCTAAACAGTGAATAATCAATTCGCAATCGAAATTTCAAAATCCTTCTCCGTTCACCCCGCCTCTAGCTTCGACTCCCTCCTTCGGCAGTAAGTGCGCCGTGCGTAACTCGACAAAGGCCGAACTCCCTCCTTCGGCAGAGTATTCTCAATCCTTATTATCCTCTGAAAGATTTTAACTTCATTTCACCTCCACCGAATACCCGACATCACCAATTTCAGCGTTGACAAAAACAAATTGATAATCAATAATCTTATAATCAGCCGAAGTGGCGGAACTGGCAGACGCGCGGGATTCAAAATCCCGTCCGGTTCACCCCGGGTGAGGGTTCGACTCCCTCCTTCGGCAGTAATGAAAAATTGTAACTGAGGATAACTTCCAAAATGAAAATATTAATCACTTTAATCCTTTGGTCAATCCTGCTACTTCTTTGCTGGCCGCTGGCGATACTCGTCCTGATTATCGCTCCCCTTTTCTGGCTTTTATTAATCCCTTTCCGAATCCTTGCACTGATAGTAGATGCCATCCTGGCTCTTATTAAAACGCTGCTACTGCTGCCCTCAAGAATCCTTGGATATAAACCTGGCTATAACTGTTGAGAAAAATTCAACCGGCTCGATTCAGATGTGTTCTAAGGTATTTATTTCTTCCCCACAAACGGCGACAGCTCTCGAAGCTTCTTCACTATCCCCGGCAGTTTCTCTATCGTAAAATCTACTTCCTGTTCCGTATTATATCTGCTCAAGCTGAACCGAATCGAACCGTGAGCGGCTGTAAACGGAATGCCCATCGCCCGCAATACGTGACTCGGCTCAAGCGAACCACTTGCACAGGCGGAACCGCTGCTCGCACATATCCCGTATTTATCCAGCATAAGCAAAATCGCCTCGCCCTCGATATATTCAAAGCTGATATTACTCGTATTACCCAGGCGGTTCTCCACATCGCCGTTAACCCAGCTGTCCGGACAGCTGCCCAGTATCGCCTTCTCAAGCTTATCACGAAGACCTCGCACCCGCGCATTTTCATCCTCCATCTTTTCCTTCGCAAGCTCCGCCGCTTTACCTAAACCTATAATCCCTGCAACATTCTCCGTCCCCGCGCGACGACCGCCTTCCTGATGTCCCCCTAATATAAATGGCTTCAATCTTGTCCCTTTACGAATATACAGAACACCGACGCCCTTTGCCGCATGAAGTTTATGTCCGGACAAACTAAGTAAATCAATCTTGCTCTCTCTCAGATTCAACGGTATTTTCCCAACCGCCTGCACCCCATCCGTATGAAAAACAGCTCCGACCTTTCTCGTCAGCTCCGCAATTCTTTCGACCGGAAAAATAACCCCCGTCTCATTATTCGCATACATTATACTGACTATCGCCGTTTCCTCATCCAGTTCCTCCTCGAGCTGCTCCATATCGAGTCGGCCTTTTCTATCCACTCCTATTTCTACTAAATGACAACCGTGTTTCTCAAGCTCCCGGCAAACCTGCAATACCGCCGGATGCTCTACCCGGCTCGTTATTATCTTACGCCTCTTGGCCTGGCTGGCCAAAACTCCATCTATCGCCATATTATCACTCTCGGTCCCGCAGCCGGTAAATAATATCTCTGACGCCTCGCAGCCTAACAGGTCCGCAATTCGCTGGCGCGCCTCTTGTACCTTATGACTCACCTCACCGCCGAATGTATGAATACTCGAAGGATTGCCGTAAAGCTCAGAAAAATACGGCTTCATCTCCGAAAATACTTCTTCCGACACTTTCGTTGTTGCATTATTGTCAAAATATACCACGTCCATCCTGCTACCCCTTATGCCTGTGCGGTGATTCTTGTGAATCTTCCGCCTCTTCTACATACAAACTGTCCGTCACGAATTCCTTCAGCTTCGCCTCCACCACTTCCTTTAAAGTAAATTCTGATATCCTGCATTGAGCGCACATCCCGCGAAACGCTACGATAACCTTATCGCCCTCGACATCTATCAGGTCAATATCTCCTCCATGAGCTTGCAGAGCGGGACGCACCTGTTCGTCTACCGTCTGTTGTATCAGATGTATCTTCTCGATATTCGTTAGCTTACCACGGGGATGTAACTTGACCTTCTTCGCTGCCTTGCTGTGAACATTCTCGATGATTTGCTCTATCTGGCCTTTACAGCTTCCACACCCGCCGCCCGCCTTACAGTAATTCGTAACCTCCTCGACGCTAATTAGGTCATTCTCCCTTACCACTCGCTCTATCTCCTTATCTGTCACTCCGAAGCACCTGCATACAACCTTCCCTTCGAGCTTATGCTTAACCGTCCCGCCGCTGCGGTAATTCTCTATCGCCGCCTCCAGCGCCTCTCTGCCCATAACAGAACAGTGCATCTTCTGCTCCGGAAGACCGCCAAGCTCCTCCGCTATATCCTTATTCGTTATAACAGACGCCTCTTCAATCGTCTTGCCCTTTATTATTTCAGTCAGTACTGACGAGGTTGCTATTGCGCTGGCACAGCCGAACGTCTTGAATTTCGCATCTTCGATTCTGCCGCTCTTATCGAGTTTGAATGTCAACTTCAGCGCATCGCCGCAGGCTAAAGAACCAACCTCGCCAACACCATCGGGATTCTCTATTTCGCCGACGTTTCGCGGGTTGAAAAAATGCTCTTTAACTTTATCCGTATAATCCCACATCTTATTACCTTTGGCTGACTTTCAATGCCTGTTTGAAGTCGTCTATTATATCATCGATATGCTCTGTGCCTACCGAAACTCTTATAAAATCTTTTGTTACTCCCGCCGAAATCTGCTCTTCATCGGTCAGTTGCTGATGTGTCGTACTGGCCGGGTGAATCACCAATGTCTTGCTGTCGCCGATATTGGCAAGGTGACTGGCTAATTTAACGCTGTTGATAAATTTGATGCCCGCTTCTTTGCCGCCTTTGATACCGAACCCTAAAATGGCTCCCTGGCCGTTAGGCAAATATCTCTTTGCCAGCTCATAATCAGGATGCGACTCCAAACCGGGATAATTTACCCATGTAACCGCATCTTGTTTTTCCAGCCATCGTGCCAGCTTCAACGCATTCTCACAATGCCTCGGCATACGCAAATGAAGCGTCTCCAGTCCCTGCAAAAACAAAAATGCGTTAAAAGGTGACATACACCCGCCCATATCACGCAGAAACTGTGTTCTTGCCTTTATTATATACGCCAATTCACCGAATTGCTCGACATACTTAACTCCATGATAGCTCGCATCCGGCTCGGTCAGTTCAGGATATTTGCCGTTACCCCAATCAAATTTGCCGGAATCAATAAGCATACCGCCGATGCTCGTCCCGTGACCACCGATGAATTTTGTGCAGCTATGGATAACAATATCAATACCGTATTCAATCGGCCGAAACAATATCGGCGATGCAACTGTATTATCACAAAGCACCGGAATATTATTCTTATGTGCAATATCCACTATTTTTTCGAACTGCAAAACATCATTCTTCGGATTACCAATCGTCTCAATATAAAGCAGGCGGGTGTCCTCTTTAATCGCTTTGGCAAAATTTTCCGGTTCCTTCGGGGCAACAAATGTAACGTCAATACCCAGCTTGGCAAATGTCTGACTAAACAGTGTAACCGTCCCGCCGTAAAGCGAATTTGAAGAAACTATGTGCTGACCAGATTTGCAGATGTTCAAAATACCGGCGGTAATCGCCGCCATACCGGAGCTGAAACCAAGCCCGCCGACACCGCCTTCCATTGACGCTAATCGTTTTTCAAGCACATCCGTCGTAGGATTCATCAGCCGGGTATAGATATTGCCGAACTCTTCAAGCGCAAACAGCTTCGCCGCATGCGACGTATCCTTAAAACAATAGCTGGTCGTCTGATAAACAGGCACCGCTCGACTGAGTGTATCCGAATCGGCCTCCTGGCCGGCATGCAAAGCCAGTGTCTCCAAATGATAATTCGTATTCTTATCCATAGTTCACTCCTTGCTCGTTACATAAATTACCTGCTCGGCAAATAAATTCGGTGCGAACCTTACCGGGCTAAGACGATTTTTGATTAACGGAATCTTCTTTTCTACTTTAACGCCCAGCTTTTCACAGAACCGGTCAAAATCTTTCAGTGACAGACAATGTGTATTAGGCGTATTGTGCCAGTCAAAGGGCAGTTGTTTCGTTACCGGAGCAATACCTGCGAAAAACAACTGCGACCTGCACCGCCAATGAGCGAAATTCGGAAAACTGACAATCACTTTCCGAGCCACCCGCAACAATTCAGCAAGTACCTTTGCCGGCTTTTTGACCGTTTGTAATGTTTGCGAAAGTATCGCATAATCGAAGCTGCCATCGGCATATTGACCCAGTCCGCGCTCAATATCCCTGTGTATCGTTGACAGTCCGCGCCTTATACAATGGATTACAAGCTCCTGGTCAAGCTCTACCCCTTTGGCGGTAATGTTTTTCTCCTCGGTCAGCTTTGCCGTCAGCTCACCATCGCCGCAGCCGACATCCAGCACGCAACTGCCCGGCTCTATCAGAGATTCTATCAATTCATAATCTATTCTTGCCCTGGTTGTTTGCTCAACAGCTTTTGCCGTGTGCTGACATTCGAAATCCTTGAAGATATATTTACCTTCGTTTGTGATTTGGTAATAACTCGCCTCAAGGAAGCTGCCTATCAGCAGTCCAAGCTTTTTATGCTCAAGTAAAAATGCATCATGACCAGATGGAGAGTCAATATCGCAATAGCTCACATCCTTATCTGCTGCCGACAGGGAGTTGACTATCTCCTCCGACTGGGCAGGAGTAAATAACCAGTCGCTTGCGAAACTAATCACCAGAAATCTGCAACTTATATTTGCAAAGGCCTTCTTCAGACTGCCTTGCCCTTTCTTCAGGTCAAAATAATCTGCCGCCTTGGTTATGTAAAGATAACTATTAGCGTCAAATCGTTCCACGAAGCTTTGACCTTTATAGTCCAGGTACGTCTCAACAGCAAACTCAGAATTTAAATCATAACTGTAATTCTTTGAATTTCGTAATTCACGACCGAATTTCTCACGCATCCCCTGTTCCGACAAATACGTTATATGGCCAATCATTCGGGCGATGCCTAAACCTTTGTCAGGCCCTTTGTCGGCCGTATATTGTCCGCCGCCAAAGTTCGGGTCAGCCAATATTGCATTTCGGCCTACCGCATCAAAAGCTATCGATTGGGCTCCCAGATGTGTGGTTGTAGCAATTGGTATCGCCGCCTTAACAAAGTCAGGATATGAAATTGCCCACTGAAGAACCTGCATTCCGCCGATTGACCCGCCTATTACTGCCAAAAGCTGTTTTATACCGAGCGTATCGAGCAGTAACTTTTGGACTTTTACCATATCAGATATGGTTATAATAGGAAAGTCCAGACCATACGGCTTGCCTGTTGCCGGATTAGTTGAACCTGGACCTGTCGTCCCGCTGCAGCCGCCTAAAAAGTTTGAACATATAACAAAATATTTATTCGTATCGATACTCTTGCCGGGACCGACCATAACATCCCACCAGCCGGGTTTCCTGTCCTCAGGACTGTTGCGACCGGCAGCATGAGCATCCCCGCTGAGAGCATGACAAATCAAAACGCCATTGTCGCCCGCCTCATTAAGCGCACCGTATGTTTCATAGGCAGCATCAATGGGAGCCAACCTCTTGCCGCACTCCAGTTTCAATGGCTTATCCTGCTTAACCACACGCACCGTTTTTGTCTCAACAATACCAACTGAATTTTCACTAATCTCTGACATCCCAGCTTCCACTTTTTTCTTCCCGCATAAACGGAAATCTAAATTCCAAAAAATCTGTGTTAATCCGTCTCTGACGAATAATGAAAAATTACGCCGAAGGCGAATTCCACAGTTTTAAGTTTTTACTTTTAACTTTTCAGCTTCTTGCTACCTCGTCGGCAAAATAGCCACCATCCTGTCAATCGCCTTCTTTGCCTTCCTGCTTATCTGGGCCGGAACCTTCACCTCGTATTGCATATCTTCAAGCGAAGCTATAATCTTATCCACCGTCACCTTCTTCATATTCGGACAAACCGCCCGCTCACTCGCCGCTGTGAACTCCGCATCCGGCTTTACCTTCTTCAACGCATGAATCATTCCCGTCTCCGTAGCTACAACAAATCCCTTCCCTTTACTCTGCTTGACAAAACGCAGCATCTGACCCGTACTCAGCATCTCATCCGAATTCTCTTTCACCGGCTCACTGCACTCCGGATGCGTCATCACTATCGGCTCCGGCAATTTGCTGCGGGCTTCGTTGATGTCATCAACCGTTATCACAATATGAGATGGACAATAACCCGGCCAGAGTATCAGCTTCCTGCCCGTCTGCTCCTCTGCAAACCTGCCCAAATGCTGGTCGGGAACAAATATTATCTCTTTATCTTTCGGCAAAGATGCTACCACCCCCACCGCATTTGCGCTCGTGCAGCAATAGTCGCTCTCCGCCTTAACCTCCGCACTGCTGTTGACATAGCAGACGACAAGGGCATCCGGATGTCCCTTTTTCAACTCCACAAGCTGCTCCGCTGTTATCATATCAGCCATCGGACAGCCGGCGTTTTTATCAGGCATCAAAACTGTTTTTTCAGGAGAAAGAATCGCCGCCGTCTCGGCCATAAAATGCACCCCGCAGAATACTATCACCTCCGCATCGGTCTCCGCTGCCTTTATACTCAAACCCAGGGAATCACCCGTAAAATCCGCTAAATCCTGTATCTCACCTATCTGATAATTATGCGCCAGTATCACCGCATTGCGACTCTTCTTAAGTCCGTTAATCTTCTCGATTATCGCTTTTTCCATATCTATATCTCGTATAAATCTCCTTTGCTTTCCCGGTCGGTACATATCAAATCAGCATTCGCTGTCGTTACCGTAAAACCGGGTGGAATCGATTTCTTTATCCACACGTTACCGCCTACAATAGAACCCTTACCTATTGTTACATCGCCCAGTATCGTCGCCTCAGCATATATCGTAACATTATCCTCTATCGTCGGATGCCTTTTTCGTCCCTTAATCACCCGGCCTCGCTCATCCTTCGGAAAACTCAATGCACCGAGTGTCGCTCCCTGATAAATCTTGACATTATCGCCTATCACCGTCGTCTCTCCTACAACTACTCCCGTCCCATGGTCAATGAAAAACCTCTTACCTATCTTCGCTCCGGGATGAATATCTATACCCGTCTGAGAATGGGCACATTCGCTCATAATACGCGGTATCAAAGGTACCTGCTTTAAATATAACTCGTGGGCTATACGGTAAGTCGCTATCGCTGTAATACAAGGATAACTTATCACTACCTCCTCATAAGACTTCGCCGCAGGGTCGCCGTCAAACGCCGCTGTAACATCACCTTTAAGAAGTTCCTTAATCCTCGGTAGCTCGCCAAGAAGATGCCCCGTCGCATCCTCTGCCATACTCCTGCAGTCACAGTCCTCGCATTCCTTTGTACTGCACTGATAAAGATAACCCTTCTCTACCTGCTCCGTAAGCCCAGATGTTACATCACATAACAAATCTCCAACTATAAAGTTGATATTCGTTTTGGTTACCGCACGCTTGCCTGTGTATCCGGGAAAAAGAACCTCTATCATCTTATCAAGAATATCAAGAATCTTATCTCGAACAGGCAGGTCCGTCGCATCTATAAAACTTATAACGTCCTTCTCCTGATAGGTCTTGGAAAGCTTCTCCACCAGCTTGCTTATTATTTCTTTTCTCTGCTTTTCTTTGCTCATAATGGCCTCTCTAATCCGGAAAAATCACCGCTCTTTAGTCTTACCTAAATTATGATAAAGCTCCGTCGATATATATCTCTCACCGGTATCACATATAAAAGTAACGATGCTTTTGCCTTTATTTGCTTTTCGTTTGCCCACCTCTATTGCAGCCCAAACATTCGCTCCTCCGCTTATCCCCGACAGTATCCCCTCTTTAGCGGCAAGCGCACGGGCCGTCTCTATCGCATCCTCATTGGTAACCTGAATAATCTCATCGATAAGCTCAACATTCAAAACTTCTGGAACAAAACCCGCTCCGATTCCTTGTATCTTGTGAGGCCCCGCCTTCCCGCCGGATAAAACCGCTGAATCTCTCGGCTCAACCGCTATCACCTCCAAATCCTTGTTCCGCTCTTTCAATACCTCACCGCAGCCGGTTATTGTCCCGCCTGTTCCTACACCTGCTACGAGAATATCTACCTTGCCTTTCGTGTCCGCCCAAATCTCCTCCGCCGTCGTCTCGCGATGCGCTCGGGGATTCGCAGGGTTCGTAAACTGCTGAGGCATAAATGAATCGACATCTTTCTCCGAAAGCTCTTTTGCCTTCGCAATCGCTCCGCTCATCCCTTCTTCTGCCGGTGTCAGCACCAGCTCCGCTCCCAAAATCTGTAATAACTTCCTACGCTCTATGCTCATCGACTCCGGCATAACAAGTTCAAGACGATAACCCTTCGATGCACATATAAACGCAAGACCTATGCCGGTATTACCGCTGGTCGGCTCCATCACCACCGTCCCCTCTTTTATCAATCCCTTCTCTTCGGCCTCTTTAATCATATACAATGCTATCCGGTCCTTGACACTGCCGCACGGATTCTTCGACTCTAACTTGCTGAGAATCCGGCTGCCTTCCGCCCCGAGTTTGCTTATTTGAACCAGCGGTGTATAACCAACCGCTTCGGAACAATTTTTAAATATCGATTCCATAACTCTTACCCTTTATATCTGATAATTAAGTTCCCTTTGTTCTTTTGCCTGTTCGACCAAATCCTGCAAGCTCATCGATTCCAGAACTTCATTTACCGCTTTCTGAACCTTAAACCAAACCTTCCTGGTCACACAATCCGACGTTCTCGAACACAAACTCTTATCGGCAAGACATTCCACCGTTACAAAAGGACCTTCGAGACAGTTGAAGACGTCAATAAGTTTAATATCTTTCGCTTCTTTGGCAAGTAGATAACCACCCTTAGAACCGCAAAGACTCCGAACAAAACCGCCGCCTTTCAAAATCGACATCAACTGCTCAAGATACTTTATTGAGATATCCTGCTTCTTCCCGATTACTTTTATTTGCAGAGGACTATCACCTGTATTTTCTGCTAACTCAAGCAGCGCCCGTATTCCGTATCTGGTTCGAGTCGAAAGCTTCATAATAAAAACTCCTATTAAACCTACTACTTTAGTAGTATATTATGCGCCTAAAAACCCATTTGTTCAAATAAAAATACCGAAAAAAATGAAAAATCCTCAAAATTTATCTCCATTCGCACGCCATTTACAGCGAAAAAACAACCTCCAGAGCAGCTGAGAGCTTACAAAACGCTCACCACAATTCAAATCTTAATTCCCTTGACAGTTACAATTGCTCCCTTTATAATGACTTATTATAAATGGCCTTGAAAGGATTCCAGGGATGTCAAAACGCACCGCAAAAAAAATCGCTTTTATCGCCTCGTTCCCACCGAGAAAATGTGGCATTGCTACCTTTACATCAGACCTTATTGAAAACGTAACAAATGTCGCAAAGGAACACTTCGAGCCAATCGTCATCGCAATGAGAACCAGCGATACCATCGAATATAAACATCCCGTAAAATTCGAAATTAGACAAAACGTAAAACAGGATTACATCTCCGCCGCTGACTACATCAACTTCAGCCATGTTGACCTCGTCTGCCTCCAGCACGAATTCGGACTCTTCGGAGGCGATGCCGGATCATATATAAACCTCTTACTGAACAGATTAAACGCTCCCGTTATTACAACGCTGCATACCATCCTCGAAGAACCGGAACCGCCTTACTACGACGCTATGATTGACCTTTGCTCTCTCTCATACAAAGTTATCACTATGAATGAGTATGGAGTAGTTATGCTCAAAAATATCTATGGGATTCCTCAAAACAAAATAGAGCTTATACCGCATGGTATCCCAGACCTGCCGTTCGTCGACAGCAACTACTACAAACATAAATTCGGTATGGAAAATAGAAAAACCATCCTTACCTTCGGACTGCTGAGCAAAAATAAAAACATCGAAGTTATGCTCAAAGCCCTGCCAAAAATAATAGAAGCTGAACCATCCGTCCTCTATGTCATACTCGGAATGACGCACCCTTCTGTCGTAAAACAAGAAGGTGAAGCTTACAGGTTCAAACTGCTGCAAATGGTTAAAGACCTGAAATTGAAGGATAATGTCATCTTCCATAACAGGTTCGTAAACGGACAGGAACTCGAAAACTTCCTCTGTTCCGCCGATATCTATGTCACTCCATACCTTAATAGAGAACAGCTCACAAGCGGAACTCTCGCATTCGCCGTCGGAGCCGGAAAACCCGTTATCTCCACACCTTACTGGGCTGCTACCGAGTTGCTCGCAGATGGAAGGGGTATAATCACTCCCTTCGGAGACTTCTATAAATTAGCCGAAGCCGTAATACAAATTCTGAAAGACGATAAACTCCTCTATAATATCAGGAGAAAGGCATACGATTACGGAAGGTCAAGAACCTGGAGCAAAATCGGTCAAAACTACTGGAAATTATTCAAAAATAAAAATATCCCCTCAAGGGTAAAAGCTCTGAAAAAAACACCCGTTATCGAAAAAACCTCTGCCTTTGAATTGCCGGAACCCTCTTTGCTCCACTTCCAGAGACTTACTGACGACACCGGTATCTTTCAGCACGCAAAATTCATCATCCCTGTCAGAAAATATGGCTACTGCTCGGATGACAACGCAAGAGCGGCTATCGCTATGATTAAATATTACAACCAGTACCCCGAACAGAAAGCTCTGAATCTTTTCAACACCTACTTCTCATTCATACTTGATGCGCAAACCGCCTCCGGAAACTTCAGAAACTTTATGAACTTCGACAGAACCTGGCAAAAAAATGAACCCGAACACGATGCACTCGGAAGAACACTTTGGGCATTCGGAAATATTATGGCTACTCCACCCTCGCTGGCATACCTCTCGATTATCAAAGACGTTTTCGACCTCTCCATAAAGCAAACAACAAAACAGGCCCCGAGAGGACTGGCCTATTCTATCTTCGGACTCAGTGAATATCTAAAGCAGTTCCCCGGTGCAAGTGATATCAAACATTGTCTCATCGATGCCGCCGACCGCCTCGTGCGGCTGTATCAACAAAACTCCGACACGGATTGGCAATGGTTCGAAGAAGAAATCGCTTATGATAACGCCGTCCTGCCGAATGCTCTCTTCGTCGCAGGACTCACTTTCGAAAACGAAGAATACATCAATGTCGCTGAAAAAACCTGTAACTTCTTAATTCAAAACACCTTCAATGGAAGAAACTTCTCATTCATCGGCTCGAATGGATGGTTCAAAAAAGGCCGAACAAAAGCACAATTCGACCAGCAGCCTATCGAAGCCGCAAGCTCGGTTATGATGTTAAGGGCCGCTTACGACGCCACTGAGGATGAAAAATTCCTTATCCTGCAAAGAAAGGCATTTGACTGGTTCCTCGGAGAAAATGATTTACACATACCACTATACGACTTTACTACAACTGGCTGCTGTGACGGACTTATGTCCGGAGGCGTAAACAAAAACCAGGGCGCAGAAAGCACTATCAGCTTCCTCGTCGCACTTATGACCATCCTTGAAAGTTACACAATACTTGAAAAAAAAACGACAAAACCAAATCAAATCAGAATAGAAAATTTGCCACCCCGGCAAAACAGCCGGCAAAAAAACAAAGACTCAACCACGATTAAGAAAACTCAACCCTTTCCCCCTGACTGAACCTTGGTATGACATAAACTTGCCGCCCCGCCTTTGAAAAACAAAATACCCTGTCATATTACCGAAGACAACAATACGTTACTGTTCCAATACCTCGGCTGAACTCTGACCGATCCACGTGATATCTTTACCTAATCCCTCGACCGTTTGACAGCTCGCAAGGTAAATACTCAGCAATATTAAAATAAATAACAAAACCGCTTTCTTTAACATCTGTTTTGCTCCTGATTGAAAAGTAATCTATTAACCAAATCGGCTATAATTAGATAAATCCTTGAAATTCCTGTCAAATAATATTACTGTATTCTAAAATCTTCTCTAATACCAAAAAAATAATATCCTGTTAAAGGCGGCTTAAATGAAAATTGTAACCTTCAATGTTAACTCTATCAGGGCCCGGCTCCATATCCTCATCCCCTGGCTCGAAAAAAACAAACCCGATATCCTCACCGTACAGGAAACAAAAGTCCAGGATGATGACTTCCCAAAAAAACCTTTCGAAGACATTGGCTACCACTGCGCTTTCAAAGGCCAGAAAAGCTATAATGGCGTCGCAATATTAAGCAAACAGGAACCACGAAACATCCGCTTCGGACTCGACTCGGAACCGAAAGACGAACCTCGCCTAATCAAAGCACAAATCGACGATTTCATAATCGTTAATACCTACGTCCCACAGGGCAGCTCAGCCGATTCCGAAAAATTCGACTACAAACTCGAGTGGTTCGAACGGCTGCTGCAGTTCTTCCAGAACAATTTCAAACCGACAGAAAACGTAATTTGGACCGGTGACTTGAATGTCGCACCGAATCCCGTTGACCTCTACGACCCAGGCCAATTCCAAAATCACGTCTGCTTTCACCCGAAAGCAAGACTCGCTCTCGCAAAAGTTATGCAGTGGGGCTTCCTCGATGTCTTCAGACTAAAATGCCCCCAGCCAGGACAATATACCTTCTGGGACTACAGGTTGAACGCATTCAAACGTGATCTCGGCTGGAGAATAGACCACATAATGACCGCTAAACATCTCGTAGAAAAGTGCACCGGTTGCTATATCGATAAAGAACCGAGAGCCGCTGAAAAACCAAGCGACCATACCCCGCTAATCGCTGAATTCCAATAACACCACCCCGCAGTTTATCTTTGTATTATCTCTTGCCCGATTGCATTTTTGATGCGGATTAACACCGATTTATGCTGAATTCATAGTTCTTTAGGTCAGCTTTCTTGGTTTCACGGATTGAAATTCTTGCTTCGGGACCGAATAAATCAAAGACAAAAACCACCCTTCTCAAAACAGGAAGTGAAAATCGAAATATCTCTAAACCTGGGGAACCAGGATTTGAACCTGAACTAACTGATTCAGAGTCAGTCGTGCTACCGTTACACTATTCCCCATCGAAAAACCGCATCGAAAACCGATAACTCAAACCGCTTGACAAATTATACAATTATTCCCACGCACATCAAGCACAAAACCCTTCACCATCGCCCCTGAAAACATCCCGCATAAAAAGTGTTGGCTAATCTCATTCAATTCTGCTATAGTATCCTGCCTGTATCGGATTCTGAAATCTCTGCACCCTTCGGGAATCCGTCGTAAAAAGAAAATAATTCAAAAACTTAGGAGGCCATTATGTCAGCTCAAAAAAAACTGTTACTCCTTATCATTCTAACTGCATTTTTAATTCCCTGCTTTGCAAAATCTGGCTCCGACGATTTCTACGCATATTACACCCGCCTCGATTACAACACCCCCCTTCAGGACGCTATCTATAGCATCCCTCTGGAAATCAGCGAGGAATCAAAACAAATCCTACGGGCGATGAAAGAATCAAGACCGGAGAATGAAGAAGAGGATGAGGACGAAGAATCTGAAGGAGAGAGCGAAGAACTAAACAGACCAATCTCAGGAAAATTTGCGGACATCATCGTAAATCTCGCCGACAACCGACAGCTCATCTTCTCAAGAAAAACCAGCTACCTGCCCGTCTGGAAAACCGAAACCGGCACCTGGAGCTTCCCCGAAATCGTCTCTCGGCAGAAGGACATCGCCTGCCTTTATTCCTACGCACGCATCATCGAGAGCAGACCGGACCACATCCTTATCCAATGGCGATACATCCCCAATCTGAAAAACGTAAACGGCTTCACCGACCCTGTCTACGAATTCTTCGTAATCACACCAGCCGGAAAAGTCCTCAGAAAAATCAAAAAAGCCAACAAAAAACTCGCTCTCTATAACGACTCCGCAAATGTCACCACCCAGACACTTCAACTAAAACAAGACGGCATAAACGTGCTCTCTACAAAAAAAGCAAAACTCACAGAAAAACCGGCAAAAGAAATAACCGGCTCCCTGCTCAAAACAAAAACCGTCGCCTCGCCCGCCGCCTGGTGGAAATTCGACGAAGGAACCAGAGGCCGACCATTCGAAAAAAGAAACCTCACACAAGAAACCGTCTCAGGAAAAAACTGCAAAATCGACGGAAACGTAACGCTGTGGAAAAAAGGCGCCTCCGGCTCAGCACTCGCTTTCGATGGATACAATTCGAAAGTCTCCCTCCCCGCTGCAAATGCTCCGAAAATCAATGACCAGGTTACCCTCGAGGCCTGGGTTACCCTCGGCGCTTATCCTTGGAACTGGGCACCGCTCGTTCACCAGTCAATCGTCGAACCCGGCCCGATTGAAAAGGGAAACTACGATAATTTCGGTAAAACTCAGCAAAGAAAGAAGGCAAAGGGCTACTACCTCGGCATCAATGCGTACGGCTATCCAATTTTCTCCGTTGACGGTAAAACCGTAAAAAGCTCCGCAAAAATCCAAACTTATAAATGGACTCACATCACCGGCGCCTATGGAAACGGTAATATCAAAATCTACATCAACGGCAGCGAAGCCGGCTCTGTCACCGCCCAAGGCAAAATCAACATCCCCACCGGCACAGACCTGCTCATCGGACTCAACAACCAAAAAGGACGTGCAACTGACCCAGTCCGGGGACCTATGAACCATCTGCCCAAAATCTACGGCATCGAAGGACTCATAGACGAAGTCAAAATCTACGACACCGCTCTCGACGCCGCTGAAGTCAAACAGGACTACGAAAATTCCAAACCGGCAGCTTCCATCGAAAACAACCCCGACCTCCAGCCGCGTATCTTACCCGGAAATCCGGGAACCGCAAAATCATTCGGCGCCCATTATACACGACTAAAATATCACGACCTCTGGGACAACCTCTGGAGACCAAGCCCATACGACGACGTCCTCGTTAAATTCGACTCTATGCCCACAAGCATCGCTTACTGGAGAGGGGCAAACTGTGCCCCTGGCTGGGTCACAGAAAAAAACTACTGGATGGAAGACCAAAGCTGCGAAACTGGCGGACCACACGGTTGCTCCGAACATATGGCTGACAAGCAGTGCAGACACGCACACGTAAGAATAATTGAAAACAACCCCGCAAGAGTCGTGATTCACTGGAGATACGCCTCAATCGATGTCGATTACGTCTTCCCGTCGCCGAGACACTGGGCCGATGAATACCACACCATCTACCCCGATGGAACCGCCGTCAGAAAAGTTTACTTCTACAGCGGAAACCCCGGCTGGCAGGATATCCAATACTGTGCACAACCGGGAAAATCCGTCCTCGACTTCGTAAACCTCCAGGCGCTCACCTTCGTTAACCTCGACGGTAACGTAAAACCAATGACTTGGAAAGGAAGCAACGGCATCCCTAAAAACACCCTACCAGACGCCTGCGCCGAATGGATAAACTACAAATCTGATTACAAAATCTTCCTCATCTTCCAGAAAGGTACTCATATAAACCCCTGGGGAAGAGCCGAACAGTCACCATATACTAAAGACCCCTTCGCCGGACCCTGGAACCATTGGCCGGTAGGACAAATGCCATCGGACGGAAGATTCGCTGTCGCTCACGACCGTATAACTCACGGTGCTTTCGCCGCTGCTGATAATGTCACCGAACACGGCAATATGGCTATTTACGGCTTCACCAACCTGCCGCCTGCAACACTTGTCCCGCTCGCAAGATTCTGGAACAACCCACCTGAAATCGCAAACACCGACGGCTGCGAAAGCTTCGGTTACGATAAAGCTCAGAGAAACTATATCCTCGAAGCAAAAAGCTACAAAAGCTCATTTGCAATTAACGCCTCTGAAGATTCGCCCCTCGTAAATCCCTGCTTCGTTATCGAAAACTGGAAAACCGCCTCCGACCAGGCCGACGTCCAAATCAATGGAAAAAAAATAACTCCGGGAAAAAATTTGAGAAAGGGAATTACAAGAAACATCGACGGAAAACCAAAATTAGTAATCTGGCTGAAATACAACGCCGACTCGCCCGTAACTTTCCAGATTATAAAAAAATAAAACGCCGGTTGCTCTTATAAACTTTATAGATAGTATCTGTTGCGAAAACGCTATTTTGTCATTCCTGCGAAAGATTGTTACCCCTGCGAAAGCAGGGGCAGGAATCCAGACCTTTTTCAGATAGAAATGTATTTGGTATCTGTTCCCTAAATTCGTGGAGCCGCTTATGCTGAAAAAATCGCAGCTTTATAAAACACTCCTCTTCTCTCTCCTGCTTTCGATATCCGCCTTGACCCTCTCCGCCCCGGCTCAAGACTACCAACCTCTCATCCGAAAAAACATCAAAATACCAATGAGCGACGGAACCCAGCTCGCTGCAAATTTAGCCGTACCAAACAAAACTGGCCGATTCCCCGCCGTCGTCGTTAGAACTCCATACGGAAAAGACAACGGCGAAGACGACTTCGGTGAATTCTGGACCAAAAATGGATACGCCTTCATCATTCAGGACTGCAGAGGAACAGGAAACTCTAAAGGTAATTGGTACCCCGCTGTTAACGAAAAAAATGACGGCATCGACACACAAAAATGGGTCGCATCACAACCCTGGTCAAATGCCAAAATCGCTACCGCCGGCGGCTCCTATCTCGGCTACACCCAATGGATTACCGCGCCGGACGCTCCACCGCAGCTAAAAGCTATGTTCACACAGGTTCCACTCTTCGACTGGTACGAAAACAGCGCTTACATCAACGGCGCCTTCAGATTACAAATGACGCTTGGATGGGCCTCGGATATGCTCCAGCCGACAAAAGGCGAAGGTGCAGACCTGCCCGACGACTGGAACATCGAAAAAGCATTCCGCTATCTGCCCCTCTCCACCTGGGACGATACCATAGGTCACAAAGTTACCTTTATGCGAGACTGGCTTGCCCACCCCACTTACGATGATTACTGGGAACCGGGTGGCATCGTCAACCGGCTCTCCAAGGTGAAAACTCCTTCGATAACCATAACCGGCTGGTACGACATATTCATAAGACAGGCACTGACAAACATCCCAAAAATAATAAAAAACGCAGAATCGCCCATCGCCAGAAAACACACTCACCTTATCATTGGCCCCTGGCCCCACGGCGCAAATGAACCCGTAGGAGATAGAGATTTCGGACAAAACGCACAAATCGATATAGAAAATCTGCAAATAAAATGGTTCGACTATTGGCTGAAAGGAAAAAACTCAGATATCAAAAACCTCCCACCTTACAGAATATTCCTAATGGGACAGAACACCTGGAAGGATATCGACCATTGGCCTTTAGAACAAACCCGATTCACTTGGCTTTACCTCCACAGTTCCGGCTCCGCTAATACCCTGCACGGCAATGGAACATTATCCGACAAAAAACCTATCGACCAGCCATCAGACGTCTTCATCTACGACCCGAAAAAACCCATCCCCACGTTCGGCGGAAATAACCTCTTCGGACAGGCCGGTCCGATAGACCAGACCAAAATAGAAAAAAGAGATGACGTCCTCGTTTACACCAGCGAAAAAATAAAACAAAAACTCGATGTCATCGGCCCCGTCACCGCCGTCATCTACGCCGCATCTTCCGCAACAGATACCGACTGGACAGCCAAACTCATCGACGTTTACCCCGATGGCCGCGCCTTCAACCTGTGCGACGGCATCGTAAGGGCAAGATATGCAAAGTCACTGCATAAGCCGCAGCTAATCCAGCCCGGCAAAACCTGCCGTTACGAAATCAGCGTCGGTCCCACTGCAAACACCTTTTTGCCAGGCCACCGTATCCGCCTGGAAATATCAAGCAGCAACTTCCCTCGTTTCGACCGAAATCCCAACACCGGCCACAAGTTCGGCGCAGACGCCCAGCTCCGCAAAGCTACACAGGCCATATACCACGACAAATCCCACCTCTCACATCTTATCCTCCCCGTCATCCCACAATAACAACTCCCCGCCTGTTCATCCCCGCTTCTCATTCCTTACTTGATCCGGAATCCAGTTCTTTCATCCTCTAAATATTTACCCCCCGCCTCCACGACCCCGGGGTTTCTGTTATCTTTTATGCTTAGCCCACAGTTTTACACTGTGGGTTGCTTTGCCACCAACACGGCAATCTCATCGCTTTCACTTTCAACTGTTCATCTTTCTGTTGTTCTACTCTCTCAGGCCATAGCCCGACGCCTACGGCAGAAATGCTGTATTATCCCCCATTGGAGGGCAAGAATCTAGTGCTTTGTCACGGTTAAAGATTTGGGTGGGTATTGCCGATAATTCTCTATGGTTAAATTATCATGGAGATTTATCATGGTCAAAAAATACATTGTTCAGCTTTCAGAGGAAGAACGGAGT
>JAUVVQ010000062.1 GCA_030604525.1 Phycisphaerae bacterium | reverse complement strand
GTTATTTTATAGTCATCGTGGTAGCGGGCGTCGATGTAGGCGTAGTCCAGCAATTCAAACAGTTTCTTTTGGCCCTCAATCTCTCTTGGCAATATCCCTGCCAATTCCGGCTGAGATGTTAGCGATTTCTTCATATCCAGCCATTATAACCAAAATCGATAACCCCACAACCACAATTATTGTGGCTGAAATATTTTCAAAATGAAGTTGGAAACATTGAATTTTTGAGACAGATTTGATATTCTATTGGAAAAGAGTCAGCGGCGTAGCTGAGCTGAAATATATAAGATTATATGGGGAATCCCAGGTTAGACTCATAATGAAGGAGAACTGCTATGTTCAGAAATATATTGCTAAATATCCTGTTGATCTCGGCGCTGCCCGCCCTGGTTGTTGGAATAAACGTCGAATCGGCCTATGCGCAGAATAAGCTTGTCATCCATGCCGACCTCGGCAAGGTAACAATTGATAAAAATATCTACGGCCATTTCTCTGAGCATCTGGGCCGTTGTGTCTATGAGGGTTACTGGGTGGGTGAAGATAGTTCCATACCCAACACTCGGGGAATCCGTAATGATGTGGTCGATGCACTGAAGCAAATTAAAGTTCCGGTTCTGCGATGGCCGGGCGGCTGTTTTGCAGATGAATACCATTGGAAGGACGGTATCGGCCCGCGCGAGGACCGCCCCAGCATGATCAACACCAACTGGGGCGGAGTAACTGAGAACAACCACTTTGGGACCCACGAGTTCCTGGACCTGTGCGAACAGCTTGGCTGCGAGCCATTCATTACCGGCAACGTCGGCAGCGGAACTGTCCAGGAGTTGTCCGAGTGGGTCGAATACGTCAACTTTGACGGTGTGAGCCCCATGGCTGATCTTCGCCGCGAGAACGGCCGCGAAGAGCCATGGCGAGTGAAATTTTGGGGAGTGGGCAATGAGAACTGGGGATGCGGTGGATCAATGCAGTCGAGTTTCTACGCTGATGTGTACCGGCGTTTCCAGACCTATGTCCGCAATTATCCAGGCGCCAGGACTTTCAAGATCGCATGTGGTCCATACGGCGGGGATATCAAATGGATGGAAACCATGATGAAGAATGTTGAGAGAGGACAGATGCAGGGTATAGACCTGCACTACTACTGTGGAAGTGGGAGAGACAGCAAGTCAGCCACACAGTTCAAGGAGATTGACTGGTTTCATCAGCTCAGACGCGCAATGGAAATCGATGCTATTATCACGAAACAATCGAACATTATGGACAAGTACGACCGCCAAAAGCGGGTCGCACTCATTGTAGGTGAATGGGGAGCATGGCATAATGTCGAACCCGGCACGAACGAGGGCTTCCTCTATCAGCAGAATTCGTTGCGTGACGCGATGGTGGCCGGTGTATCTTTGAACATCATGAACCAGCATTGTGACCGTGTCAGGATGGGGAACATTGCACAAACGGTGAACGTTTTGCAGGCGATGATTCTCACAGATGGCCCAAAGATGATCCTGACCCCATCATATCATGTGTTTGATCTGTACAAGGTCCATCAGGATGCAAAATTGCTTCCCACTAATCTGGACTGCAAGGATTATCGCTTCGATGACAATGAGATACCGGGATTGAATGTTTCTGCTTCACGCGACGATTCGGACAAGATCCACGTATCCATCTGCAATCTGAATCCAAATGATGATGCCAAACTGGCCTGCGAAATTCGCGGGGCCAAGACACGCCGGATGTCCGGGCAGATACTGACCGCAGCGGCGATCACATCCCACAATACTTTCGATAATCCCGAAGTTGTTAAGCCGTCTGATTTTGACGGATATCGTAAAACGAAGAACGGATTCGAGGCCACTCTTCCGGCAAAGTCGATAGTTGTGTTTGAAATTGAATAGTGGTCTGCTCCCCCAAAATTGGTCCAGTCTTTATGCGAATTTAACGTTGTTTGTGGCTTTGCTTTCGATGGATTTTTTCTTTGCGAGCTCGGTTATCAGGAAATCGCCGATTTGGATTTGGTCGGGGTTGCGAATGAGTCGGCCAGTTCGCTTGTCTATGGTAATGGTATAGACGCGATTGAGGACTGATTTGGGATTTAGGCCGGCCAGTCGATTTTCACAAGCCGTAAGGGCAATTCTTCTTTTATTGATAACGGCTGTGATTGCAGCGGAGGTTCGGTTCAGCAGATTGTTCAAAGCGACGGTATTTCCAGATTCTCTATTTTGCTTTTGGCTTTTCCTTCGGCCTGAGGGCAAAAATACCCAGTTAGCAAAGATTATGAGATAAAAAATGTTAAAAGGAAAATGGAAAACTTATTGACCGGCTCCGGTTCATAGGAGGTGTGGAGGTGCTAAATGAATGACAGCGACAAAAGAGAGAAGCGAGCAGAAGCATTGTTAAACAGTGGAAGCGATAAGTTTTTACAAATAGCGGGGTTAGAACAAAAAAGGAAATCCCTTTCTGCTAATGACACGGGTGAAGAAACAAATGAGCGATACAGGGCTCGAACCTGTGACCTGCTGATTAAGAGTCAGCTGCTCTACCAACTGAGCTAATCGCCCTTTATTGGGCCCGGCAGGATTCGAACCTGCGACCAATGGATTATGAGTCCACTGCTCTAACCGCTGAGCCACGGGCCCTATTAACTAATATAATTTACATTCACTTGAAGTTAATTTCAAGAAAAATTGAGTGTAAAGATTTTTTCCTCTTTTTTCTGAATTACCCTTAATGCCCAGGGAAGGATTTAACGAGTGTGTTTTTATAAATCTAAAAGTTATTTTTTATGTAATTGACTGCGTTTTTGAAGATGGTCATCCCATCGGGCTGGCCTTTTGTTTTCAGTCTGGTCCATCGCGGGTGTTGAGTGTTGTGTATATGTCTTTCGGGGTGGGGCATCAGGCCGAGGACCCTTCCGGTAGTATCGGTAAGGCCTGCGATAGAGGCAATTGAGCCGTTTGGGTTGATTGGATACCCGCCCTCATTTCCATCTTCATCGACGTATTTGAAGGCGATGTGGTCATTGTCGATAAGGGCTTGAAGGGTATCATCGTCTTTGGCTACGACTTTCCCTTCGCCGTGAGCTATTGGCATATAAATTTGTTTGTCCGGGTCGATAAAGAGACACCTTTTGGTTTGTGGTGCCAGGTAAACCCATCTGTCTTCGAATATTCCGCTGTCGTTGCAGGTAATAGTTACATCATTTTGATAAGCGGGTGTTGTAGAGTCATCTCCCGGCAAGATTCCCATTTTCGTTAGAACCTGAAATCCGTTACAGATTCCGAGAACAAGTTTCCCGTCAGCGATGAATTTTCGGATGGCCTCAGCAAGGTGGTGAATAATCTGGTTGGCGAGGATTTTTCCAGCGGCGACATCGTCGCCGTAACTGAAGCCGCCCGGGAAAACCATAATATGAAAGCCGTCGAGGATGGTTTGTTTTTCTATGATTTGATTTATATGTATCCGCTGGGCGTTTGCTCCGGCGAGATTGAGTGCATATTCGGTCTCTGTGTCACAATTGATGCCTGCAGCTCTTAGAACTATTGCCTTTACGTTATTCATTTTATTCGACTACCAGTTAAAAGTTTTTTGCCAGGATTGCTTTAATTTATCGTTGTCTATATTGATGATATTTTTACCGTTTTGGTTTTTTATAATCAGCTTTTTCTCTTTTGTAACAGTTCCGATTTGTCCGAAGGGGAGGTTCAGCATCAATTTTGCAAAATTGTCGAAGTTTTCCTGTTTGACCTCGACGACAAATCGTGAGGTTGATTCGCTGAACAGTTGTGAGCTTGCTTTCAGGCAGTCATCGCTTTTTGGAAGTCCTTTGAGGTTGGCTTTTATTCCAAGTTCGCCGGCGAAAGCCATCTCTGCCAGTGTTACTGCCAGTCCTCCCTCGGAGCAGTCGTGACAGGACTCGATTAGTTGCTGGTTTATCGCTTCGGAGATTTTTTCGGCAATTTTTGGTGCTTTTCGGAGGTCGACTTTTGGGACGTTCGAGCCCAACTGTTTTCGTATTTTGTAATAATGTGACCCGCCGAGTTCGTTTTTGGTCTCGCCAATGATAAAGAGCAAATTATCAGAGTCCTTCAGGTCCATAGTAACACAATTATTTACGTCTTCCACGATTGAAACGGCACTTACCAGAAGGGTAGGGGGAATGGAGATAGTCGAACCGTCTTCGCATTCAAATTCGTTGTTTAACGAGTCCTTTCCTGAGATGAAAGGGGCCTTGAAAGCTGTTGCACCATCGTAACAGGCCTGTGCGGACCGGACGAGCGTGCCGAGGGTTTCTGGTTTGGTGCAATTTCCCCAGCAGAAATTATCCAGCAGTGCGATTCTATCCGGTCTTGCTCCGACAGAGATAAGATTTCTGACGGCCTCATCTATTCCGGCTAAGGCCATCCAGTAAGGGTCTATGTCACCGTAGAGCGGATTCATACCGCAGCTTATGGCGATTGCTTTTTGTGAGTTTAGTTTTGGTTTTATTACAGCGGCGTCACTGGGGCCGTCATTTTTTTCACCTGTCAGAGGTTTGACGACAGAGCCGCCCTGGACTTCATGGTCGTACTGCCGAATCACCCATTCTTTGCTGGCGACGTTGTATGAAGAGAGGATTTTCAGAAGGTCGTCATTGTAATTTTGTTTTTCGGGTATTGCCGGCTCTGTGAGTTCTGGTTCATTCCAGGCTGCTTTTCGGGAATATTTTGGTATTCCTTCGTGCAGGAATTGCATATCGATTTCTGCAATTTGGTTGCCGTCATATCGCAGGGTAAGTTTTTTGTTGTCGGTGAATTTTCCGATGACAGTTGCCTCTACGTTTTCAGCTTTAAAGATTTTCATTATTTCATCAAGCTTTTCCGGTTTGACCGCGATGAGCATTCTTTCCTGTGCTTCGCTGATCCATATTTCAGTGTAGGAAAGGCCGGCATATTTTAGGGGGACTTTTTCAAGTTCTACTTCGGCGCCGAGTTTTTCTCCCATTTCTCCTACGGCACTGCTTAGTCCTCCAGCACCGCAGTCAGTGATTGCTTCATACAGGTTTAGTTCGTTTGCCTTTAAGAGGACGTCGAGCATTTTCTTTTCGGTGATAGCGTTTCCGATTTGGACGGCGTGCGAGAAGATGGTTTCATACTCGTGTGTCATTTGTCCTGAGGAGAAGGTGGCACCGTGGATGCCGTCTCTTCCGGTTCGTCCGCCGACGACGATTATGAGATTTCCGGTTTGTGGATTTTTAAAGCATTTGTTTTTGTCCATCAGGCCTATATTCCCACAGAAGACGAGTGGATTTGCGAGGTATCTGTCATCGAAGTATATTGCGCCATTGACGGTTGGGATGCCCATTCTGTTTCCGTAGTCTCTGACGCCGGCGACGACACCTTTCATAATTCTTTTAGGATGTAGGATTCCTTTTGGGATGTCACCGATTTTTTTATCCGGCTCTCCGAAGCAGAATATATCGGTGTTTGCTATCGGTTTAGCGCCGAGGCCGGTACCCATAGGGTCTCTTATTACGCCGCCAATTCCGGTAGCTGCACCGCCGTAAGGGTCAAGAGCTGAAGGATGATTGTGTGTCTCGACTTTGAAACAAATGGCGGAATCACTGTCAAATTCCACTACGCCCGCGTTATCTTCAAAGACTGAAATGCACCAGTTTTTGTCAAGTTCTTTAGTGGCTTTGAAGACGGTCTCTTTCAATAGATTGTCAAAATGGAGTTGTTGGTCGTTAAATGAAAAATCGATAGAGCTTTTCAAGGTTTTATGAACGCAGTGTTCGCTCCAGGTTTGTGCGATAGTTTCAAGCTCTACATCGGTTGGTTCCCGGCTGAGTTCAGTGTAGTAGTTCCGGATTGTTTGCATCTCCGTCAGATTCAGAAACAGGTCTTTTTCTTTGCTAAGTTTTGTCAACGCGCCGGCGTCAAGGTTGCATACAGGCCAGTGTACGAGATTGAATTCATACGGTTTAAGGTGTGGGCCTGGAGGTTCGGTTTCATTACCGATTATAACTTCTTCAATGCAGTCATTGGCGAGGATTTTTTTTGTGATGGTATCAATTTGCTTTTGAGATATTCCGCCGAGGAGGATGTATTTTTTTGCGGTTCTTACATTCCCTGTTTTTTGTCCCATATCATAGATTGCATTGGTTACGGATTCAGCGACCGGGTCGGTTACTCCGCTTTTGAGGTGAACTTCTATGAGCGTTGCTTTTGCCAGGCCGGCAGGCGGGCCGCTTCTGCCGATTATATACTGTTCGCAGACGGGGTCGGTGAGCAATTCTTCGGCGACTCGTTTTGCAAATTGTTTGTCGAAATCGGCTTCAATCAGAAATACTCTTGCAGATTGAACTGCCTGGATTTCTTTTATTCCTAATTCCTTTATTTCCTCCAGGATGCTGTGTCCATGAACATCCGGGAAGCCGGTATGGTTAAATACTTCGAATCTCCATTGGGTCACGGCAGCAATTCCCTTTGTTTCATTTTGTAATTTATCAAGGCAGCTCTTTTGCGTCTTGCATTTTTGAGTAACTTTTCGATTTGTTTTTTGTCGTTATTCTTTATAGCATTTTTGATATTTTTCAGCTCTTTGATGATTTTATCAATTCCTTTTACGTTGTTTTGAGCGTTTGTGATTATGATGTCACTCCATATATTTGGTGGTCCTGAGGCGATTCTGGAAGTATCGATAAAGCCCTTACCGGCGAATTTCAAGGTTTTGCTATCATTGGCGTTGATGAGTGACGCTGCGGTAATATGAGGAATGTGGCTTATATCAGCGAAAACTTTATCGTGCTTTTCAGGAGTCATAGTTTTCACCAGGCAGCCGAGTTTCATCCAAAAGTTTTTTAATTTATGAAGGTCATTGCGTTCTGTATTTGGTTTAGTAGTTAAGATACAGATTGCTTTTTCAAACAGGTCGTCTCTTGCGAATTCAAGTCCTCTTTGTTCGGAGCCGGCGATGGGATGTGAGCCGATATACTGAGTGTTTCCAAGTAGAGTTTTTTCTGCCCATTTATGAGGTAATACTTTTGTTGAGCCAACGTCTGTAACAATACAGCCATTTGGCAGTGCATCTGCTATTTTGGAGAAGATATTTTCAAATGTGCATATAGGTGTTGCCAGGATAACAAGCTCAGAATTTGAGACACTTTCCTTAAGGCGGTCGCAAACCTCGTCAACTATCTCTGCTTTCCTCGCTTTTTTACGAGTGGTTGCACGATGTGTGTGGCCGATGACCTTTGTGTTTTGGAAACAGCGCCGTATGGTCAGCCCGATAGAGCCGCCCAGGAGACCTAAACCAATGACTGTTATTTGATTTAACTCTTTCATATTAAAGGTCTTATAACCATATAGCCGATAGTCGTATTCTGATAGAAGGTATATAAAGGTTGGTTCAATGTCAAATTTTTTCTTTGAATTATAATGATGAAAATGGTAGTATTTTATGTTCAAGACATAATTTGAAAGTTATATTGGCAAAGAAGCTGGCTCCCGCCTGGAGTTTACGGGTGTGGGATTTTTTTTAAATATTAAATTCTCATAACGAGATAAGAAAAAATCAGCAGAATATTCGGCGAAACTTATGGCTAAAGAGAGAACTAAAAAGAACTCGATGGATGAAAGTGACTACCTTGATTTTGAAGGCAAGGTAGCTGAGATTGATAAGCAGATGAATGAGCTTCGTCGGCTCAGCTCAGCGAAGGGGATTGATTACTCCTCTGAGATTCGTCGCCTTCAGCGAGAGCAGACTGCAGAGCTTAAGAAATGTTATTCGAATCTGACGGCGTGGCAGACTGTCCAGGTTGCGCGTCACCAGAAGAGGCCTTTGCTCGGTGATTATCTTGAGTTAATGGTAAAGGATTTTCGTGAGCTTCATGGTGACAAATGCTTCGGCGACGACAGGGCGATTATTACGGGGCTTGGTAATATAGGCAGAGAGAGGGCTTTAATAGTTGGTCAGAGTAAGGGACGTAACACGAAGGAAAAGATTGCCTGCAACTTTGGATGCTCGAAGCCCGAAGGTTACCGTAAAGCGATATCAAAAATGAAATTAGCAGCTAAATTTAATATTCCGGTAGTTACTTTGATTGACACGCCGGGAGCTTACCCGGGAGTTGGAGCAGAAGAGCGAGGTCAGGCTCAGGCGATAGCATATAACCTTACAGAGATGTCACATTTGCCCGTTCCCATCGTATGCATAGTAATCGGAGAGGGCGGTTCCGGCGGCGCATTGGGAATTGGTGTAGGCGACAGGTTGTCGATGCTTGAGTTTTCATACTATTCAGTGATATCACCTGAAGGTTGTGCAGCTATTTTGTGGAGCGATGGTTCTCAGGCGGAAACAGCGGCGGAGTCACTCAAATTGACGAGCAGTGATTTGTGCAAACTCGGGTTAATAGATGAAGTTATCCCTGAGCCGTTGGGCGGAGCACATAGAAATATCCATGATACGGTTTATAACGTGGAGCAGTATATAACCAAATCCTTGCGAGAGCTCAAGCGTATGAAAGCTGATGATTTGATTGAGAAACGTTATCAGAAGTTACGCAAGATTGGCAGCAATTTCGCCAATGGTATGAATAGCAGAAAAAAAACGGGGAAGAATAGAATAAAATCCACTAATAAACCCGGCAGAAGCAAATCGAATACGAGAGTTACAGCTAAGATTTAATCTGCGTTTTATAAACCTGCTGATTTATCAGTCTTCTGGAGTCAGGCAAGTATAATAGTGCTTTGTCACGGTTAAAGATTTGGGTACAGGGACTTCAGTTTAATCCGGGCTTTTTCAACAGTGAACTGCCAATCGATGCCTCGTTGTTTTTCGTTGCTGGAGTCGGCCCAAGACGACGTTT
>JAUVVQ010000034.1 GCA_030604525.1 Phycisphaerae bacterium | reverse complement strand
GACGGAAAAAGAAAAAAAACAGCCAATTATTCTTTATTATACCATTTCCTTAAATTCAGCACCACTTCTTTCCTTTTGAAGACAGACAAAAAAGGCCGGCATTAAGGCCGGCCTTTTCTCTGTTCATCTTTAATATCTTCTTAAAATCCTAATTCTACCATAGGTGCAGGCCAAAGCCAGCTTGGCCATTGCTCCGGGTCTCTGGGGTCAGGCGCCGCAGTCAAGTCCCAACAACTTTGCCAGTATAACTGCCAGAGCTGCTTTAGACCTACTTTTCTGACCGTAAAGTCCAGGAAAACAAGATTGATTGTCAAACCGTGACGGTCTTGGACCCATCGGCAGAGTTCACCACCGCCTTCCATCGGCATACGAAACCGCTCTTGTGGAACCCCATCATGCACATTTGGGAAACCGCCCATCATAGAACTGTCGCCGAAAAGGGGTATCCTGCCGATACCCCGCACACGGGTACTTTTCCAGTATGATGCTAAGCCGCAATCGGCTGCGCCATGTTCATTCTGGGTAGCACTAACCCAGGAATTTTTAGCATAGCTGCCCAATGCGTTAGCATAATAGGGGTAATACTCACCCCCGGCCATATCATGCAACCATTCGAAGTCCCAGCCGGTCATAGGACCGCCAAACTCTCCGTCAGCCCAGGTTGTGTGTGTCGAAGGACACATACAAAAATCCCACTTTGCCTGGCAAACCCAATCTCCGCCTACTTGTTTGTATTCTAATTCTTCACCGTAAAAATGATGTAACCTCGGCACCCAGCAGTGCTCATGAAACCCAGGGCCGGACTCACACGGGCCCGAATCCAGTACTACTCCCGGAGGGGCATAGGTTTCATCACCGGTGTTTAAGCAGTGCCAACCAATTAATTGGCCGTCATTATCATCTGCGTACATACTGAAGATTGCTCCCCACTGGTGAAGACGCGACATACATAATGCATTCTTTGCCTGCTCCCTTACCTTCGTAAGGGCAGGCGCCAAAATAGACATCAAAAGCGCTATTATGGCAATTACTACCAAAAGCTCGATAAGAGTGAAACCTCTTCTTTGCTTTTCCATATAAATCTCCCTTTCGACTAAAGTAACTTTGACTTCTACTGAAATCTCATATAGATTTCCTTAGGGTGTGTTGGTGTTAGGTGTAGAAAAGCTTAAATAGGTGTGTTACTGCTTTAAAGGTGCGCTATAGATAGCTTTTGTTCCCTGAATTTTGATTTTTTTTTGATTTTTTTTGATTTCTCTTGAACTGAAACCAATTAAAAAAAGCTGGGGCTTTAACTGCCCCAGCTTTTTCAGAGACAGCCGTTCATAAACAATATACTCCAAACTTATAAATATCAAACTGTCTCAAGCTACCAAGATACTATAAGAAGAGAAGACCAATATAAATCCGATTCTTCATTTGTAATTGTACACAAAAACAAGTATTTTTGCAAGAGGTTATTTGATTTTTTTCTCACTTCTTTTAAAAAAAACTAAAAAACCGCTTAAAATGGCTAAAAAACGGCTTTTAAAGGGCTTCTGTTATGTTTTTCGGATAACAAAATATTTCAATCTCAAAATTACTTGCGGAAGAACTAACTTTTTTTTAAAGTATAGTGTTTACCAATAAGGAGAGTTACTCAATATGTTGGCAAAATTAAATAGTGTTATACTCAAGGGAATAGAGGGCATAATCTGTGATGTGGAGGTTGATGTTGCAAGAGGCGGTTTCCAAAAATCCGTTATCGTCGGCCTTCCCGATACCGCTGTCAAGGAAAGCATTGAACGGGTAAAAAGTGCTATCGTCAACTCAGGGTATAAATACCCAAAAACTCAGTCACTGATAAACCTTGCTCCGGCCGATGTTAAAAAAATCGGTCCCGTCTTCGATTTGCCTATCGCCCTCGGAGTGCTCATGGGACAGGGTGCTTTGACAAGCACGGTCATAGAGGATTTCGTTATTATCGGAGAGCTGGGACTTGACGGAAGGGTCAGGCCTGTAAACGGCGTCTTGAGCATGGCAATGACCGCAGAAGAAAACGGCTTCGAAAGGATAATCGTTCCTTTGGAAAATGCAAAGGAAGCTGCCGTAGTACAAAATTTACAGGTCTATGGAGTCGGCTATCTCGCTCAGGCCGTTAGTTTCCTTTCAGGACAGCTGCCGCTGGAAACAACAACCGTCGATATCGAAGAAATCTTCGACGCACAGGCAAATTATGATGTCGATTTCGCAGATGTTAAAGGACAGGAAAATGTTAAACGTGCTCTGACTATCGCCGCAGCGGGAGGACATAATGTTATGATGGTAGGACCGCCAGGCGCAGGAAAAACAATGCTCGCCCAAAGACTCGCTACCGTCCTGCCTGCTTTAACCATCGAAGAGTCCCTGCAAACTACCCGTATATATTCAACTGCCGGACTGTTGGGTAAAAACAAATCCCTTATGGCTATCAGGCCTGTAAGAATGCCTCACCATTCCGCAAGCGGACCTGCTCTTATCGGCGGGGGAACCACTCCCAGGCCGGGTGAGCTGTCCCTGGCTCATTTCGGAATACTTTTTCTTGATGAGTTCGTTGAATTTCCCAGGCATGTCCTGGAGATGATTCGACAGCCGCTGGAAGACGGGTTCGTTAATATATCACGGGCCAGGGGGACCGTTTGTTTTCCTGCTCAATTTATGCTTATAGCTGCGATGAATCCCTGCCCCTGCGGTTATTACGGCTCAAAAGTCAGAAGGTGTAAATGCACTCCCGGACAGATAGAAAGATACTTCTCAAAGGTCTCAGGCCCGTTATTGGACAGACTTGATATCCATATTGACGTCCCGCCCGTAACTTTCACTAAACTCAGGTCGAGAGCAGGCCAGCTCACCTCCGATTCCATAAGAAGCAGCGTCGTAAAAGCAAGAGAAACGCAAGCTAATCGTTTCGGTAACGGAAAAGTAATGACCAATGCCAGAATGAGCCATAAACAGGTGGAAAAATACTGCCCGCTCGATGATGCTTCTGCGATGATGCTCAAGCAGGCGATGAACGAATTCGGGCTGTCCGCCAGGGCACACGATAAAATCTGCAAAACCGCCAGGACCATCGCAGACCTCGCCGACTCTGAGGACATCCAGCCAGAGCACATTGCAGAGGCCATAAGTTATCGCAAACTGGATAGAAGGTTGTAAACGAAAAGCCAACCCCCTGTGATAACACACAAACACTCTTTCGCCACCTTGAACGGTTACTTTATATTTAGCACACCATCACCCCTTCACGCATATCATTGGTTCGAGTCTGGCCACCTTGTTAGCTAAACGAGCTTTATGGGTTACATTAACAACCGCTGTAACATCCTTATATGCTCCCGGCGCCTCCTCTGCCACCCCAGGCATCGACGCTCCTCTGATTAAAATACCTTTCCCTGCCAGCACCTTGACTACATTCTCTCCATACCATCTTCTCTTCGCTTTCGTTCTGCTCATAACCCTGCCTGCTCCATGACAGCACGAACCGAACGCAAGCTCCATTCCCTCTTTCGTCCCCGCTAATATATACGAAGCCGTCCCCATTGTCCCCCCGATAAGCACCGGCTGGCCCACAGCTTTTAAGTCCTCCGGCAGTGACGCCTCACCAGGGGCGAACGCACGGGTCGCACCTTTGCGATGAACATAAAGTCTCCGCTTCCGACCGCCTACCGAATGTTCCTCAACTTTACAGGTATTGTGAGAGACATCATAAAGCAGCTTCAATTCCGCCTTCGGCAATAACTTACCGAATACCTCGCGAGTCAGTGACGTCAATACCTGCCGATTCGCTACCGCACAGTTAACTCCACAGTTCATCGCTCCGAAATACCTTTTTCCAAGCTCCGATGTAATCGGAGCACACGCCAGCTCTCTCTCCGGCAACCTTATCCCGCTCGCCCCAGCCCCCCTGGCCATCTGCGGCAGATAGTCCGTTCCTATCTGATGCCCCAGCCCTCGCGAGCCGCAGTGAATACTTACAACAATATCATTTACCTCAAGACCGAACGCCGCAGCAATATTCTTATTATATATATCGGTAACTTTCTGCACTTCCAGATAATGATTGCCTGAACCCAGCGTCCCAACCTGGTCTTGTTGTCTGTTCTTCGCTTTTTCTGAAACGTATCCCGGCTTTGCCCCCGACATCTGACCACCTTCTTCGGTATGTAAAAGGTCTTCCTTCGTCCCGTATCCTTTCTCTACCGCCCAACGGCTGCCGCCCTGCAGCATCTTCTCTATTTCGTTTCTCGAAAGATGCAGCTTGCCCGTTGAACCGAGTCCCGCCGGTATATGATGTGCCAGTTTATCTGCAAGCTGTTCCTTTACTCCTTCAATATCTTCTGTGCTAAGGCCCGTCACAAGCGACCTGACACCGCAAGCTATATCGAAGCCGACCCCTCCCGCTGATATGACACCCCCCTTCTCTGCATCGAATGCGGCAACTCCACCTATCGGAAAACCATAACCCCAGTGGGCATCGGGCATCGCATAAGAGGCCTTGACTATCCCGGGCAGCTTCGATACATTAGCCGCCTGCTCGTAAACCTTCTCGTCCATCTCTTTTACTAACTGCTTATCTGCATATATCACCACTCGAACGTTCATCTCGCCGACCGGGTCAATATACCATTGAAAATCATTTTCCTTTTTTAGTTTTTCAGAATACATTTTCAAGTCTCCCCACTTATACATCCACAATACATTGGGCAACCCACTGTCCGTTTCCCCCCTGCTTTACTTTCAAATCCGAAAACGTCGCCGCCTTGACCTCCACAACAGGCCGGTGCCGGCTCACGTCTATTTGCTCACCCCACGCCTTGGCGCTGAGTTTGTTATCTTTCAATTCCACCTCGAACCTTGCAAAAAGCATCCTTCTTGTGGACATCTCGTATATAAGGGCGTTTATCCAGCAGGCAAAAAGAAGCTCCAAATCACTTTCTTCGCACTCAATCTCTACCATCTCTTTGGGCTGAACGTTCCGGGGTTCCGTAATTACTGCTGTAAGCGCAACCGCAGCATTACTAAAAGCAATCTCTTTCGTCGCACCATATCCGCGTATCCCCATATCCGCAGGGTGTGAATAATTTTCCCATTCCTTCCTGACCATAAAGTTCACTCATAAAAAGTTTCTGAAAACCAGCTTTTATTGCTGCTGTATTAATCTCCCGATTTAGTTCGGGGCAGACTATTATAACAGTACTGTCCTTTAACGATAAATTATTAAGCTCCCTCAAATAAACTTATCGTTGCATTATAGGAAAGAAAACGGCGTCTGTTCAACTCTAATTTACCCGCAAAAGGGCTGTTACCCGCTCCAGAGCCATCCTCCCACATCGTATTATTGATAGAATACTGTCTTTTCCCCTTCGCCCGAAAAAGTAAAAATTTTCAAACCCTTTTACAATATTTGCATATTCCTGAAAAATTTGTTATCATAAATCTAATAGGGGATAAAAGAATAAAATGCTGACTAATGAAATTCTATTGATTCCAAAACTAAATGACTGAATTTAATGACAGAAAATTTAAACGGTACTGGCATCAGACTGAAATAATCAGGGAATATCAAAAAGTCCTCTTCACCTTTGGGGATATGGAATTACCCTATGTCTTTCTCGCACAGAACAAAAGTTTCCCTGACAGAACTCTCATAAAAAGAGGCACTATCGTCCTGCAAAGACCGCACATCCTCCTGCCTGATTACCATACTCCGGAATTTGAAGGGTTCGAAAAACTAAGAGACCTGCCTAAAGAGGCCGCTTACATCTTCAGAGCCGCCAAAATCCCGTATTCACACATAACTAACAAGCTGATGACAGGCGAAAAAGTCGAGTACGCCCAAATCGGTGAAGTAATTGACAGATTCTACGAAAAGATGGAACAACGAAACGATACTGAAACCGGCCTTATAAAAGGACCGATCGAGGGTGTGGATATTGCCCTTATCAGATACTCCTTCGGACTTGCTGTAAAATCCGCACCTGAAAACATAAACGAATTTTTTGAGCACTTAAGAAAACAGCAAAGAGGTCCAATTAAACCCGGCGAAAAAATTACCGACGAGGAGATAAAAAGGTTATTCGGTTAAGAATTAAGCCGGCTGCAAACACCCACATACCAAATACGATATCCCATACACGAACCACGAGCCACGAGTAGCTATCATCGCTTTGCGCAACATTGATTGAATATGACGAGTAATACTTGCTTTACAGTGAATACCCGGCGTTGAAACTGTCAATTATCCGCAAAAAATCCTCTTTCACTTTCTCTCAATGCTGATTCTACAACACCTGCTGAACTTTTCCACAACTGCTGAAACAATTTAGTCGGAAAACGAAAATTCTTTAAGCTGTTTTACCAATTTCGATTCTGAGCTTAAAAAGCATATATTTATCGGCCCTGTCAAAATAAAAAATTACATACACACATAATTTACAGTTAAACCGTCCACTATTTTGGCCGATAAAAAAGTGGTTTAAAATCGTTATTTTGTTTGGGAGTTACAAAATGGGAATACAGAATTGGGAAGATAATGTCATCCTGGTTGACCTGCCTCGCGAACCGCAGACAGGTGACGAACTCAAAGAAGTTACAGAGATTGTTCGGGACAGAGGTGATTGTGAGGTCGTAATCGATTTCTCCGAAATCGATATCGTAACCTCTTCCAGTCTCTCAAAGTTGCTTAAGCTGCGTAAAATGATGGTTGATTGCGGACATCGACTCATCTTTTCAAACGTCGCTGCCGCCACCAGAGGCATCTTCACTGTCACCGGGCTTGAGAGTATCTTTGAAATAGTTGATGATAAATTCGTCGCTCTGGCAAGTCTCCAGCTAGTCAACTGATTTTTCCGGAAAAAACCTTTACAGAAAAACCGGTTGGCCTTAATATGACACTGTTGGGCGAACTGGTTACCAGGATAGCAGAAACTTGTAGTCCTTGTAACCAGCTCGCTGGAATATTACTGGCAGGATTGAATTAATGGACCAGAAAAAGCTGAGTCAAATCGAAAATATAATCGGATTCAGTTTCTCGAATACCAATTTACTTGAAAAAGCTTTTACTCACTCCTCCGCAGTTGAAAATCGAATCCTAAGCAATGAAAGACTTGAATTCTTCGGGGACGCAATACTGGACATCGTTATCTGCCAGCTTCTATTCGAGCGTTTTTCGACTTATCTGGAAGGGGACTTAACAAAAACAAAAAGCATGCTGGTATCAAGAATTACCTGTTCCAACGTGGAAGAAAAACTGGGGCTGACAAAATTTTTAAAAGTCGGAAAAGGTATGAACTCGCAAAGAGCTTTAACCGGCTCTATCTCCGCCAGTCTGTTGGAAGCTGTCATCGCCGCTATTTATATAGACGGGGGGTTTGAAGCCGCCAAGAACTTTATCGAAAGAAATTTTACCGAGCTTATCAAGCAAAGTAACAAAAAAGGAGCTGACAAAAACTTCAAATCAATGCTGCAGCAGTATGCTCAGGAACAGTTTGATGCCGTACCGCATTACGAACTCCTTGACGAAAAAGGACCTGACCATGATAAGTGTTTCGAAACTCAGGTTGTAATCGGAAGCCGGCATTTCACAAGCGCCTGGGGAGTTAATAAGAAACAGGCCGAACAAAAAGCCGCCTTCAATGCACTCGTTGACTTGAATGTTATTGAAGCTTCCCCGCCGGAATAAATATTAATGCATCTTCCTCATTCGGTCATTAGCCACGATAAAAACAGCAAAACCCCTGCTGCAATAACCGTAAAAAGAACTATCGAACCGAAAACAGTCGCTACCTCTTTGATAAAATTCCCCGGCTTGATATCACGCAGCTTTAATGTCTTGTAAACAACAGACAACGCCACCGCTAAAGGCAAAAGCCAGAGCACTGATTGCGGACTCATCCCCACATTGCTCGGTGACGTAAAAGACCCTAATGTCAAAATCGTTTCAAACAATCCTTTAACCTTCCTTGAGACCTATTTGACGCAGACGGGCCAAATAAACCGCATTGATAATACAAAGTAAATTCAAAAGCCCTGCCATGCTGGTATAAAGTTGACCGATTTCCTCAGGTTTGCCGTAAACCGCATAACCTCCTCCCGCAGTATGATGACCCAGGATTGCCACAAATGGAGAAGTTATAATCTGGGCCAGATACCAGTAACTGGCTCCAACCGGGTCAACTACCCCTATCGAACCGACATAAAGACCAAGGCAGAAAGTTATAAGAATGGTTGTAAATAAAATAACCGCCTGTTTCTTCTTGTTAAGTATAAACTGTCCCCCGCCGGGCACAATCCAGCCGGCCAGACCTACAACTAATAAAAAAAGAATATTATTTTCTTTATTCACGCCTGCCATTACGATTTGTCCGCTCACTCGGACGGTGAATTCGGCTCTTTTGTCCTATTATCCTTTTTTAACATTACAAAATTCGTTCTTTTGATAATATTCTCAGGATTAAAGTGAATTACCGATAAATTTTGATGCTCGATAAACTCCTGAGAATACGCTTCCCGTGCCCTTAATTTTTGATAATCCTGGCTGTAAATCCGATTGATGGAAACATCCTTTATTACATAGTAACTTAAATCCGGCTTAAATTCCATAACATAAGGAACAGACTTCAGTTTCTGCTCTCCATTCGGGACAAGATTATAAAGCTTATCGATAAACTTCTGACGCCGTTTGGCATTGTTTAACACACTTGTGCCGAATGATGAACCTTCATTTTGGGCAGCCAGAGTCAGAATGTGTTCTTGAGGAATGCGAACCAGCTTCATTAGCTGCTGAACTCTGAACGCATTAGGTTCGCCAGGCAGATGAACCTTCTTTCGCTCTTTATAAGCCCTGTTAAATTCAGCAACCGTTTCCTCCCAGCCAAGCTTTGCTATTTCCCGGCTGAATGACTTCGACTGCTTCTCTGCCGTCTTCATCGACCTGAGCAGTTTTATATCTTCGGCCACCTGCTCTTTTACCGAGTATGTATTCTCAGAACTTAAAGCAAACTTTACTGTCCGCTTATCAAATATCTGACCAACGCTGTCGGGTAGGCTTGATTTCCGAACACTGATTATCCTGAAAAGCCCGATAAGCTCACCCCGGCTGTCCTGCAACGGACCTATGTTTTCAAATATTCTGGGTGCCGCAATATCAAAGGGGCCAAGCTCGCTGGAACCTAACTGCTCTACCGCAAATACTACCTTGGACAATGGGACAGGATTGTTACCTTTACCGCTTAATGTCATCATACCAAGATACCTGTCCCTGATAATATCAACAGCATCTAACATACCTGTTTGACCGCTATATACTTCTATAGAATATTTCTCTTTCAACTGCTTGGCTGCTTCGGAATAATCGCCCGCATTTTCCTTAATCTCAGCTAAACTTAAATTCGCAAAATCTGTATCCATTTCGCTGAACCTTGCTTCCGTTATATCCTTTCCTTCCTGAAGAATTGCTTTTGCCTTGGAATTCTTTCGGCTGGAAATTAAATAACGGTATATCTGCTCTGAAACTTCTGCGTAGCTCAATTGTTCCTTGACCTTCGGAGAATTAGGGTCATTGGCATCCGAAGGAACAGAACGGGTAAACTGCTCTCTTTTCTTTGCATAATATGCTTCGACCTCTTCCGGCTTAGGTTCAGGAATTAATTCTGCAACATCGCTTAATTTGACCACAATATATTCCATTTGAACCATATCCGGCTCTTTATATCCGAAGCCATACGGATTTTTAGCGCTTATCGCTCCGGGCGTAAACTCCTTGTACTTTTCAAAATGCTCTGTTATCGCCTCGTCTGCGGGTTCATTCTGCTCTTGAATATATAATTGAGCTGGAAACTGAACACTGGCTGTATCTAATGTCTCCTGCTTTTTACTCACTAATTGGGAAAGTTCAGCGGCGGTTACATTCTCATAAGAACCAATTGCCTTGGCATAGGAAAGAACTTCCATCAGCTTGGAAAAACTGCCTAATATCCGAGATTCCGAAACTCCTTGCCGGGACACGATTGACCCGATGACTTGTGAGAAGTTCGCTCTCGGAAATAATTTAGGGATAAGCTGCGAAAGCTGCACACCTGCCATATCTTCTGTTATCTCAATACCTGCCTGTTCGGCTTCTTCGGTCAGTAAAAACCAGCAAATATCTTTCCTGCCCCTGCCTTGGTAAATATCGTTGATTTGCTTATTTGTTATCCTTATTCCCGATGACCGTATCGCTCGCTTTACTTGGCCAAGAAGCATCGGTGATAAACTCTGGTCGGAAAAAAGCAGCTCTCCAAGAAAAAATGCATCTAAATCCTGTGAATTGCTTCTAAGCAGGCCGCTGACTCTCAAATTACTTAATATCTCCAGGTCCTGACGCGCAAGTAAAAGGTCATAATTCGTTACCTTTTTACCATCTCTATAAGTCGCAACTGTTCGATAAAGACTGCCGCTGCTGCTGCGGGCAAGACGAGAGAGAAAACTGCCCCCGATGAAACCGAACATTATTATTATTACCAAAACCGCTAATAATTTATTCCTGTTTTTACGAAACCACTTCACTAAATTCATATCTATGCTCCGAATTCACCTTGAAATTCACGGTTTTTACTGAAATTACAAAACTCTAAACTATATGCAAATTTCACCTTATTGCAAGAAAAATAGCTCCCTGATGTGTAACTCTTATACCGGCAGGGTACCTGTAATTCTTGTTTTTACAATCTTATCACAGAAACTATTTGAATTTTAGAACCTCGAACTTTAACATATCCACTATACTATGTGTTCAGCTTATACATATCAACAGTCAAAAAAGGCCTTCTTAAAAGCCTCAGGATTTATGCCCGGCGGTGTCAACTCTCCGGTTAGAGCTTATAGTGACGTTGATTTCGACCCCCCTTTTATAGAATCCGCTTCCGGCTCAAAATTATACGATATCGATGGAAACGAATATATCGACTATGTCGGATCCTGGGGTCCTATGATTCTCGGACACGCACATCCGAAAGTTATCAAAGCCGTTAATGAAGCCGCAAAAAAAGGGACTTCATTCGGCGCTCCTACACTGGCGGAAAATGAGCTTGCAGAAAAAATTATCTTCGCCTTCGATTCTATCGATAAACTCCGGCTGCTCAACAGCGGTACCGAAGCAGCAATGACTGCCGTTAGACTCGCAAGGGGATACACAAAAAAAAACCTCATTATAAAAATGACAGGTTGCTATCACGGACACAGCGATTCTTTACTTATCGCCGCCGGTTCGGGACTCGCCGAAAACGCTGCTGCTTCAAGTGCCGGCGTCCCCGATTGCCTCGCCAAACTCACCTGCGTCATCCCTTATAACGATATCAACGCCCTTAAAGAAGCTTTCAGAAAACACAACGGCAAAATCGCCGCCGTCTTACTCGAACCGGTCGCCGCAAATATGGGAGTTATTCCTCCCGTCGAAGGATACCTGCAGGAAATCCGAAATTTATGTAACAGTCAAAACGCTGTTTTAATCTTTGATGAGGTAATAACCGGCTTTCGCATCGCCCTCGGCGGCGCACAACAGCTTTACAATATTAAAGCTGACCTCACCTGCCTCGGAAAAATAATCGGCGGAGGTCTCCCCGCCGCCGCATTAGGCGGCAGGGCTGATATTATCAACGCTCTGGCGCCGACAGGACCGGTATATCAGGCCGGCACGCTTAGCGGAAATCCATTAGCTACCGCTGCTGCAAATGCCACAATCGATATTCTAATGCAAAAAGATAACTACCGAAAACTCGAAAAGACAGGGGAAACCTTGCAGCAGGGACTCTTAAAAGCCGCAGACCAAATCCGGTTACCCCTGACCATCAACCGTATCGGCTCCCTGATGAGCTGCTTTTTCACAGACAAGACAGTCAAAAATCTCAATGATGTAAAAAACACCAACAAAGAACATTTCAAAATGTTTTTCCAGGAGATGTTGAAGCAGGGTATCTACCTGGCGCCAAGCCAGTTCGAAGCTATGTTCATATCCCTAGCTCACTCGAAACAGGATATTCAAAAAACCATAGAGGCCGCAAAAAACAGTTTCAAGAAAATAAAGGAATAAAAATAATTCTGTAAAAACTGCTTATTTGTTGCACTTAGAACAAGAAAAATACATAATAAACGCACCGCTTAACATAGTTTGATTCTTTAGTATGAAAATATATGGAATTTGGATTTGAGAAAAAATAAATAAAAACAGGAGGCCGGAAAATGAATGGAGAGCAAAACCAGCAAAAAAAGCTCGTCAGTACCACCGATTATCTCGAAGCCGCAGGCGTCTTTAGATTTTGCAAAAATATCTTGTTTGTAATTCTACTGTTGGCTCTGTTAGTCCAGCAGACATCGTTCTGGCTTGTAACCGCTGATGTCGTAAAACCTGATGATAAAAACACTTCTTCCTTAACCGTCCTCGCCGCCCAAAGTGGTCAACCGGCAAAGCAAAAAACGCTGCCAGCGAAGGCAGATATAAAACTTACTGACCGGACTGCCAGAATAGAGGAGGCCGCAGAAAAGGTAACCGCCGAGCCGAACCAGCCGACAAAATCAGCACAAGTGAAATCAACTGTAGAAAAAATTATAAAAAAGAAAATTGCCGGACCAGCCGAAAAAGTTAAAACCGCATTTTTAAATATCAATCTCAAACACATCTCCTGGACCGTTCGTTTCGTAAACTTTATCTTAGTCATCGCCGCTGTCCTTTATTGCCTCACAATGCTCTTTACTCTGAAAGTCTCATTATCAGGACAGCTCGGGGGAATTAACCACATCTCCAGGGCTTTCTTTATTTCTCTGTTAATGGTTGTCCTGCTTCTACCCTGGCAAATATACTTCCAGGGCATTGTCGCCGGAGTGATGTTTACTCCCGATGAGCTTTTCCGAAGCTGTAAGCTTTTTAAAGACCAGGGACTTATCTACAAATCCTTCTTCTATCTTCGCTTCTTTATATATTGGCTGCTGGTCTTCTTCCTGCTTATATTCGCACAAATCAGAAGCGCTCGATGGGCAAAAGCTATCCTCAAAAGACTTGAAGTAATTTAAAAAAGACTAACAGCTCAAATCATTAGACAGGCAATAAGCTCTGTTATGCTGGTCTTTGCTTAAAGTGCTGTTCGAGCGTTTTAGAAATATAACTAACAGGATTGGATTATTAATACAGATTTGATACTTTGCCGGGAATGTCAGTAAAGGATCGAAAATAACAAAAGGTAACAGTGATATGAAAGTTAGAAGATTTGTATTTGTAGTAGTTTTATCTGCTGTTTTGGTGGTTGCAGACGGATGTGGTAAAAAAGACGAAGAAGAATCGAATGGAAAACTGTTTGGTGTCACCTTTCAGACTTTGAATAATCCGTTTTTTGTGGATTTGAACGAGGGGGTGAAGGAGGTCATCGAGGCACATGTGGATCGGCTGGTTACTTTAGATGCGCAGTGGAACAGTCTGAAGCAGATGAACGATATATCGGATTTAATTATGCAGAATGCATCTGCGATATTTATCAATCCTGTGAATTGGAAAGGAATTAAAGGAAGTTTGATAAAGGCCAAAGGAAAGTCAATTCTAATCATGTAAAAGACATTTAATTAACCTTTTTTGATTGGTTTTTTTACCAGGAGTATTGATATGAAATTGAGTGGTTATCTAATGAGAAGTACAATTGTTGCTGCTCTGGGCGGCTTCCTTTTTGGCTTTGATACGGCCGTTATTTCCGGAACCACCGGTTGGCTTAGGCAAATTTTCGAGCTCGGTGATTTTAGCCTTGGTTTCACCGTAACAGCAGCATTGATTGGGACCATCGTTGGCGCCTTGGCCATTGGCCGTCCCAGCGATATTTTAGGCCGCCGACGTGCTCTCTTTATTTTGGCTGCTCTTTATTTCATTTCTGCGGTCGGCTGTGCAATTTCATGGAATTGGTATTCACTTCTAATCTTTCGTTTTATTGGCGGACTTGGTGTCGGGGGTGCATCGGTGGTCTCTCCGATGTACACGGCGGAGATTTCGCCTGCTCGTCTCCGTGGACGACTGGTTGCATTTGTACAGTTCAATATCATTTTGGGAATATTGCTGGCTTATCTTTCAAATTATATTATCGCTTCATTTGAACTTGGATCGGTCGAATGGCGATGGATGTTTGGTATTGAAGCATTTCCTGCAGCAGCGTTTTTTGCTTTGCTTTACATCAATCCAGAAAGCCCGAGATGGCTGGTCGCCCAAGGACGGGTAGATGAAGCCTCAAAAGTATTGAACAAATGCGGGACCGATACCAGCACCGTCGAAGAAGAAATTAAAGAAATTCAAATTTCTCTGGACCTTGAACATCACAGTCTTAAGGAGCCTTTCTTTTGTAAAATGTATTTTAAACCCATTACGCTGGCAGTAATGATGGCGGCGTTTAATCAACTATCTGGGATTAACGCATTGCTCTATTATTCCAAAGATATTTTCCAGATGGCGGGGTATGGATCGAAATCAGCTTTATTCCAGTCGGTACTGGTTGGATTCGTTATGCTGGTCTTTACCGTCTTCGCGATGGTGATTATCGATCATTTTGGTAGAAAAAAATTGATGTATATTGGTTCGATTGGTTACATCATTTCTCTATTAGGTACCGCATATGCCTTTGTCTCAAATGGCAGCTTAGTCCTTATCTGCCTGATGGTTTTCCTTGCAGCGCATGGATTCGGCCAGGGGGCAGTGATATGGGTCTTTATTAGTGAAGTCTTCCCAAACCGTGTTCGAGCTCGTGGTCAGGCGCTTGGAAGTTTCACTCACTGGTTTATGGCGGCGATTATCTCGCTGACATTCCCATTCTTTGCGACGCATTTGGGCGGATATGTGTTTGTCATTTACGCCGCGTTTATGGTCTTGCAGCTCATATGGGTGATATTTGTCATGCCTGAAACAAAAGGGATTTCACTTGAGAAGATACAGAAGGAATTTGGTATTGAATAATCCCTGCCTTTACGATATGCTCGACGCCGTGATTGAGATTGTATAAAATTAAGTTTCGGAAAACACAAAATAAACTGACAAGAAGGGCCATAAAAACGGCTGATAATTTGAAGCATCGTGAGTTTCTTAAAAAATCATCTCGTGCTGCCTGAAGTCGTAGAACCCCCTGCGGTGTCGCCCTGGATATATTTGCGGGCGTAAGACGCACATTGCTTCATATCATCGCAGTCCCATCGAGAGGATAAAAATCTCTGGTACCATTGTTTTGCAAAGTCCCCGTTGCCCAGGTAATAGTAACAATTACCTAATTTGTAAGCAATCCGGTATTTATATAGGTAATCGGAGCAATTATCCCACGCCTTTTTGTAGTGCTCTATTGCTTTTTGATAATCCTTCTGTTCATAAAATGAGTCCCCCATAAGTTGAACAGCTTTGGGATATTGCCAGCTTAAGGCGTTGTTTAAAAGTAACTGAAGGTTTTCTTTACACTTCTGGTATTCCTTCTTTTGCAAAAAACACTTGGCTAATTCGAGTCTCGCCTGCTCATAATTCGGCAGCAAATCAATCGATTCCCTCAAGCTTTGAATCTTCTTCGCCGGCGCATCGCTCGTCAATGCTTCGGCTAAATGAGCTTCTGCAAAACAGTTTGCCTTAAGAAAAGACAGTAATTCGAGATTAATCTGCCCCAGACTTTTGGATGTCGCCTCTTCGAGAACCGAAATCTTGTAACCCTGAGTTGATACTTGTTGCAGATACTTGTTAAGATTCCCCGTCTTGTAAAGCCAGTAAAACAGCTCCCTGGCGAATTGAAAACCGTAGGGTAAATGTTCAAACTGCTCGTCGGAACGGGTTATAAGAAATCTTATGTTCGGCCTGAGCCCGCCTTTAAGATTGTCACGAAGCGAATAGTCAAAACTTGCCTGGGGAGATGAAACGACCATCTTGCCTTTTACTATCTTGACCTGTTGAGCCCAGAAACTGCCAAGCCCTTTTTTAAACCATCCCGGCGACCTCGGAAAGCTCTTATAAATAAGATGCTGTGAAATAGCGTAATACAAACCTTCAAGGCCGGCGTCTTTGCCGCCTTTTGTCAAATGATGAGTATAGACCGAAGGCACCGAACCTATATGATAATAGCTCTTGTTTCCGGCATACTTGACCCCGTAGGGCTTCAGGAGCTTGACGGTCTCAGACTCGCTTTGGGAATAATAAACCCTTAAGGGCTGCTCCCAGCCAAGTACATAAAAATTATTTTTTATGATATTATAAAAAGTTTCCGCTGACGCTCGAACGTGTTGCAAAAGCTCCTTATCAACTGTACTCTCTATAACAAAATGGGCGCTTGAGTAACCCGTCGCTAACGAAACGCCGGAAAATATAAATGCTGAACAAATAAATATAAGGGTGCGTTTGAACATCTTCAGCTCCGTTTTTGCTTTTTTCAGCTTCTTTAACAAATTTAAAAATCCCAGACTAACCTCAAAAAAACTATCTGTGGCCGGATTTATAAACTGTTATACCACACAAGCCCGAATTGTTTGAATTATATCATATATATAAGCTTTTACCAGTATGATTTGACCTTTTTTCATCTCCGCTCCGGCAGGGACAAACTCCTTTGGGTTCATCTTCCGGCAGCCCGGAGACTTAAAGTCCCCTGAGAATATCCTTGATGCGGGCTCATTGGGAAATTTACAAAATTATTCCTCCTGTTTCCCGGCTATACAGTCCCCTCTTATCCAGCTCTGTTAATTCTATCGTAGGTCTTAAAATACAGGAAACCCCTTCTCGAATACACCTGCAAAAACATCTATCTCTTCGTTAGGGCAAGAAATTAAACCTTAACTATTCCATCGACCCCTGACTGCTTTCAACGTTTTCAGCTCGCAAGCCCTTTTCGCCTTCTACTATATCGAATGTTACCTGGCCGCCTTCCTTTAGTGTTTTATAACCTTCACCGGCAACATTGGAGTAATGAACAAAGATATCCTGCCCATCAGTGGTTGATATAAATCCATAACCCTTCTTGGGGTTGAACCACTTGACTTTACCTTCTGACATAAATCCGCTCCCTTGAATCCATTGAGTAACACCGACTTTTCTTTAGCAGCAATAACACATAGTAAATAAAATCTACAACTCTGCTAAAAATTCAGATTGATTATACCAATCTGTTTACTTTACCTCGTCTGGTTCAGTGACAAGCGATTGAAGCTGTTCCCTCATCAAACGGCCCATCTTGAATTTGACCGTTCGCTTCGCCGGAACTTTAACTCGCTCAAGGGTGCGGGGGTTCTGCGCTATCCTGGCCGCCCGGATTCGAGTCTCGAAAACTCCAAAATCGCGAAATTCAAGACGGTTGTCTTTGTTTAATTCGGATGTTATCTCGTTGAGAAGTGACTGCACTATCTGCTTAACCAATACCCTTTGAGCTTGACTCTGTTCTGCTATCCGGTCCACAAGCTGTTTCTTTGTGACTGTTGACATACGCTACCTCATTAATCTACTCTTAATTCAGGATTTATGATGGTTAGATAATTGGAATTTCTGGTCGAAAGCCAGCTTATTGCTCCCCTAAAAAAGTAATCAAATTACTCTTACACTAAAATTTAATACACTCAACCTCAAATATTTCGTACTTACAACTCTAAAAAGAAAAAAACAGACTACTTCTTAAAAGCTTAAATTCTCACAAGTTACTATACCACAAAGACTTCTAAGCAGCAAACAATTTTTATTAAAAATTTTTCTCCTCTTTAAAATGACCTGGATTTTAAATTTCTGATGAACAAAAAAGCAGCCAGCATCCTCACTTTAGAGTGATTTGAAAATGGTAGCATTTAGATGATTGGCTCATAAAAATATTAATACAAACCAGCAATGCACATAAATCCCTTGATAACATAGACTTACGACAACCAGCTCGGCTTCCGCCCCACAAGACCTTTATCCTGACTTGGCATATTTATTCATAGAATAAGCATAAATCCCCTGACACCGCATCAAGCCGATAATGCCTAAGTGATTAAAACGCTCTTCAAAAATAGAATACTTTATGCCCTCCAAAAAAACTTCTTCTAAAATAGTTTATTGACCTCCGGAGCATTTATTTGCATAATTACACCTTGCCTTTAATTAAACCAGACGTTGTTAGTAAATTCTCTATTGCCAATGTGGAATAGTAAAAACAAAACAAAAACCGGTAAATCACCGAAAAAAGATAGAATTATCGAATTCACAAAACCACTCGAATGGCTGGTTGTTGCTTTTATCCTGGCTTTTATTTTCCGCTCTTTTGTTATGGAACCCTACCGTATCCCCACAGGCAGTATGGCAGAAACTCTAAAGGGAGACCATTTCTATCTTCGCTGTCCTCAGTGTGGATACAGATTGGACTATGGGTATGATTCGGAAGCTGAAAATAATCACCGGCAAAATAATATTCGAGCCATTCATTCTCGATGCCCGAGTTGTGGATATTATCTCGCTACCGAAGGAATCATACCTGTTGCAAGGGGAGACAGAATTCTGGTCTTGAAGTGCATCTACCAGTTCTTTGAGCCGAAACGATGGGATGTCGTCGTCTTCAAAAATCCTCTTAATCCGGACATAAACTATATTAAAAGATTGATTGGACTGCCCGGAGAAACCATTGAAATAATAGATGGGGATATCTATATCAATGGAAAAATTCAAAGAAAACCTCCCAAAGTGCAGAAAGAACTATGGATGGCTGTTTATGATAATGATTATCAGCCCGCCAGGCCAAGGCAGGGAAATTTCAACGGACATACCTGGAAAGTTCCTCTCGATACCGATAATTCAAATTGGATTATAGACAAAAATAAGCCCACTATGCTCAATCTGGATTGCCCAATCGGACAAATCAACCAATTCAGTTATAATACTTCACTTGGAAACGGTTTCAGAGCTACTTATGCATACAATAACGTCGGGTATTATAGATTCAGACCATTCTGCAGTGATTTAATGGTCCGGCTGTGCGCCCGCTCCCCTCAACGAGACAATTTCCTCGCCATACAATTAAGCAAATACGGAATAAAATATAGAGCTTCCGTCACTGCAGATGGATATATGAAAATCGAGAAAATCCAGGACAGTAATAAAACGCAAACTCTTAAAACAAAAAAAATGGACTTCCGGATAGAAAATACTCCTATTTTGTTAAAATTCGCCAATGTTGACCACATACTAAAATTTAACGCAGGAGAAGAAACATTAATATATGATTTGGGAGTAAATCCTCGGGACGCAGGCGAAATCAGGGCGGAAATCCAACCAAAAGTTACTATCCTGGGTGCAGGGAAGCTGAACGTCTCGCATCTGGCAATCTTCAGAGATATACACTATACCAGCTCTAAATACGGAAATTCCAGAGGAAATGGAAGGGCTGTTCAGGGAAGTCCTTTTACCCTCGATAAAAAACAGTTCTTTGTTCTCGGCGACAACAGCCCGAACAGCGAAGATGGAAGATGGTGGAACAGAAAAGGCATCGGAAACAACGGCACTGTATTCCCGCCCGGAATCGTACCACAAGAATATCTTATGGGAAAAGCTATGGTCGTCTATTGGCCCAGCGGCTTCGAATTCCCCTGGCCAAGACCATTAAAAGCTTTCCTGGCGGCAAAAAGCCGCCAGAATATCCTCTTACGTATCGCAAACGGATTCGTCTCTTTAAACTGGATACCAAACATCGGACAGATGCGATTTATTTACGGCGGCTCAAAAAAAACGACTCCAAAAACTAAGACGCACTGACTTCTGAGTTTCACTTTTTTATACCTGAAATACACATCACTTTCCTTGACTTTCCAGCTCCTTCGCGATAAGCTGTTCTTTTGTTAAAACTTGTTATAAGGACGATTTGACTTATGGAAAAAAAGCAGACCCCGAATGAAAAATTTCAAAATATGCCAATCCTCGATGAGCTTAAACACTCATACCTGAATTACGCTATGAGCGTGATTGTCTCAAGAGCTTTACCGGATGTAAGAGACGGCCTGAAACCTTCTCAGAGAAGAATACTTGTCGCTATGAATGATTTGAATCTCGGACCGAGAAGCAAGCACCGAAAATGTGCTAAAATCGTCGGTGATACCGGCGGAAACTATCATCCTCACGGCGACCAGGCCACTTACGGAACTCTCGTTCGACTCGGACAGGATTGGAATATGCGATACCCACTCATCGACCCACAGGGAAACTTTGGAAGCATCGACGCCGACCCACCAGCAGCTATGAGATATACCGAAGCAAGAATGACTGCTCCTGCTGTCGATTCGCTCGAAGATTTAAAAAGTGACACCGTCGATTTCGTCCCAAACTATGATGAAACCCGAACAGAGCCGGTCGTCCTGCCTTCAAAATTCCCGAATCTACTCGTTAACGGCGCTTCCGGTATCGCCGTCGGTATGGCTACAAACATAGCACCTCACAACGTCACGGAAGTCTGCAATGCTTTAATTCTCATCATCGACGACCCAAAATGTGGCTTCAAAGATATTATGGAGAAACTGCCGGGACCCGACTTCCCTACCGGTGGTACAATTTGCGGAAAAAAGGGAATCGTTGATGCGTACACCACAGGCAGGGGACATCTGACCCTCAGAGGAAAAACCGACATCGAAACCGCCAAAAACGGGAAAAGTAAAATCGTCATAACAGAAATACCATATATGGTCGTCAGAACCACCATCGTCTCAAAAATCGCTGATTGCGTCAAAGAAGGTTTGCTGCCGGAAGTCTCCGACATCAGAGACGAATCTGACCGACACGGCCTGAGAATCATCGCCGATTTGAAAAAAGACGCAGAACCACAGGTCGCTCTAAATAAACTCTACCGATATACGTATCTGCAGACTACCTTTGCAATCGCAAATATCGCTCTGGTAAACAATAGACCGGAGACACTGAACATAAAACAAATGCTCCAGCACTTCATCAACCACCGAAAGCAAGTCATTACTCGACGCACACGATTCCTGCTCAAAAAATGCTCGAATAAAGCGCACGTCCTCGAAGGCCTTATTCTCGCCGTAGGGGACATCGATGAAATCATTAAAATTATAAAAAAATCGCCCGATGCACCAGCCGCAAAATTAAACCTGATGAAAAAACCGCTCCGCTTAACCGAAACCGCAACAATCAGAGAGCTGCTCCCGAAAAAATTCGTCCAGAATAAATCAAAAGAAAATCAGTTCCTCACAGCACCACAGACCGATGCAATCCTGACTATGCAGCTGCAAAGGTTAACCGGGCTGGAAATAAAAAAACTCGCACAGGATTACACCGACCTCCTGGAAAAAATAGAAGGATACGAAGCCATCCTCGCAAGTGAAGAAGTCCTGCTCGATATAATCAGGGAGGATATCTATGAAATTAAAGAAAAATACGGCGACAAAAGAAAAACGAAAATAGCTCCCGCTGCACAGGATATCGATATCGAGGATTTAATCGCACAGGTGGATGTAATCGTTGTCATAAGCCATTCAGGATACATCAAAAGAATGCCGATGGAAACATATCGAAAACAGGCAAGAGGTGGAAGAGGCATTATCGGCTCGGATACTAAGGAAGGAGATTTCATCGAACACCTCTTCGTCGCCTCCACCCATGATTATCTGCTCTTCTTCACCGACCGTGGGAAATGCTATTGGCTCAAAGTTTACGACATTCCGAGTATGTCAAGACAAAGCAAAGGCAGAAACATCATAAACCTCCTGGACCTCGGAGAACAGAAGATAACTTCGATAATTAACGTAAGCTCGTTCGACAAAGAACAAGAACAACCGGAAAAACAAAGACAGCTCGTTATGGCTACGAAAAAGGGATACATAAAGAAAACCAAGCTCAGCGCATACGGAAACCCAAGGTCAACCGGGGTCATTGCTATTAAGCTCGAACCGGATGACACTCTCATCGGAGTCGATATGACAAAAGGTAGCGACCACGTAATCCTCGGCACAGAAAAAGGAAAAGCAATACATTTCGACGAAAAACAAGTCCGTTCTATGGGGAGAGTATCAAGAGGTGTTAAGGGAATAAAACTAAGACCGAAAGATAACGTCGTCGGTATGGTCATTGCCACAGAAGACACTTCACTGCTCACCGTCTGTGAAAAAGGATATGGAAAAAGAACAAACGTCGGTGATTACCGCACACAAAAAAGAGGTGGTTTCGGCCTGATTAATATAAAAACTTCAAAAAGAAACGGGAACGTCGTTGCCATAAAAGCCGTTTGTGATGACGACGACCTGATGATGGTTACGGCTAATGGTATAATCATAAGAACAGGTCTGGAGCAGATTAGAATCATCGGAAGAAATACCCAGGGTGTCCGGCTCATCAAGCTTGACACCGGGGATAAGCTCGTCGCTGTGGAAAAAATTGCCATCGAAGATGATTCCGATGAAGAACAAAAAGATAAAAAAACACAGCCAGCAGAAAACAAAAAATCAAAAAAATAAAATCCTTTCCACTATCGAGTAACCGGTTGAAAGTATGACCAAAAATACAGAGTCCCGAAAAAAACAACACTCGATATATGTTATCGTTGGAAAAGATACGGCTCTGCTTAATTCCTCCTGCGAAAAGCTGCTTGAGACTCTCCTTGAGCCGCAGCAAAGAAATACCGGCCTGTTCAGCCCAGATCCCGATGCCCTCTCGCCTTCACAGGTCTTCGACGAGCTGAGAACGCTTCCCTTTTTAACCGAAAAAAGAGTTGTGCTCATCAAAAACGCCGGCAAATTCATCTCGGATAATAGAAAAATGCTGGAAACTTACTTCGAGAACCCTTCCGATACCGGAATCCTTATAATGTCCGTAAGCTCCTGGAATGGTAATACCAACCTGGCCAAAAAACTCAAAAAAACCGGCAAACTGATAAATGCAAATCCACCCTCTGCCTCACAAATGCCCAAACGCCTGATGGATTACGCAAAAGAAGCGCACAGCAAAAAACTCAATTACAATGATGCTCGCCTGCTGATTGATTTCCTCGGCGATTCTCTCACACAGCTCTATGCCGAAATCGACAAGTTAGCCATCTATGCACACGACAAAAACGACATCACCGCTGATGATATTACAAAACTCACCGGGCACAATCGTCTCTTCAATTGCTTCGAGGTCATCAATTCCTGCCTTCGGAAGAATATCCCCAAAGCCGTCCGCCAGCTTCGAAAAATGTTCGCCGAAGACAAATCCGCAGAATACACCGCCGTCGGCGCCTTCGCATACCAGTTCAGAAAAATGTTCAATGCAAAGGTTATGCTCGAAAAGGGAGCTCATCCCGCACAGATTGCAAACCAGTTAAACATCTGGTCAAATAAAGATGCTTTCTTCGGCCTGTTGAGTAAATTATCCCTCCGCCGGATTGCTTATTTTATAACTCGCCTCGCAGAGACCGATTTTAAAATCAAAACCGGTCGAACCAACCCGCAAGCCGCCATCGAAAGATTAGTCCTGAAACTCGCAGCCAGATAATTTAAGGCAAATGAAAACCTGCCTTCTCGAATTCTCCTTGATGATTATATCCCCCGCAATAGATTTGCTGAAACCATAAGAAAATAAACGGAGAGGGCGGGATTCGAACCCGCGGTACCCCTTAAGGGGCACACCGGTTTTCGAAACCGGCTCGATAAGCCACTCCGACACCTCTCCGGAACAGCTATCTTATTACTAATACTATCTATTTTGAAAAAATGCAAGAATTTACCTCAGAACTGGTCGCCGCATTCAACCCGGGAACCACGAATCTCGCCTGCTTAAAGTTAAACCTGATAAAAAAAACGTAACTATCACAAATATTAAGATAAAAACTGTTGAAACTAACAAAGCTTTTGTCTAAAATTCCACGGATTACTTTGTACTTACGGTACTAAAAAATTCTGAAAGGTTTTGCAATGTATATTATCCCGGCAATAGATTTAATAAAAGGAAAATGTGTCAGACTCATCCAGGGCGAATATCATCGTCAAATTACCTATGAGCAGAACCCGGTTAAACAGGCAGAATTATTCCACGCACAGGGCGCTAAATGGCTCCACATCGTTGATTTGGAAGGTGCAAAAATCGGCAAACCCGTAAATACCGACGTAATCGCTTCCATCGCCAAACTCGGAAAGCTCAATATCGAAGTCGGGGGCGGACTCAGAGACGAGGACGCTATTAAAAATCTCCTCGATATAGGAGTAAATAGGATAATCATCGGCACAAAAGCCGTCGGGGATTTCCTCTGGTTTACTGAAATTACAAAAAAATTCCAGGGCAAAATCGCTCTCGCAATTGATGCTCGCGGCTCGAAAGTCGCAACCCGCGCCTGGACTCAGGAAACCCCACAAAACCTTATCGAATTCGCAATAAAAGCTGACCTGCTGCCTCTCGCCGCTATTATCTATACCGACATAAGCAAGGACGGTATGATGGCTGGACCAAACCTCGAAAGAACAAAAATCCTTGCACAAACCATAAGCACTCCCCTTATCGCATCAGGTGGAATTAAAAGCATAGCTGACGTAGAGGCACTGAAAAAACTGAACATCGAAGCCGCTATCATCGGAAGAGCTTTATACGAAAAAACTATGAACCTTAACGAAGCCGTAATTGCTGCAAAAGAAGAAAAATCTCAATAATTAACAGACCGACTGCCCATAACCAACCACCGCAACCTTCTCGCTCTGTCAATTCTTATCCTTTTCTTGCGGGCTTCCCTCAATTTCTTCCGGAACAGTCTCAAGCTCCGCCCGAATCCTCGGAAGCGATTCAGGATATTGCGCCTGTATATAAGAAATCAGCTTCTCCCTGACATTGCACCGAAGCGCCCAGCCCTCGGATGCATCCCGGGAGCTCATAATCGCACGCATCTCAATACTCCGCTCCGTAGCATTAGTAACCTGAAGCGCACAAACCTTCCCGTCCCATTCTTTGCATCCTTCGAGTATCCTCTTTAGCTCTTCTCGTATCTTCTCTATCGGAACCGTATAATCTGCATACAAATAAACCGTCCCCAGCAAATCCGCTGTAACACGCGTCCAGTTCTGAAACGGCTTTTCTATAAAATAAGTTATCGGCACAACAAGACGCCTCAAATCCCATATCTTTACCACCACGTAAGTCAGCGTTATCTCCTCTATCCTGCCCCATTCATTCTCCACTATCACAACATCATCCACCCGTATCGGCTGGGTAAAAGCTATCTGAAGACCCGCTATAAATGTCCCTATCGTCCGTTGGGCCGCCATACCAACTACTATCCCGATTATACCAGCCGAGGCGAGTATCGTCGTGCCAAGCTGACGAACATTCTCGAACGTCATCAACATCGTCCCGAATGCTAATACCACCACCGCAACAATCACTATGCGCCTTACCACACTTAACTGCGTCCGAATCTTCCTCGCTCGAAGATTATCCTGAACCTCTATGCTAAATTTACTGTAAACACTTTCCTCGAACACACCCGTAAGCGTGATAACAAGCCAGCTCACTGAACCTATCAGCACCAGAACTGTAATATGCGTAACCGCCTCGGTGATATGCTCGCCGAATTCCTTACCCATAAGAACAAAACGAACGAATAACGCCGTCAGCGTCAATAGCATCGCTCCCCTGCAGTGCCTCGAAAATGCCCCCTCTGGTATAATCTTACTCCGGCTGCTTACCCTATCGAGAATCTTGAACAATATATAGTTCAAAATATACGCCGCTACGACCCCGCCTGCAATGTATGCCGCCGCACTTCCCGCTCGCCCCAGGTCCACTGCAAGTATTTCTATACCTCTCATAATATCACCTCAAATATAATTGTTCTCTACCGCTCAGTATAAGCGCACACAAGTTCCTTGCAAGCCATTTATTGATTCACCAGCAAGAATAACCGCGATGCTCCCTGTCCCCCTAAGGAAGGATAAAATGTATAGTGTGCATAATTGTTTGTGTTGTAAGTGTCGCTATTAGAATTACTAAGAGACCTATGACTATAATGTTGGATTTCATTTCCTCTTTCCTTTCGTGTTCTTGTTATTTTCTGTGTTTTCTTAAAAGCAATCCGCCAAAACCCAACAATAAAACAGTCGCCGGTTCTGGAACAACAGTAAAATCAACAGTATAGGTATCTTGGAGTGTATCCAATTGATAATCGAACGCTCTGACCTCAAGTGTGTAAGTGTCAGCAGATAAAGGTGAAATATCCTTTGAGTATGTCCATTCACTGATAGCTGCGAAATGGCCTGTGTCTACGTACATGTCCAAACGAAGAAATGTTTCGACCTGAGTAAACTGGTCATATTCTACCCAACTGGGTGTATGCCCAGCCTCGCCGTAAATTTCGAAGGTAATTACTTCGATATCTAACGGTTGGGAAGGAATGACATCCACATCATTTATCAAAATGGCTGAATAGCTTTGATGAGAAAACATGAACAAAACCGTAAAAACCATAAATACAATTGTGGTTCCCTTTCCTCTCCACAAGGTTTTTTGGGCTTTCATTTTTTTATCCTTTCATTGATTTTCTTTTTCTTAAAAGCAATCCGCCAAAACCCAACAATAAAACAGTCGCCGGCTCGGGAACCACAGTACCATCAACTACAAGACTTGCTTCATCAAGAACTGCAGAACCAGACTCTACATAACTGCCTGCAAAAGCCGCTTCCGCATAACCAATTACGATAGTAGCTTGT
>JAUVVQ010000065.1 GCA_030604525.1 Phycisphaerae bacterium | reverse complement strand
TAAAGTAGAAATTGTAAAAGATGAAACACAATTCATTTCTTTTTATGATTGTTTAAAAGAAACGTATAATGCCTTGGCTATCCCTTTAATTTCCAGGGATATTTTTAGAAAAGTTTATGAATCTAAAGCGGGGATATTTCTTTTAGCTTATTATAAGGATTTGCCCGTTGCGTCAAGAGTTGTTCTTCCGTTTGGAAAGGAAATTTACGACTGGTATGCCGGCGATAAATATGAATTTAGAGACTATTATTCCAACGAATTATTGGTTTGGTGGATATTAAGATACGGCGTTGAAAATAAATATAAATGGTTTAACTTTGGAGGGGCCGGCAAGCCTGGTGTAAAATATGGGCCGAGAGAATTCAAAAGAAGGTTTGGCGGTAATCTTGTTGAGTACGGCAGATATCAATATATAAATTCGAGCATATTATATTTTATTATGCAACAAGGGATTAAGTTTTTGAGATTTTTAAAAAGGAACTAAATGAAAAGATTAATTAGAGCAATTTTAAGAATGCTTGCGCGGAATATGCTATTTCCGAAATTAAGGATGTATTTATTGAAATTATCCGGAATCGAGATTGGGAATAATTCATTTGTAAATATGAATGTAACTTTTATTGATAATTATAGAAAGAACGCGATAAAGCTGGGCGATAGAGTGGCTATCGCGCCGGGTGTTTCTTTTGTAGCGGATTCGGATACGAATTTTTCAAAGTTGAATAAAATTGAATCTTTTCGTATTAGAGGCGAAATAATCGTTGGGGATGATGCCTGGATTGGAACTAATGCAATTATCCTTCCAAACATAAAAGTTGGGAAATGCGCAGTAATAGGAGCCGGTGCCGTCGTTACGAAAGATGTAGAGGATTATTCAATTGTTGGCGGGAACCCTGCTAAAAAATTGGGGGATGTTCGAGAGCGTTTAAGTAATTTCGCTGAATTGTGATTTTGCGATTCGTGTGATAATTGGAAGCCCATCTGATGAATAAAAAAAGCAATGGGTTTGATATACTATTTACTCTGAATCATCCGGCTCACGTCCATCTTTTTAAGAATCTTATTAATAAATTTAAAAATGACGGTCATAAGGTGCATATTGTAGCAAGAGACAAAGATATTACATTGCAACTTTTAGACAATCTCAAATTGGAATATCAGGTTGCACCGATAAACACGGTGCCATATTTGCATAATGGTCTTGAACTTATACATAGAGCAATATTGTTAAATAAGTTACACAGGAAATACAAATTTAAGTACGCTATCGGCTCTGATACGTCAATTGCCCATATAATTAAAGTAAAATCGTTTGTAGTCGCTGAAGATGATGACGACTACACAAAGATTTTTTCATATATTACCTATCCTTTCGTTTATAAAGTAATAAATCCTTCATGCTTACGCTTTGAGAAGTGGAAGCATAAAAGAGTTTTACACAATTCCTACCACGAGCTTGCGTATCTTCATCCGGACAATTTTACGCCGGACGCTAAAATTTTGGGGAAATATGGTCTTGAAAAATATAAGTATATTGTTGTCCGCTTCTCGGCGTTAAAGGCATTTCATGATACAAAGGCGAAAGGTATATCCGGTAAACTTTGGGGCGGGATTGAGAAACTATTGAGTGGTTATGAGGTGATAAAATCGGTTGAAAATGCAAGAACACATAAGATTGAGCCCTGGGACATGCATCATATATTATCCTTTGCTAAAATGCTAATATGCGATTCACAGACTATGACTGCCGAAGCTGCGGTACTTGGCAGGCCTGCAGTACGGTGTAATACTTTTGTAGGGCGTCTGGCGTATTTGGAAGAACTGGAGCATAAATACAAATTGGCCGTAGGAATTTTGCCAGATAAAGAAGATGATATTTTAAGAACAGTCCGGTCTATTTTGGATGACCCTGAAACGGATAAAATCTGGGCAGAAAGGCGAGCGCAATTATTGAGAGAAAAAATTGACTTTAACCAGTGGATGATAGATTTTTTTGAGAATTTAGAGGAAGTCAAAAATAGCGAGAATTAAAGTAATTGTTGTTGCTGCGAGACCATATTTAGTAAAAATCGCACCAATACGAACAGCAGCATTTTAGGACCCAAGGAACTGTTTTTTGGACCAAATCGATAAGCACAAACACCGACAAATGACCAAGAGCTATTTCGATAGAATAGCGTCTGCAGAAGATAAATTATGGTCGGGCAATGTTGACAAATGGGATGTTGTCCAAGGTCTTTTCGAGTCAATACACAGTGGTGGGAAAATACTTGAGTGCGGCGCCGGCAGCGGCATGTATACCATAAAGATGCTTCAGTGTGGTTTCTGTGTAACTGCAGTCGATATTTCTGCAAAAGCTCTTGAAGTGCTCCGCAGAATTGCGTCAGAAAGGGGACTGGACAAGAATTTGATCACAGTGGAATCTGAATTTCAGGATTTTGCCGGTCGTGTAGCTGGGAAGTTTGACGCCGTCGTATATTTCAAGACACTGCATCATTTCCCTAACTTGACATCGATCAGAGAGGCGATCTGCGCAGGCTATGAAGCGCTTAAACCCAACGGCTTACTACTCAGCCTGGAACCTAACGGTAACTGTCCTTTCTGGCGTCCTTTTCTGTTGGCGATGGGGCTTCACGGAACAGCACATGAATCCGCCTGGGAGGCGGAAAAAGGACTGCTTATGATAACACAGCGCAATTTGACCCGGATATTTCAGGAGCTTGAAAATGCGCGTTGGGAGTTTCACTGGCCGTACGTAATCCCGGCTTTTGTGGCACAACGCTTACCTATGTTATGTAATCCTATAAATCGCTTTCTGACAAATACGCCGTTGAGACGCTATTCGTTCAATCTGATTTTCAAAGTCTGGAAAACATAGGTTTCGAAAAAACGGATACTTTTATATGCAGGTTATGTTGGTCAATTGTCCTGGTTTTCATTTGGGGATTCCGGTTCGCAGCCAAGAAGCCGAAGCGAATCCTTCAGCTTTTCAATGCTTTTTTCCAGTGCATCCATGCACTGCTCCTGGTGTTGTATCGCAGAATGAATCTTCTGTTTGGCTATGATTATATCACTCTTATTCAAATCACCATAATTGCCACTTTCAAGTAATTCACAAAGCGTGTAGTATGCCGTCCATTCACTCTTTAGTGAGGCATTAATCTTTATCAAGGCCTCTTCTTTTTCAGCAATTGCTTTCTCAATTTGAATGATGATAAGCTCAGAAGCATTAACTCCAATGTTATAAAGTTGTCGGATTGCTTCACCAGGTAATCCTGTGTCGTAAATTACAACATCATCGATTACGCCGTTGAAAAAACCACCATTTATTCCGTTACGCCTATGTCTTCCAATATCAACATAGTCTATGGAGGTAACATAATCGCCTGCCTGGTTGTTTGAAGTTCTATCTATTTCAACTCCATCTATGTAAAATATTAGATCATTTGAATCAACGGTTATCGCATAATGATGCCATTGGTTATAATTCTTTTTTGGATAAGTCAATATCTGCGAAGGACCGTCGCTGCTTCTAACATAAGCAAATGCATAAGGGTCATCACCAGTATGTTCTGTGTGAAGAACTATAATTGACTTGGCAGTTGCCGCGCTCGTATTATCGTCCCTTTGCTGGAATATCGTATTTGTATTGTATCTACCTCCTGCTAAATCATATTGATTAGCCTAGGCTGCAAGTGTAAACTCTGTTGTTGTGATAATATTTTTTTCAAAAGAGACATAGTCCCCATTGCCGTCCAGGCTCAGTACCAAACCTCCTTCGGGGTCCTCAATTATTGCGGCGTCACCCATTAGGATTCCGTGGTTGCTGCCGATAATGTCGTTGGCATCACCTTCAAAATCGTAGCAGGCGACCAAAGACGCATTGGCGGTACCAGCGGCCAAACCCAGTAGTAAAACACCAAAGACTGAAAAAAATAATTTTCTACACGCAAGGCTTTCTGAAATTGTCACACTTTTTTCTCTCATTTTTTTCTCCTTTTCAAAAGAGTTGATGTTAAATTATACAGGTACGGGCACCAAAATCTATTATATTATATAAGAGGCCAAAAGACAGACTTTTGTGCAAAAATTTTCTAATTTTTTAGAAATTTTCTCTTAAATCCCCTTTATTCTTACGGCACGGGCCGTGTGCCCCGATACTTTCTTGTAAAATTCAGCAGAATTAAACTAATAGTCTTGTATTTGTCCTCCAGATTCCAGCCTTAGCGATATGAAAAAAAACGATAGTCGTACTGTCAAGGTTTTCAGGCAGGTATGGCTACGTAGATAACAATATAACTTAATGATACAGGGGCCGGCAGCGGCACCCCGCAGATTGAGACACCACAACCAACCGTCTTGATAACTTTGTAGCCGCTTCTTTCCAGCAGTCGCCACACCCAGCGGGGGCTGAAGTAAAAGGCGTGATTCGGTGTGTAATAAAACTTTCTAAGACAGAGGTATTCAGCTAACGCCACGGGGATTCCCAGTGGGTTGGGGGTGGACAGTATCAGCGAACCACCGCGAGCAATGTGGTTACGAACCGACCGAAGGAGGTCGTAAGGACGCTCAATATGCTCAATGAGCTCACCCATCAATACAGCATCAAATCGCTGGCCGGCTAAAAGTGTATCAATGTCGGCTACATCGCCTACAACATGCTCAGTATACGGCGGCTGGATAACCATATCGTTTGTATCCAGACCCACTATCCGGCTGCCGCTCAAATTGACGTTTGGCCGCTGTGCACAGCCGACGTCCAGAATACAGTTCCCATCCGCCAGTCTGGCCATAATCCGCTGCCTGCGTTTTTCATAATAGTCGAGCATAGATTATATTATAATACAGAATAGAAAATCTTACAATAACTTCACAGGTAAAAGCTGCAGCACACCTGTATCAGACAATCTTTGTTCATGAGAAATTGTTTTTGTTACTGGTTGTTTTTGCTGATACACTATCTGAAGAAGGTGATAATGATTAAATGGCTCAAAAACATATTGGCAATAGCAATCCTGACGTTGCTGCTGTGGTATCTGGCTAAACACTGGGAACAGTTAAAGGCCCTGCTAAAATTACGGCCGTCCCAACTGCTGCTGTTATACGTTCTCTGCCTTGTTCAAATATGCTGCAGCGCCGGAGTTGTCCAAAGCCTGCTGGCCGCCCTGAAAATAAAAACCCGACTATGGGATATGATATTACTGCAAAATGCCTCTGTGCTGCTTAATTACATACCAATTAAATTCGGCACGCTGTTTCGGGCCAACTATCTGAAGCGCCGTTATGGCTTTAGCTATACCCGCTTCGCCACCTTCTTTTTATATTTAACATTCCTTATGACCGCCACTGCATCGATAGTAGCTATAGCAGTTCTTCTTACAATGTATGGCCTTGCAAACTATGAAAACAAAATATTGGCTGTTGTATTCCTCGGTACATTCGCCTGCTCCATAGTCTTTTTGTTTGCCCCTCTACCGACTCCAACCGGCACCGGAACGATAAAGGTTACCTTGCAAAATTTCCTGGCCGGTCGCAAGCAAGTCGCGCAAAATACAAGGGCCCTGCTCGTCTCCACTGCACTTCTTACGATAAACTTCTTGCTGACCGCCTTGCGCATCGGGATTATTTATCACAGTATAGGCCAGGACATTAACCCAGCCGGCTGCCTGATTCTTGGAGCACTCGGCTTTGTAACTATGTTTGTCGCCATAACCCCCGGTGCACTGGGTATAAGAGAATTGGTCCTCGGCTCCGGTGCGGTGGTTCTTGCCGTCCCGCTGGAAGTTGGTCTGCTTGCGGCAATAATCGACCGCGCAGTAATGTTAAGCTTCCTGTTTGTGGTCGGCGGAATTTGCACGGCCTGGCTGTGGCACAAATACCCGGGCGACTTCAGGAAAGAACAAACAAATGCATCGACAGAAATCTAAAACCAAAACAATTTTATGAGCCGCCCACCTTGCTGCTCAAATCGAAAATCATATGCGGCATCATACCACGCTTAAAGAATTTCCCGTTCTTGGTCTCCTCAGGATGGCCCGGAACATACTCAAACTTATAGTGCTTCCGCAATTGAGCTATCAAAGGCGATAGCTGGTCCACCGCCGGTACAAGATAATATGGGTATCTGCCCGTTAATGCGTACTTTTGAACTTCTGCAAAAATCCTTGCCTGTACAATCTCTCTGTTCAGATGCCAGGCAATCTCAGGCCGATAGTGGGCACCCTTGGATTTGTGCTGGTCCACCATGAAAGGATCATAACTCAAAAGAGCCTTGTCCGGCGGTATTTTCTCGCGCAGCGACTTAAGCATCTCCATTTTTGCCGGCGATTGCCATCTTATACCATAATAATAGTTCGTACCTTTTACACAAACAACAAAGAAAACTCCGACCAGAACCACAGTGCCGGCAACAGCCAGTCGCCGATTTATTTTTCTTAATAAGTCTCCCAGCAGCATAACCCCGAGGGCTGCTGCTATGGCAATAAATGGACTAAACGGACGCTCCCAGGTCTGGTGTTTCCATAAAGCCCCCCGCAAAATTAGCAACTGAGATACCGGCGTAATTAAAAAAAGCCAAAACTGAGGAAATTGTCTTGAACGCCGTTTGTTTTCCTCGCTCGGTTTCGTCTCCATAAATACAAATAATTGGCCGAACGTCAGATAGACAATCGCAGTAATCAGGATAGGCAGTGTAAAATTCGTTATCGCAAATTCCCAGAACTTGGCAAACCAGGCTCCCCAGAGAAACTCCGGCATCTCGCCTTTCGCTGAGCGCCATTTGTAAAGTTCTATTATCCTTTGAAAGTTCCATCCATAGCCGGCGGCCATAAGGGTAAAGTTCAAGGTAAGACTTGACAGAGGTGCAAGGATTAGAATTGCCAACAGACTCTTATCCGGTAGCTGCTTGCGAAAAACACATCGGGCAACATAGTGCAGTCCAATTGCAAAAGCGTAGAAAAAACCATTCCACCCAAACTGTAAAGTCAGGAAAAGACTCACCGCCAAGCCCAACTTATGAACCGGTTTGGGCTCAGGGCCGTCTTTAAGCGAGCGTATCAGCACAAGATAATACCATATAGCCAGAAAGCCCATGACTGTATGGAAGTACCCAAGACCAAAATAGCCGGATATGGGAAATAAAACATAAATCAGACCGGCCAGCAGGGCCGTTTTATCGTCGAGTAATCCCCTCAAAATCCTGAGAAATATCACCAGACATATCACGGATAATATTGCTATTGTGATACGACGATTAGCTTCATTAATGCCAAAAACACGCATAAATAATGATGTTGCAAGGACAGCGAGTTGAGGATGGTCAATATATCTCTGCGGATTCTTTTTCGGCGGGTCCCCTACAGCCCATGTAGACATACCCTTTGTATACCCAAAACCATATTTTATATGGTTTCGTGCCAGCCATGAACCGTGAGCTGCAGCCCAGCTGTGCAGGCCGTAAAACGGCCGGGTTATATCACGAGCCAATATTGAGGCGAGCAAAACGACAAGTAATCCCGCACAGAGCCAGAAGCTAAGAGCCTTGTTTGATTGGTTTAAGCTGTCCTCTTTTTTCATAATCCGTTCCTGTCAAGCTGCAACATAGTAATACTTAAAATATCGTCTGTAAAGGCGTATCCGGTCAGTAAAAATCAGTACTGAACACTAAAATTCGGATGGTGTGAAGCGTGAAGTGTGACAAGAATAACAAATCACAGATTCAATCGCCAGGCACCCCTTCTTGCTTTCGCAAGAAAGCAGGGGTGC